>JBDTTA010000158.1:0-6316 GCA_039930845.1 Gemmatimonadales bacterium
CTCCCCCATGCAACGGAGACCGGACAGCGATAGCTTTGGGCGATGAATCTGCCAGGGGAAATCTTCCAGGGGGCGCTCGCGCGCGGCGCGCTGGTGCTGCTCCGGGTGCAGATCGGGGTGGTGTTCCTCGTCTCCGGCATCCCGAAGGTGCGGGAGCACTTCACTCCAAAACTGCTCGGTTTCCTGCAGAACGTGGCCCTGGACAAGGGCCATCTCTTCTATCAGGACTTCGTGCGCGCGGTGGTGATCCCCCACGTGGCGGTGTTCGCGGCGATCGTGTCATGGGGCGAAGTGCTGGTGGGCGCGGCGCTCCTCCTCGGCATCGCCACCCGTTTCGCGGCGGCGGCGGCGCTGCTGATCGTGGTGAACTACATGTTCGCGAAGGGGGCGTGGCCCTGGACGCCGTCGAGCAACGACGCGGCCTACGCGGCGATCTCACTGGCGCTGCTCATCGGCGCGGCCGGCCGGACGCTGGGCGTAGACGCGCTCCTCGCGAAGCGCTGGCCGCGGTCGCCGCTGTGGTGACAGAAAAGCGGGGAAAGGAGAACGGGGAAGGGGGAAGGGTCGGCGTCATGCTCCGGCACGTCACGGCCCCGGGAGGAGTGACGGTCTTCACCAAGCGCGTGGTCCGATACCTCCTGACGCATCCTCACGGTATCGACTACCACCTGCTCTACAGCGACGAGTCGCAGCACGAGGTCTTCGCCGACCTGCCGGGGACGCACGTCGTTCTCCGCGACACTGCCCGGCTCCGCTGGGATCAGGTCACGGCGCCGAGATATGCGGAGCGCGAGGGTCTCTCACTCCTCTTCAATGCCAAGTTCTCCGTGCCGCTCCTCTGCACCGTACCCACGCTCATCGTCATCCCGGGACGCGAGCAGCTTGCCATGGCGCGGGTCTTCCCGTGGTACAACCGCCTCTACAACCGGCTCAGTGTCCCCGCGTTCTGCCGGAGCGCCACCGCACTCATCACTCATACGGAGATCGGCAGGGAAGACTGCGAGATGATGGGCGCCGATCCCGATCGCATCTTCGTCGTGCCCCACGGGGTTGACCCTTATCTCCGTCCGGCCACCGATGCCGCGAAGGCTGCTCTGCGTGACAAGCTCGGCCTCGCTCGTCGGTACATTCTCTTTCTGGGTGGGATCACGCCGCTCAAGAACATCGGCAATCTGCTGCGAGCCTTCGCTCGCGTCGCGGCCACGCACGACGTCGACCTCGTGCTGGCCGGATTCAAGCGCTGGAGCTTCGAGAGTGAGCTGGCGCCGATTGGCGAGTTGGGGCTGGAAGACCGGGTGAAATACGTGGGCTACGTCGCCGACGAGGATCTTGCCGCGCTCTACTCCGCGGCGGAGTGCCTGGCGCTGCCGTCGTGGTACGAGGGTTTCGGAATTCCGATTGTCGAGGCGATGGCGTGTGGCTGCCCGGTGGTGACGTCGAGCGGACGGCATGCGGCGCCGGAGGTGGCGGGAGGTGCAGCGATCCTGGTCGATCCGGCCGACCCGGAATCGATTGCCGCCGGACTCAGCCGGGTGCTGGACGGGCCTGCGCTGAGGGCCGAGCTGGTCGCGAAGGGGCTGGTGCGGGGCCCGCAATTCGACTGGAACACTACAGGCCGGCTGACGGGAGAGATCATCCGGACCCTCGCCAGCGCGCCGCTCCGGCCAGGTAGTGCGCTGCGCTCTCCGGCCGCCGTGGTGTTTCGTACCGGCGTATCGGCCACGGCGGCGTTGACTGAGCGCATCGCCGGGGGGTTCTACAAGAAGTAGCTCAGGCCGCGGACCCCAGCACGTCCAGCACGAACGCGTATTTGAACGCCACCTCGCGCAAGTAGTCCCATCGTCCCGACGCGCCGCCGTGACCCGCCGCCATGTTCGTCCGCAACAGCAGCCGGTTCCGGTCGGTCTTGCGCGCTCGGAGCCGTGCCACCCACTTGGCCGGTTCCCAGTACGCCACCCGTGGGTCGTGCAGCCCCGCCGTCACCAGCATGTGCGGATAGCGCTTCGTCGCCACGTTGTCGTATGGCGAGTAGGCGCGGATGCAGGCATACGCTTCGGGGTCGTTCGGATTGCCCCACTCGTCGTACTCGATCACCGTGAGCGGCAGCGTGGCGTCGAGCATCGTGTTCACGACGTCCACGAACGGCACCTCGGCGACCACGGCCGCGAAGAGATCGGGGCGCATGTTCGTCACCGCTCCCATCAGCAGCCCGCCGGCGCTCCCCCCGTTGATCACCAGGCGGTCGGGCGCCGTGTACCCCTCCGCCACCAGGTGCTCGGCCGCCGCGATGAAATCGGAAAAGCTGTTGCACTTGTGCTTGAGCTTTCCGTGCTCGTACCAATCCCGCCCCATCTCTTCGCCGCCGCGCACGTGGGCGATGGCCACGACGAAGCCGCGGTCGAGCAGCGTCAGACTGTTGGATGAGAACGATGGATCGAAGCTGATCCCGTACGCGCCGTAGCCGTTGAGCCAGAGCGGACGCGATCCGTTACGCTCCAACGGCTCCCGGTACACCAGTGAAATCGGGATCCGGGTGCCATCCGGCGTCGTCGCGAAGCGCCGCTCGCTTCGATAGCGCGCGGGATCATACCCGCCGAGCACTTCGGTCTGCTTCCGGACCGTCCAGCTCCGTGCCGCCATGTCGTACTCGACCACCGAATTCGGCGTCACCATCGACGTGTAGGTGAAGCGGAGGATCGTCGTGTCGAATTCGGGATTCTCGTGCGCGCGGATGCTGTAGACCGGTTCGGGGAACGGAATGAGATAGTCATTCCCCGTTGCCAGATCGAGAATCCGTACCCTCCGGAGTCCCGCTTCCCGCTCGTAGACCACCAGATGATTCCGGAAGATGTCGGTGCCGTCGACCCTGACCATCGGGCGGTACGGGAGCACCGGCGTCCACGCCGCCTTCGAGCGATCGCTCACCGGGGACGACACGAGCCGGAAATTCGGTGCGTCGTCGTTGGTCGTGATGTAGAAGCGGTCGGCGTGGTGGCCGACGCTGTATTCGATGCCCGCGCGCCGCGGCACCACCACCTCGAACGCGTCCTCGGGCCGGTCGGCACGGAGAAAACGCACTTCGGAGGTCGAGTGACTCGAGAGCTCCATCAGGAGGTAGGCCTGGCTCCGCGTGCGGGTCACGTCGAGGAAGAACGCTTCATCCGGCTCGAAGTAGACCAGCGCGTCGCGGGAGGGATCGTCGCCGAGGCGGTGGCGGCAGAGCCGGCAGGGACGGCGCGCCGCGTCGAGCACCACGTAGAAGAGCGTCGCGCTGTCGTTGGCCCAGGCGACGCTCGCCGAGACGTTGCCGATCTGCTCGGTGAGCTCTTCGCCGGTGGTGAGGTCCTTGATCCGGAGCGAGAACGACTCGGCGCCGCTCGTATCCGACGACCAGGCGAGGAGCCGGTGATCGGGGCTCACATCGAAGGCGCCGAGGCGGAAGTAACTCTGCCCCTCGGCCAGGGGGTTGAGGTCGAGCAGGACCTCTTCCGGAGAGCCCTCCCCGGCTCGGCGGCGACAGTGGATCGGATACTGCGACCCCGCTTCCGTCCGCGAGTAGTACAGCCAGTCGTCGAGCGGCTCGGGGACGGAGAGATCCGTCTCCTTGATGCGCGCCCTCATCTCCTCGAACAGCCTTTCCTGCAGCCGCTCGGTGGGCTGCATGACGGCGTCGGTATAGCGGTTCTCGGCTTCGAGGTAGGCAACGACGGCCGGGTCATCCCGGTCCCGGAGCCAGGCATATTCGTCTACCCGGATGTCGGCATGGGTACGGTCGACTCTGGGGCGGATGGAGGCCCGGGGCGGGGTCGGGATAACCCACTGAGGGGTGGGCAGATGGGCTTGGCCAGCCTCGCCCGCGGACACTGAACTGGGGGCAATCGAGGGCAGCGCCCGGGCTGAATCGGCTGACATGGCGTGAATAACGCCGAGGGGGAGGGGGAAGTCAATGGATGTTTAAGTTATTGCTCATCAGTGGGTTATGGTCTTTGGCTATTCGCTATTCGCTATTCGCTATTGGCTGTTAGCCGACAGCCATTAGCCAACAGCCTACTGTTTGCACACTCCCTCCGGATCCGGCTTCGCCTTGTCCACCACCACGCGATGATCGAGGTCGGCCACCGCGACGGCCGTCGCTTTCACGAGGCTCGCCACTCGCGCCATCTTCGCGAAATCGATGTATTGCGGCTCGTCGGTGAGCTGATGGTAGTCGAGGTGCGCGCCGGTCGTGAAGAAGGCGATGGGAATGCCGAAGCGGGCATACATGTAGTGATCGCTGCGGCAGTAATAGTTGTTCGGCTCGCCATCGGCATCGAACTGATAGTCGAAGTCGAACCCGAACTTCCCGTCGGTGTTCATCCGCTCGACGAGGTCGCCAAGCTCGGTGGAGAGCCTCCGCGATCCGATCATCTGCAGGTAGCCGGGCCCGCCGCCGGGGAAATCGGTGACGCTCCCGCGGCCGATCATGTCGATGTTGAGCTGCGCCACGATCGAATCGCGCGGCACGGTGGGATGCCGCGTGAACCAGTCGGAGCCGAGCAGTCCCAGCTCTTCTCCGGTGTGCCAGACGAAGAGCACCGACCGTTTCGGGTGGTCGGGACCCCGGGCCAGTGCCTCGGCGATATCGAGTACCGCGACCGAGCCGCTGCCGTCGTCGTCGGCGCCGTTGAAGATCGAGTCCATTCGTGCCGGCCCGATCTTTCTGAGGCTGTCGAGGATCGTCCGGATCTGCGCTTCCTGTTCCGCCGTGGGCACGCCCGGGGTGCTGTTGGCGCCTTCCTTACGCATCACGCGATTGAAGGCGCGAATCGAGTCGTGGTCCTGCGCCACCGGTGCGATTCCGATGTGATCGTTGTGGGCGCCGATGGCGACGAACTCGCCCTTGAGGGCTGGATCGCTCCCCGGCAGGATGGCCACCACGTTCCTCGCGGGGTACGGGGCTGGTCTTTCAGTGTAAGTGGCCACTCCGCGCACGGTCTTGCCGGGGTCGCCTGCCTTCGCCTGCGCGGCCGACCTCCCCAGCAGTGCGGTCGCGAAGCGTGAGGTCACGTACATGAAGCTCGGAGTCGGCTTCGACGGGGCCGCGGCGAGCTGTGCGCTCCCCTGGCGCAGCTCCGCCTGCTCCGCGGCGCCGATCGCGTCGAGTGTGGCCACCGCGATTCCCGCGGCAGTGGAGAACTGCGCGGTGGTCAGCGCGCGATTCACCGTGCCCACCGGCTGCCCGCCAGGCGCCGGCGCCATGGTGATCACCACCAGCTTGCCGGACGCCTCGTCCGGCGTGATGACCGACTGGGAGCTGTCCCCCAGCACGCCGCCGTAGACCGCCTGGACGCCGTCGAGCGGTCGCGTGCCCTTCCCCTGATCGCGGAGGGCGAAGTCGGTCGAGGGAGAAAACACCGCATCATCCACCCGGAGCGTGCTCTCCTTCGAGATCTCGCGCTCCACCATCGGCACCGTCTGGAACCATCCCCCGTCCTCGCCGGCCGGCGTGAGGCCGATCCGCCCGGCTTCGGCCGCGATGTAGTCGGTGCCCTTGACGTTGCCCTCGGTGCCCGCCCGTCGTCCCTGCATCGAGTCATCGGCCAGGATCAAGAGCCGGGCCTTGAGATCCGCCGCGCTGATCCCGGGGCCGGTCGACATGGGAGCAGCGGCGCCGATCGGCGGGCTCCCGCCGCTACAGGCGAGGGCGAGAGCGAGGGGAGAGAGGGCGACGGCAAGGCCGGACACGAGCGGGGCACGCGGCACGAGGCGCTCCAGGAGTTCGGGGAAGCCGGAAAAACCCACTGTCGCTTACGTCGGGCCCGCTGCCGCGGTTTCCTGCATGCGTGCCCGCCTCTTTACGCCGGACGATTCAGACCGCACCTTACCGTACTCCCGCCCGCAGCCGTTTCCCCTTCAAGGAGAGCGCGATGGGTCTGGTCGACCGTGTGAAGAACATCCTGTTGAATCCCCGCCATGAGTGGGAAGTGATCGACGCCGAGCCGGCCACCGTCGGCGGCCTCTATACCGGCTACATCCTGCCACTCGCGGCCATCGGCCCGATCTGCACGGCAATCGGCTACTCGGTCTTCGGCATGCGTCTGCCGTTCGTCGGAACCTGGCGCACGCCCATCGGCTCGGCGATCACCAGTGCGGTGGTGACGTACGTCCTGACGCTCGTCGCCGTCTACGTCATGAGTCTCATCATCGACAATCTGGCGCCGACGTTCGGCGGCACCCGCAACCAGATCCAGGCGCTCAAGGTGGCCACGTACTCGTATACCGCCGCCTGGATCGCCGGCATCTTCGCGCTCATTCCCGGCATCCGCATGCTGAGCAT
>JBDTTA010000159.1:0-6309 GCA_039930845.1 Gemmatimonadales bacterium
CCTGCGGAAGTACCCGGAGCGATGGAAACTGGTCTACGCAGCCAACGACAGCGGTCCGCGCATCTACCGGCGTTCGGAGAGATCGAAGTAGAAGATTTCGATGAGCTCATGCTCGCGTCGTTCCCGCTGTTGGGCCGGAGGGAGTGATTCGACGGCGGAGGTGAGCGTGTTGGTGCTGCCAACCCACACCTCTTCGCGCACGATGGGCCAGCGGGATCGAAGCCACGTCTCGGCAAGCGAAGATTTCCCGAGATTGTGTACTTGCACCAGCGCCACACGTTTCCGTCCCGCCAGCAGCACATCGAGGTCGTGCGGATTTCCCCTCGAGCCGAACCGCTCGATCCACGACGCCATCGGGATGGGACGCGAGAGGTACCTGGACAAGCCGACAACGCCGGAGGGAATCGAGTGGACCAGCACGAGGTCGGAGGGTCGGGCCCAGCCACCGAGCCGGGCGGCGAGGGCGGGGTACGCGGCTCCGGGCCGGGCGCGGTCGAGGACGATAGGGCGCAGCCCGGCGGTCCAGGCGAGCAGAACGAATGACAGGAAGAGCGCATGCATCTTCCGGGGCAACTGCTCCATGCCGACAGCCGCCAGCAGCATCGCGGCCGGAAGCGCGGCGAGAACATACCGCGGCACCAGCGAGGCACTGGTGTGGCGGGCCACGTCGAACCCGACGAGTCCCAGTACGGAGGCGCCGACCCAGAGCCAGAGCAGCAGCAGATCTCCGGCAAAGACCCGGGCCAATAATCCACGGCCCATGATCCAGACGACGAGGGCGAGATAGGCGACGGCGAGGCACAGATCCACCGGCGGCGACCCGCCCCAGAAGCTGCCACCCGCGAGGAGGCTCCACGCCAGCTCGAACGGGCGCGTCACCGCGCCGGGCCAGTGGAGCGGCTCGGCCAGCCAGCGCCCCGAAACCCGCCATCGGCCGAGGCTGGCGGGAACCTGCAGGTACCAGGGGAGGATGGCGAAGGCGACAACGCCGGCCATCGAAACGATCGTGCCACGGGAGAGCTTCCCCGGTCTCCACAGGAGCCAGGCGAGCATCGCTGCCCACGCGAACAGGAAGAAGTAGTGCGTGAGCATTCCGCCGGCCGCCGCGACGATCCACCCCGTCACCAGGGCCGGTTTCGCGCCGCGTCGCCGGAGCAGCAGGCTTTGCCAGGCGAGCGCGGAGGCCAGGAGCCAGAGCAGCGAATACATCCTGCCCTCGAGCGAATAGAAGACGCTCACCGGCGAGAACGCATACAACAGGGCGGCCGTCCAGGCCACCTTCGGGCCGGCGAGCTCCTTGCCGATTGCCCAGATGAACGGAAGCGCCAGCGTCGCGGTGAGCAGGGAGAGCAGACGCAGCGCGACATCACTGGTGCCGGCAACCCGTGTCCACCAGTGGAGAAGCAGGTAGTACAGCGGCGGACTCGTGTCGGAGAGGAGCACCGCACGGAGCACACGGCTCGACCCCGCCGGGGGCCTATCGTGCTCGGTGTAATGCCGGAACCGGTCCGAGAGCACCACCCCCGGTGGATCGACGTAGTCGCCGAGGGCGGGATCGGCCGCGGCTGTCGGATGCTCGAGGCTGTGGCCGGTTGCCATGGCCAGTGAGAAGATCTCGTCCCCCCAGAGTCCCGGGCGAAGAGACATCTCGACTCGCGCGATGAACGCCACACAGAGTGCCAGCACGAGCGCGAAGAGGGGCAATGATCGGCTCACGGTGGGTTCGCCTCGAAGAGCGGAGGGGTGGGGGGATGTTGCCGAAAGCTAATGGCACCAACGCGGCGGACCGGCGCCAGCCGGCAGTGGTCGTGCTCGGTGGTGGCCTCTCCGGCGCCTCGGCAGCATTCGCGCTGGGACGCGCCGGCCTCAGGAACGTCACCGTCGTCGAGAGCGGCGGCCGGATCGGGGGGCTGGCCGGAAGCTTCGAGCGGGAGGGCCATTTCTACCCTCTCGGCTACCATCATATCCTCCACCGCGACCGCACGCTGCTCTATTTTCTCGATCTCATCGGCGCGCTTCCGTTGGTCCGATGGCGCCGTGTGCGCATGCTCTTCGACCTCGGCGGCCGAGCCTACGATCTCGCCACCGTCCGAGGGTTCCTGCAGTATCCGATGAGCCTTGCCGACAAGGCGAGGTTCGTGCGGCTCATGCTACGGGCATTCGGCACGCGGGACTGGCAGCAATGGGAGGACCGCAGCGCGGCGGACCTGGTCGACGAGTGGGCGGGCCCCGGCGTGCGTGAGGCCATCTTCGAACGGCTGACACGGCTCAAGTTCGAGTTGCCCTGCGCCGAAGTCAGCGGCGCCTGGCTTGGCGCCCGGCTTCACTTCCGCGAGGGATCCGCCCCACTCGGCTACATTCCAGGCGCCAACTGGACCAAGGTACTTTGCGACGGCGTCTCAGGGCTGCTCGAGTCCGCGGCGATCCGAGTCAGACTCCGCTCGTCCGTGATGCGGTTTCACACCGCCGGTGGGCGCATTCGAGAAGTCGAGTTGGCCGATGGCGAGCGGCTCCCCGCAGACCTGGTGGTGAGCAGCCTTCCCACCGAGGCGTATCTCGCCCTGACGCGGGAAGACGAAACACCGGAGTTGTCCGCCATCCGGTATTCCGCCCTGATATCGGTGGTGTGCGCCACTCGCCAGGTGATCCGCCCCGACGCGTACTGGATCAACCTCGCGTCGCTCGACCGCACGGCATCCGGGATCTTCCTGTTGAGCTCGCTCAACCCCACGATCGGACGGCCGGGTGATACCTGCGTGAATTTCGTCACCCACTTGCGCAGTCGCGACCGACCGCTGTTCAAGGAATCGGATGAGCGCCTGCTCGAGCGCTACCGGGAGGACTTTCGAGCCGTCTTCGGATTCGGGCTGACACCGTTCTGGACCCACATCGCGAGGGTGCCGATGTATTCTCCGGTTTTCGTCCGCCATTTCCGGAATCCGCCGGTGCGAAGTACCACCTGGGCAAACGTCTACTTCGCGGGGAACTACCGGACGTTTCCTTCGATCGTGTCGACGGGCACCGCGCTTCGCTCGGGTCTGGAGGCCGGCCACGCGCTGCTCCAGGACATCGGACTGGACAGCGACATCGCGGCGCGCGCCTCGGGCTTCCGGCTTTCGGGGAGGCCTCGTGGCTGACGCGCGAACATCAGCACTGCAGTCCACCGCCGGCACCGGCCGCACCGCGGGACGATTCGCCCTTCTGAGAGCGCTTCGCGTGCATCAGTGGGTCAAGAACCTGCTGTTGTTCGTTCCGGCGCTTCTCGATCACAGGCTGTTCGATCCCGACGCCATGACGCGCTCGGGGGCGGCCTTCGCGGCCTTCTGCTGTGCCAGCTCCGGTGGATACATCCTCAACGACCTGCTGGATCTCGAAGCCGACCGCCGGCACCCGACAAAGCGCGACCGGCCGTTTGCTTCGGGCGCGTTGGCCCCAGCCCTCGGCCTGGCGCTGATTCCCGCTCTCTTCGGTGCCGCGGTGTGGATCGGCTGGACGCTTCGCCCATCTGCGTTCCTCGACCTCCTGCTGCTCTATATGGCGCTCACCGCCGCATACTCCTTCGCGCTCAAGCGCCTGGCCGTGGTCGACGTGCTCCTTCTGGCCGGGCTCTACACGCTGCGGGTAATCGCCGGCGTCGAGGCTGCCCAGGTCAGGTTCTCCACCTGGCTGCTGGCCTTCTCGACCTTCCTCTTCCTCAGCCTGGCGTTCCTGAAGCGATACACGGAGGTGCGTGGCCTCGAAGGTAGCGCCGACCTCCAGATACTTCGGCGGGGATACCAACTGGGGGACGAGCAATGGCTCAGCTCCATGGGGAGCGCCAGCGGCTATCTGTCCGTGCTCGTGCTCGCACTCTACATCAACAGCGACCAGGTAATGGCGCTGTACAGCCGGCCGCTCCTCCTGTGGCTCGTGTGTCCGTTGCTTCTGTACTGGACGAGCCGGATGTGGCTGCTCGCATTTCGGGGCCGGATTCACGACGATCCGATCGTAGCCACGGTTCGCGATCCGACGAGCTATCTGGTCGCTGTACTGGTTGCGCTGACCCTGTACACCGCACTGTAGCCCGTGCGACTCTATCGCTCCTGGGGCGGCTATCCCGACGCGGTGCATACCCGGATCATTCCCCTGGTGTGGCGATCCGACCCACCCCCATTCGACATGGTGGCCGAGAGGGTTCTTCCCTACGCTTACGGACGCAGCTATGGCGATAGCTGCCTCAACGATGGCGGCGCCTTGCTGGACGTCTCCGGACTCGACCGGCTCATTTCATTCGACGACGGGACCGGGATCCTTCGCTGCGAAGCCGGGGTGACACTGGCGCAGGTCCTCTCGTTTGCCGTTCCTCGCGGGTGGTTCCCCCCGGTGCTCCCGGGAACCCGATGGGTCTCCATTGGGGGCGCGATCGCCAACGACATTCACGGCAAGAATCACCACCGCGCCGGCTCCTTCGGCGCCCATGTCCCACGGTTCGAGCTCATGCGCTCGAATGGCGGTCGGGTGATCTGCTCGGCGGAACAGAACTCCGAGCTGTTTCGGGCCACCATCGGAGGATTGGGGCTGACGGGGGTGATCCTGTGGGCCGATCTTCAGCTGCGACGCGTCGCTGGCTCGGGCATCGACAGCGAGCGCATCCGGTTCCGTGCTCTGGATGAGTTTTTCGAGCTGGCCGACGACGATTCGCGGCATGAGTACACCGTGGCCTGGATCGACTGCCTGGCTCGAGGGCGCCGCCTCGGCCGGGGACTCTACATGCGCGGCGAACACGCTCCCTGGGCCGGAAGTGCGCCCGACCCGCTGTCGGCGGCGCGTCTCGCCATTCCGTACAACGCACCCCCGGGCCTGCTCAATCGGGCTACACTGAGCGTCTTCAACCGGGCGTACTACCACAGACAGAGAGGCCGTGTCGTTCGACGTCTTATTCCCTACCCATCGTTTTTCTTCCCGCTCGATGGCGTGGCGGCGTGGGCCAGGCTCTACGGAAAGCGTGGATTCCTCCAGTATCAGTGCGTCGTGCCGATGGAGCCGGGGGGCCAACCCATCCGGACGATCCTGGAACGAATGAGCACGTCCGACCAGGCTGCGTCACTCGTCGTGCTCAAGCGATTCGGAACCGGTACGCCGTCCGGCCTCATGTCGTTTCCACGGCCCGGCCTCACGCTCGCCGCAGATTTTGCTTTTCGCGGGGCGGCCACCCTCCGTCTACTGGAAAATCTGGATGCCGTCGTCAGGGAAGCGGGCGGTGCCGTCTATCCGGCCAAGGACGCGAGGATGAGCCCCGAGAGCTTCCGCCGGTTCTTCCCTGCAGCGGACACGTTCGGGAAGCTGACTGACCCGAAGTTCTCCTCTTCATTCTGGCGGCGGGTGCATGCCGCGTGAGGCCCAAAGAGTCCTCGTGATCGGTGCCACTTCCGCCATCGCGAAGGAAACCGCGCGGGTATACGCCGCGTACGGGGCACAGCTCTTCCTGGCTGCGCGCGATCCGATCAAGCTCGCGGATGCGGCTGCCGACCTCCGCCTGCGCGGTGCCGCGCGCGTCGAAACGGCCACGCTGGACGTACTCGATGTCTCGCGACACGAACCCGTCATCGACGCCGCGTTCACCGCCTTCGGCGGACTCGACGTGGCGCTGCTCGCGCACGGCGTCCTGCCCGACCAGGCCCGGTGCGAACGGAGTCCCGTCGAAACCGCGGCGACGCTCGACGTGAACTTCGGCTCCGCCGCGGCCCTGCTGACCCTGCTGGCGAACCGTTTCGAGGCGCAGAAACAGGGAGTGCTGGCGGTCATCGGCTCGGTAGCGGGAGACCGCGGCCGACAGAGTAACTATGTGTATGGTGCCGCCAAGGGTGGACTGGATCGGTTCGTTCAAGGCCTGCGTAACCGCCTCTTCCGCTCCGGCGTGACCGTGTTGACCATCAAGCCCGGGTTCGTGGATACGCCCATGACCGCGGGCATTCGAAAGAACAGGCTCTTCGCGAGCCCGGCCGCCGTGGGCCGCGGCATCCACCGGGCGATACAGCGCAAGCGCGACATCGTGTACCTCCCGTGGTTCTGGCGGCCTGTCATGTTTCTGGTGACCAGCATCCCCGAAACCCTCTTCAAACGTCTTCGACTTTAGGACTCCGATGCAGATAGCTCTGGCAGCCCTCGTGCTCGGTCTCACCGTCGGAACCCTGCCCGTCACCGCTCAGCAAGGCAGCCCGGCATCTCCTGCCACGCGCGTGTCCCGTGCGGTCGACGCGAACGTCCTGCGCGCCCACCTGGGCTTTCTGGCCGACGATGCGCTCGAGGGACGGGCTCCCGGCACACGCG
>JBDTTA010000160.1:0-6278 GCA_039930845.1 Gemmatimonadales bacterium
GAGGCCGGGTTGCCGGCCGGCGTCTTCAATGTGGTACATGGGGGCCGGGAAGCGTCGGAGGCAATCTGCGACCATCCGGGCATCGAGGCGGTCACCTTCGTCGGCTCCACCAGAGTGGCAAAAGAGGTCTATCGGCGGGGCACGGCCGCGCTCAAGCGGGTGCTTGCGCTCGGTGGCGCGAAGAACCATGTCATCGTGATGCCCGACGCCGACCCGGAGATGGCGGCCGCCGGGGTGCTCGCCGCCATGAGCGGATGCACGGGCCAGCGATGCATGGCCGCATCGGTGATGGTGGCGGTCGATGCCACCGGCCACATTGTCGAGCGGCTCGCCGCCCAGGCGCGTGGGATGGTCGCCGGCCGCGACTTCGGACCGGTGATCACCCGGGAGGCCTGTGAGCGGATCGAGCAGGCGATCGGTGAGGCGGAGCGGGAGGGCGCGAAGGTCCTGGTGGATGGCCGTGGAGCGTCGGTACCCGGCCGGGAAGGCGGGTTCTACATCGGGCCCACCGTGATCGACCATGTGCGGCCCGACATGCGCATCGCGCGGGAAGAGATCTTCGGCCCCGTGCTCGCGATCGTCCGGACGGGAAGCCTCGATGAGGCGCTCGCGATCGAGAATGCCTCACCGTACGGCAATGCCGCCTCGATCTTCACCGAGAGCGGGAGCCTGGCCCGGCGTGCCATGGAGCGCGCAGGCGCCGGCATGGTCGGTGTGAACGTCGGAGTTCCGGTGCCGCGTGAGCCATTCCCGTTCGGCGGGTGGAACGACTCCAAGTTCGGAAGTGGCGACATCACCGGCCGCGGGTCGATCGAGTTCTGGACCAGGGCCAAGAAGATCACCACAAAATGGAACCGCGAAGCGGGTACCAACTGGATGGCCAAATGACAACGTCCGTTGCACCATCCCGAGCCGCCATGCCGCCCCACGATCATACCCCGCGCCCGTACAGCGGACCCTCGAAGCAGGAGGTGCTGGCGATGCGCAAGCAGTACTGCCATCCCTCCACCTTCCTGTACTACCGCGAGCCGCTCATGCTCGTCGAGGGACACATGCAGTACCTCTACGACGAGACCGGTCGCCGCTATCTCGATTTCTTCGCCGGCATCGTCACCGTCTCATGCGGCCATTCGCATCCGAAGTTCGTCAAACGCCTCCAGGAGCAGGTGGCGGCCATCCAGCATACGACGACGATCTATCTGCATCCCAACTTTCCCATGATGGCCAGGCGCCTGGCGGGGAAGATGCCGCCGGGGCTCGACGTTACCTATTTCGTCAACAGCGGCAGTGAGGCCAATGACCTGGCCGTGCTGATGGCACGCTGCTTTACCGGCAACAACGATGTCATCGCCGTGCGCAACGGATACCACGGCGGGTCTCCGACGTCGATGGGACTGACGTCCCACTCCACCTGGAAATTCCCGCAGCAGGCGAGCCAGGGCGTGCACCATGCCATCAACCCCGATCCGTACCGTAGCCCGTTTCAAGGGACGCCCGAGGAGATCGCCTCACGGAGTGCCACCGATATTCGCGACCTGATCCGCTTCTCGACCCCCGGGACGATCGCGGCCTTCATCGCGGAGCCGATCCAGGGAGTCGGCGGCACCACGATGGGCGCGCCCAATTACCTCCGTGAGGCGTACGCGGTGACTCGCGAGCACGGCGGACTCTGCATCGCCGACGAAGTGCAGACCGGCTTCGGCCGGACGGGCGAGCACTTCTGGGGCTTCGAGTCCTCCGGCGTGCTGCCCGACATCGTGACGACGGCCAAGGGGATCGGCAACGGGCTGCCACTGGCGGCGGTCACCACGAGGCGGGAGATCGCGGAGGCACTCACCCAGCGCATCCACTTCAATACCTTCGGCGGTAATCCGATTTCCATGGCGGCGGGGCTCGCGGTGCTCGACATCATCGAGGAGGATGGCCTCCAGGAAAATGCGCGCGCGGTGGGCGGCCGGCTCAAGGCCGGACTCCAGGAGTTGATGGCGCGGCACCGCCTCATTGGCGACGTGCGCGGCAAGGGACTGATGATCGGTGTCGAGCTGGTGCGTGACCGGGAGACGAAGGCGCCCGCGACGCAGGAGACACTGGCCGTGTGGGAGGCCGCGCGAGAGATGGGACTGCTGATCGGCAAAGGGGCGATCGACGGAAATGTGCTCCGGATCCAGCCACCGCTCTGCGTCTCCGCGGCGGACGTGGACTTCGCGGTCGAGGTGCTCGACGAGGCATTACGGAGGGCGGTAGGGCGGTAGGGCGGTAAGGCGGTAACTCCTTTCAGCTCGAAAAGCCGATCCCCAGGCGGTCCAGCGCCCGCAGCACGAGGCTGGGGGAATGGCCCTCATCCACCCGCCTGAGGCCGCGCGTCACCGCGCCGACTGCCCACGACCGCAGCGGCTCCGGTGGGTAGGGGAACGGCTTCCGCCGCACCAGCGCCAGGTCGAGCAGCTCGTGGTGGCGATCGAGCGCCATGTGCGCCAGCATCCGGCCCGCGAGCCGGGTCGTCCCCACGCCGTGTCCCGTATACCCCAATGCATACATCACCCGTCCTTCCAGCGCGCGGCCGAAGAACGGCGTCAGCCGCGTCGTCGAGCAGATCGCCCCGCCCCATGCGTAGGGAAACTCGAGGCTCGACAGCGCCGGAAAGTGCCGGCGGAAGCTCGACCTGAGCGCCGCATAGTGACCGGGCGAATGGTCGCACGCCGGGTCCACGCGGTTGCGCCGGTAGTACGCCGCTTCACTGGTGCCCCAGAGGATCCGGTCGTCCGCCGTGAGCCGATAGTAGTTGAAGAAGGTCCGTCCGTCACTGACGCCCTGCCGGTGCCGCCAGCCGATCGAGCCCTGCTGCGCCGCCGTGAGCGGATCGCTCACGAGGATGTAATCGTAGAGCGGAATGAACCGGTGCGTCACGGCCGGGACCAGATGGTGCGTGTACGCACTCATCGCGAGCACGGCGCGCCGCGCATCGACGTGCCCGCCCTCGGTCCGCAGGCGAACTCCGGCCCCGGACGATTCCAGACCCTCCACACGGCTTCGCTCATACACCCTGACCCCGGTGCGCTCGGCCTCGCGCCGGAGCCCGTCGGCCAGCTTCACCGGATCCAGAATACCCCCACCCGCGACCGAGACGCCGCCCAGATAGAGCGGTGAATCGAGCTCGGCCCGTACTGCCTCGCGGTCGAGTTGTCGAAAGGTGGTGAGACCGAGTCGTCGAGCGACCGCCACGGTGCGCGCCGACTCCTCGAGCTGCCCCTCGGTGAGCGCGACGATCAGGCGGCCCGTGGCCTCGTAGTCGCAGTCGATGCCGCGCTCGTCCAGAAACCGGAGCATCTCGGCGACGTTGGCTTCGCCCACCCCGGCGAGTCGACGCGCTTCCGCTTCGCCGAAGTGCTGAATCGCCAGCCCGTGGCTGTGGTCCACCGTTTCGGAAAGCATGCCGGCATTGCGCCCGCTGGCGCCGTACGCCGCGACCCCCTGCTCGATGACGACCACCGAAAGGGTGGGGTCGAGTGATTTCAGGAAGAGCGCCGTCCAGAGCCCGGTGAATCCCGCGCCCACCACGGCGACGTCGGCCTGTTCCGCGCCGTCGAGCGCCACCGTGTCGCGGGGAGCTCGGTGCGCAAGCCAGTAGCAGGCCTGTTCGATCGGTTGCATGGATTGTCCCGCGGAGTCGACGATCAGCTCGCCGGCGACGCCCCGCCGGAGCGCGCCCGTTCCAGGCGGCGCTGCCACAGAATCGTCGCGCCCAGCAGGATGAGACTCGCGAGGAGAATCGCGGTGGCGAGCACGTTGATCTGGGCGGGAAAGGCGGCGCGGCGCGCGCCGTACACGTACAGCGGATAGGTGATACGGCTGCCGGCGTTGAAGAGGGTGATGATGAAATCGTCGAGGGACAGGGCAAAGGCGAGCATCGAGGCCGCCACGATGCCGGGGGCGATGATCGGCAACGTCACCTTGTAGAAGACCCGGAACGGCGAGGCGCCAAGGTCCATCGCCGCCTCCTCGAGCGTCCAGTCGAATCCTCGAATGCGCGCCCGCACCGTGAGCGCCACGTAGCTCACCGAGAACATGATGTGCGCGATGACGATGGTCGTGAACCCGGTGCGTACGTTGAGGTCGAGAAAGAGCGACAGCAGCGAGGAGCCGAGCACGACTTCCGGGGTGGTGAGGGGCAGCACCAGCAGGAGTCCCACCATGCCGCTGCCGCGGAACCGGTAGCGGCAGAGCGCGAGCGCGATCAGCGTGCCGAAGACCGTGGCCACCAGGGTCGAAATGGCGGCCACCCGGAGGCTCAGCTTCATCGCCTCGACGAGCGCGGGATACTGGAATGGATCGCGCCACGCGTCGAGCGAGAACGCCTTCCAGACGAAGTTGAACTTCCCCGCCGGCTTGTTGAAGCTGTACAGCATCGTCACGAAGATGGGCAGGAAGAGATAGGCCAGCACGATCGCCGCGTAGCCGTCGAGCAGCCAGAGCCTGAACCGCCGCATCAGGCCAGGTCCTCGGTGCCGAGCACCCGCGTGTAGGCAAGGACGCCGAGCGTGATGACGATCATCAGGACGAACGAGAGCGAGGCAGCGAGAGGGTAGTCGCGCACTTCGAGGAACTGGTTCTGGATGACGGTGCCGATCATCTGCTGGTTGGGGCTACCGAGGAGCTGGGCGTTGATGAAGTCGCCCGTCGCCGGAATGAACGTGAGCAGGCTCCCGGCGAAGACCCCCGGCAGCGACAGCGGCAGCACCACCTTGAAAAACGCCTGCATCGGCGAGCAGTAGAGGTCCTCCGCCGCTTCGACCAGCCGGCGATCGATCTTCTCGAGACTGACGTAGATCGGCAGAATCATGAACGGCACGAAGTTGTACGTCAGGCCCCCGAGCACCGCCAGCGTCGTGTCGAGCAGCCGTCCGTCGGCGCTGATCAGGTGCACCTGACGCAGCAGCCACACGGCCGGGCCGTTGTCGTTGAGGATCGTCTTCCAGGCAAAGGTGCGGACGAGAAAGGTGGTGAAGAAGGGAAGGATCACCAGGCCGAGCAGGAGATTCTTGAGCCGTCCGCCTCGGAAGGCGATCACGTAGGCGAGCGGATAGCCGAGCGCCAGCGCCATCAGCGTCGCCGTGATGGCGTAGCGGAAGGAGCGAAGGAAGTGGACGTGATAGTCGCCCAGCGCGTGACCGTACGCGTCCCACCAGGGGCCGTTCGGCACGGTCACCGAGGTCTTCGCGAGCGTCGCGATCGGGATGACGAAGAAGATGATGAGCCACAGAATGCCTGGCGCAACGAGGAGATAGGGCGCCAGGCGGTTCTGTCGCTCGCTTGCGGTACCGGTGCCGGCCATGTGGGCGCTAGGCCCCGATGGCGTCCTGGAAGATCCGGTTGAACTCCGTCTCCTCCTCGTCACTCAGCGCCCGGAATACATGCAGCCGCGAGCGCCACTCCTCGGGAGGATTGACCAGCGGGCTCTTGGCCAGGTCGGGAGCGATCTTCGCGAGCTCGACATCGGCGCCCTTCACGGCGGAGACGTAGGGCGCGCCCGCCACGATCTGCGCCGAGTGTGCCGGGTCATACATATAGTTGATCCAGGCCATTGCCTCGGTCTGCCGGTCCGACGTCTTGGGGATGAGCATGTTGTCGGAGTAGAGCATCGCACCCTCGGTGGGGGCGATCCACTGCAGATCGGGGTTGTCCGCGCGGAGCCCCTGGATGTCTCCCGACCACGCGAACGCCACGGCGATGTTGCCGGCGGCGAGGTCTTCGGCGTAGTCGTTGCCGGTGAACTTGCGGATCTGCCCGCTCTCTCTCGCCTTCTTGATCTTGGCCGCGGCCGCTTTCGCATCCGCCAGCGTCGCCGTGGCGGGATCCTTCCCCATGCCGAGCATCACCAGGCCGAGGGTATCGCGCATCTCGGTGAGCATGGTGACCTGGCCCTTGAACTTGGGGTCGAAGATGTCGTTGACGCTCTTGAGCTCCCGTTTCGTCTTCTTCGGATTGTAGCCGATCGCCGTCATCCCCGAGAGCCACGGCACGCTGTACTTCCGGCCCGCGTCGAAGCTCACGTCCTTCACGTTGTCGAGCAGGTTGGCCTTGTTGGGGAACTTGGCATCATCGAGGGGGGCAACGTAACCGAGGCGAATCAGGCGTCCGGCCATCCAGTCGGTGAGCACGACGATGTCGCGATCGATGCTCTGGTTGCGCTTGAGCGGCTCATCGATCTTGGAGAAGAATTCGTTGTTGTCGTTGATATCTTCGGTGTACTCGACCTTGATGCCCGTCGCCTTCTCGAA
>JBDTTA010000161.1:0-6267 GCA_039930845.1 Gemmatimonadales bacterium
CCCGCGATCCTGCTCCTCGCTGGCCTCTCGACGGCGGTCGCACTCGCCCCCCACAATCGGAACAGAGAATCCCGCCGGAGGCTGAGTGTATCACTCATTTTCTGGGTAGGGTTGTTCGCATGTCCCTACCTGCTCTCCTATCGAGCTGTCGCCAGCAGCGGATATATGCAACGCTACTGGAGTGATGCGTTTCTCTCGCCCTGGCAGCCGGACCTCGTATGGCGCCTACAGTGGGCGTTTACGGACCTGTTCTGGAATGTCTTTTGCGGTGGCCCGGCACTCACATCGACACGACTCTTCGCTGCGATTGTCCTCTGCTCGTGTGCCGTGATCGGAGTTCGCGCTCTCAGCCGTGCCCGGGGACTGTGGGTCGGGGCCATGGTCGCCGGTCCCGTCGTCGTCGCACTGGTGGCTGCCGTGATCGGACGCTATCCGTTTTCCGTGCGACTGGTCCTTTTCCTGGTTCCCAGCCTCGTCATCCTAGTGGCCTCCGGCCTTGCCACCATTCTCGCTCCATTCCGCCAGCGCCGGATCCTTGCCAGCGTGGTCGGCGCCGCCCTCACGGCGCCGCTTCTTTTTCGCGGACTTTTTTTCACCCCGGCCGCGCCGTCGGCCGCCCCCGAGGAGATCAGATCGGTGGTAACGAGATTCCTGGAACGTCACCGCCCAGGAGATGCTATCTACTTGCGGGCCGGCGCTGTTCCCGCATGGACCTTTTATACCACCGATTGGGCATCACCAGACCGCGCTCGCCTGAGCCGGTACGCCCGGATCGACCGCTCGGATCACCCCGCCTTTGAAAATTCCGCACGGCGCGGGCATCCCGTCCGAACCGAGGAGGCAAAGGAACTCTCGTTTGTTTATCGAGACTGGCGGGAGGTGATTGGGCTGCCGGCTGGCATCGAGCGTCACTCCACTCCGAAGCTGCTTAGCCCAGAGCCCGACCCAGAGTGGGCCAGGGTCGAAGCAGAGCGGATAAGGACGGCCGCCCAGCCTGAGGTGTGGCTCTGCTTCTCGCATTATTCTCACGACGCCCGGGCGGAGGCTCGGCTCCTTGAGGCGGTCGAGGCGTTGGGCGGGCGGCGGCTCGCCGCCTGGTATCTTCCGGGTGCCGCGCTCTATCAGTACGCCTTTCGCTGAGCCAGGGAAACTCGTGACCCGCACATTGCCGTCTGTTCTCATGAGGCAACTAACGCCGGGGCAAGCGTCTCGCTGTCGAGTCTGGGGTGTGGGGCTCGGCTCGATACTGTTGACCGTGCTTGCCGAGGGCATCGGCCATCTCGCACTACCCAACGACCGGCTGTTCGAGGCGGTGCTCTACCTGATGTGGAGTTCCGATTCGTCGCAGCAGGTCTTCATAAAGGTTCTGTTCGACGCTCTGATCGCGTCATGTATCGTGCTCGCTTGTGTGGTGCTCTGGGCGGCGGCGATCTGGAAGCGACCCTGGAGCCCCGGCACGAGTCGACTGGTCGAGCGTGCGTACCGCTATGCATTTGCCTTGCCCGGATTCGTGTTGGCCGCAATGCATTTGGGAAGATTTGTCGCAAATCTGCTGTACTCGGTCACTCCCCTCGCCCTTTGGGACTTGTCACCCCTGCTCGTCAATCTCGAAGGACCGCTGTTGCTGTGGATGCAACGAACGATCGCATCTCCGGCACTGAGCTCCATCGCCTCCTTTCTGTATTCGATTGCGTGGGTGGTTGCCGTCAGCATATTCGGTCCGGCCCTGGTGTTTCTCGACCAGCGTCGGGCTGTCGACGAAGCGCTGCTTGGGACCGCACTCCTCTCGGTGCTTTCCCTTCCGCTCTTCGTTCTCTTGCCGGTATTTGATCCCTGGGCGCTCAACCCGACATATGGGTACGGAGGGTCGGGCCAGATCGGCGTCTTGTACCTCTACCCCGGATCCAGCCTGCCGATACTGCAGAACATCGTAACCGAATTGCGGTGGGCGACGGGGGCGTGTCTCCCCAGCTTGCACGTGGCGTTCCCGCTCCTGTTCGGCCTGGTCGCCCGACGCGCCAGATTGCGGAAACTGTGGCTCTGTTATGGTGCCTTTGCCGCGATCACCGGGGTCGTCGTGGTCTACCTGGGCCGTCACTGGGTGATCGATGTCGTTGCGGCGATCCCTGCCAGCTACGGCGCGCTCTGGCTGGTGGGCCGCCTGCCCTGGCGGCTCACCTTGGACCTTCCACACCGCGTATGATCGTGTCTGAGTACCGTGGGACCACGTGCAGAGCGGCCCCATGAGAGGCATCGATCTTGCCTTACGCCCCTCAATGTTCCCGTCAGCCTCGTGGTCTCGAAATCTCGGCGCGATCTCGGGTCGTCCAGCGGATGCCGCTCGAGGGACGTCGCTTATCTCGTTTTGCCACGCTGTGGGAGCGCCCCGATTGGTCACGGACCCACGCTTTGTTGGAGCGCGGTCGTGAGCCTTAGTCTCGCGTCCGGGGTATGTCGTTACGGTGCGAAACAGCCCGAACGACTCGCCCTTTGCGCCGACGGAAGACGGCTGACCTATGGAGAGCTGGCCCGGCTTGCACGCAAAATCGCGGCGGCACTGCGCGAGTCGGGCGTACAGCCGGGCGGGCGTGTGGGCATCCTGGCCTCCCGGAGCATCGACGCCTGTGCCGGCGTGCTGGGTGCCTCATGGGCAGGCGCCACCTACGTCCCGATCAGCCTCAAGTCTCCCGAGAAGAGGCTGCTGCATGTTCTCGATCTCTCTGGGGTGTCCGCTCTGCTCGCCGACTCGACCGGGGCCAAGCTTCTTTCGGAGAGGGTGCTAGCCGCAGGGCCCCGTCTCATCCTCGTGCCGGACGCGGATACCGCGCGGGCCCTGTCCTTGCGGATAGACAAGCAGATCCGTGCCGTGAGCACGTTGGCCGACACGGACGAGCTGGCCGAGCCGGTCCCGGTGCGAGCAGAGGACCTCGCATACGTGATGTTCACTTCCGGGACGACCGGCGTACCGAAGGGCGTGATGGTCTCAGTAGGGAGCGTGCACCATTTCCTAACGGTGATGCAGGAACGCTATGGACTCACGCCCGAGGATCGTGTTGGGGAGCCGATGGAGTTGAGCTTCGACCTCTCCGTGTTCAACATGTTCATGGCCTGGAAAACCGGCGCGTCACTCCACGTCGTGCCGTCCACGCACGTCATGGCTCCCGGGAAATTCATCCGGGAAAACGGAGTCACGGTCTGGCTCTCCGTGCCGTCAGTCATCGCGATGATGAAGCGCGTGAAGGCCCTCAAGCCGGGGTCGCTCCCCAGCCTCCGTTACTCCCTCTTCTGCGGGGAGCCTTTGCCAGCGGCCGCGGTGCAGTCTTGGCGCGAGGCGGCACCCAACAGCGTAATCGATAATCTGTACGGCCCGACGGAGGCGACGGTGGCTTGCCTACACGAACGGGTCACCGAGGATCCGCTGATCACGCCCGAGCGCGAGGTCATCTCAATCGGCGAGCCGCTCGATGGCATGGAGGCGTGCATCGTGGACTTCGACCTGCACGTTCTCGAGCCGGGACAGGCGGGCGAGCTCGCAGTCGCGGGGCCGCAGCTGGCGACGGGATATCTTGGCGCTCCTGAGCTGTCAACCGCTCGGTTCCCGATGATCGCAGGGAAGCGCTGGTACCTCACCGGCGATCTCGCGTATGCGGATGCCGCGGGCAAGTTCCATCATCTCGGCCGCATCGACAACCAAGTCAAGGTGCTCGGCTATAGGGTAGAGCTCGAGGAGATCGAAGCGCATCTCCGTCACGTGGCCGAGACGGAGCTGGTTGCGGCCGTCGCCTGGCCGGTATCGCATGGCACGGCGGAAGGCATCGTCGGCTTCGTGGCAGGAAGGCAGATCGTCCCTGGTGAGATTCGCGACGCGTTGAAGCAGCGAGTTCCCTCGTACATGGTGCCCGCGTCGATTCGCGCAATCGACTCCTTGCCCCTGACCGCGAACGGCAAGGTGGATCGCAAGGCCTTGGGCGCGCTGCTGGACGGCGACAGGCCGCCAACGTGACTGAGACCGTCGAGATCGGCCAAGACGCGGGCCACCTCACGCGGGGCAAGAGCTGGTGGAATCACTTGCCCTACCGGCTGGCAGCATGCCGTTTCATGCCACTGGAGACCTACCCGACCCTCGTAGCCGTTGTTCAGCGGCCACTCGGTAAAGCCGGGCTTCTCGTAGTGGCTGCCTCTCTGCTGGTGCAGCTCAGTTCTCTTGGGCTCCCGATCACGATCGCAGCCGCGGCATGCGCGTTCGCAGGCCGCTATCGCAGCCGGGTCCTCCCGATAGCGACCCTGGGCGTCCTCCTGGCGCAGCCTGGGTGGTTCGCCTGGACGACGCCTGCGATCGTAGCGCGGCGCGACGGCGGACTTGGAGCTGTTGATACATTCAGTTTGCGTTGGAACATGCTTGTGGTCGTACTGTCACTCTCGGCCGCGGCGATCCACTGTGCGCGTCGCTACCCTGGGGCATTGTTTGCGCGCCGACCGGTGCTCAGCCTGGTCGGAGTTTCGCTAGTGCTGCTCTTATTGGGCGCGTCCGGAATGGTTCGCGGCTCCCCGGAGATTTTTCTTTGGGCCTTTCTGACGCCGTGGTTTGCCTACTTGTGGTTTCTGGCTTACGCCCTCGCCGATCAACGCGTCAAGGCCGCGGATCCAACCGCAGTCCAGATGGGTACTTTTCATCCGTTCTGGGGCTCTTCGACGATCCCGTACGGCAAGGGAGCGGCGTACCTACGAAAGGTCGAGGCCACAACTCCCCAGGATCTGGCGGTTGTACAGCTCAAAGGGGTCAAGCTCCTGGCGTGGGTTGCGCTGCTCTCGGTGCTATGGGAGCCTATTCGCGGGCTCGCCGTCGAAATGTGCAGAATTCCTACACTTGACGCGGCGCTCGAGCGCCAGGTGGCCGGCCAGCCGTATCCTTGGTACGTGTGCTGGGCCAGCACCGTATTCGGCTTCTTCAGCTACATGCTCTGGCTGGTGGTGTCGGGTGGTACGTTCGTCGCTGCGGCGCGGCTGGGCGGTTACCGGTTGCTACGAAATACGTATCGCCCCCTGTCGTCGACGACGCTCGCGGAGTTCTTCAACCGTTACTACTACTACTACAAAGAGCTCCTGGTCGAATTCTTCTTCTTCCCGACGTTTCTACGGTGCTTCAAGCGCCAGCGGCAGCTCCGAGTGCTCACCGCGACCTTCATGGCCGCCGGCGTGGGCAACTTCCTGTGGCATTTTCTTCGCGATTTCCGGTATGTAGCCGACCTCGGCCTCCGGAGGACGCTGGTAGGTTTCCTGCCGTTTGCGTTTTACTGCGCGGTGCTCGGCCTGGCGTTGGGCCTGTCACAGTTGCGATCCCACAGGAGAAAGGCTCGCACCGGATGGCTGCGCGGCCAGCTCATCCCGTCACTCTTCGTGCTGCTGTTCTATTGCCTCCTGCAGGTATTTATGAACACGTATTCCCCTTATTCACTGGGCCAGCATTTCGCCTTCGTGCTCCGACTACTGGGGTCCGACGCATGGATGTGAGTGAGCGAGATACTCTGCGGGGATTCATCGCTGGACTCCTGCGCGACCGAGACGATACCGCGGACATCTATGCCTCCGAGTCGCTCTTTGTGAGCGGACGGCTGGATTCCCTCGCGGCAGTAGAGGTCGTGGCATTTCTCGAGGAGTCGTTCGCGGTGGATTTCGCCGCGACAGACTTCGCTATAGAACGGATCGACTCCATCGATGCGATTGCGACGCTGGTGGACGAGGCCCGCGGATGAGCCAGACGGAGGCAGGCAAGCCTCGTATTGGTGCGATGCTGGAGGAGCACCCTGGAGTGCGGCGCGCCGAGGTGGTGGTGCGGCAGAGCGGGGAGGGCGAAAAGCTCATCGCCTATGTTGTTCCCGACCCCGGCTATCTCGATGGTATCCTGCCGGGAGATCGCGACGAAGCGCAGCGCCTCAAGCAGTGGCGCACGGTCTACGACTGGTTCGAGAAAGGCAGGGATGGAGACACCGGGCCCGCCGGCCTGAACAACAGTATCTGGAACAGCAGCTACACGCGAGAGGCGATTCCGGCCGACCAGATGCGCGAGTGGTGCGATCTGGCGGTCGAGGGCATTCTGGCGCTTAGTCCCTCGACGGTGCTGGAGATCGGGTGTGGAACCGGTGCGCTCCTGCTGCGCATTGCGCCGCGCTGCGAGCGCTACGTCGGCGTTGATTTTTCCGCGGCGTCGTTGAGGGCGGTCGCGCGGCAGATGCAGGAGCAGGGCGGCAGCCGGGAGAACGTGACGCT
>JBDTTA010000162.1:0-6239 GCA_039930845.1 Gemmatimonadales bacterium
CGGGCTGCAAATCAAAATCATCGCTGACCGGATACCCCTCGCTGTACGCCTGTCTGAGCAGCGACACCGCGCGATCGCGCTCGCCGAGTGACGCCGCGATGTGCGCCCGCCAGAACGTCTGCCGTCCATGGAGGTACTTCGCCGGCCGGGCGGCCAGCTCGGTCGACGCACGCGCCGCCTCCTCGGGGCGGTCGAGTCGTGCGGCCAGCGTGGCGAGCCGTCCCGTCAAGCCCAATTCGTCAGGCAGCCGCGCCCGCAGCGGCAGCAGGACGCGCTCCGATTCGCGCCAGCGGCCGAGAGCATAGAGTAGCTCGCCCCGGAGCCGGCGCACGAAGAGCGCACTCGCGGAATCGGGAGCGGCCGGCAGTGGGAGCGCGGCGAGGCTGTCGAGAATTCCGGTGCCCGCGGCCGGCTTGCCGTGTGCCCTCAGCTCGAGTCCCGCCACCATCCCCATCATCGCGGCGCTCTGAGCGGGGAACGGATCCCCCGGGATGAGCTCACGCGCCGCCGCGACCGCCGCCTCCGCGTTCCCGCTCGCGGCGAGCGCCGCCACCAGCCGGTAACGCAACGATCCGTCGGACGGAAACTGCCGGATCGAGCGACGCGCGGCCTCGATTTCGCGGTCGCGGTCGCCGAGCGAATGCAGGGCCTGGGTGGCCGTATACCAGTAATAGGGAGCGATGAGCAGCAGCCCGCGCTCGGGATCGACCTTGCCGAGCAGCTCCATCGCCTCGCGCGGGTGGTTGAGCCGGAGCGCGACATCGGCGGCGAGCGTGAAGCCCTCGGTGGAGGCGGGCGCGAGTCGGGTGAGCGCGCGGGCCGCGGCGAGTCGTCCTGGCAGATCACCGGCGATATCGGCCTCGATGATGTCGAGAATCGCGGCTTCGGTGGGCGTGAGCAGTGGACGTCTCGAGCGGACCGGTGCCAGTGTGGAGTCGGCCGCGGGCCAGTCGACGTAGCGGGTGTAGACGTACGCGCGCATGAGGAGTGGAGGCATGTAGGTCGGATCGGAGAGCACGGCACGATTGATTCGACGGAACACATCGGCCGTATCGCCCCGGTAGAAGCTCTCCCAGGCATGGCTCGTCTCGACGTAGGCCTCGTAGGATGGCGCCTCACCGAGCCCGGCGGCGAGGCCGACGCTCACGGTGTCCGAGGCCGAGGCGAGCGCCGCCACCGCGCGACGTCGCAATGAATCGACGAGCCGGCTCAACGCGGTCGCGGGCCCGCTGATCGGGGCGAGCGTTCGAAGGAGCCGGCCTGTGGCGGTCTCCGTGACCCTGACGACGACGCGTATGCTGTCGCCCTCCCGGTAATACGCTCCTCCGATGACCGACGCGGCCCCCGTCTCTTCCGCCAGCGCAATCGCACGGTCACCGGGGCGGAGCAGGCGCGGGATCCGGTCCACGATGTGGGCGGCGACGGCGGCGGTCCGTGGGTCCACCACTTCGAATTCGCCGGTCCGCATGAGTCCCTGTGCCACCCAGTCGGCCGAGAGGTCGCCGAACGCCGTGAGTGACGAGTCGCCGGTCCGGTTTTCGAGCGGCGCGACCACGACACGCCGTGCGGAGAGTGTAGGCCGGCTGCGTGTGAGGAGCGTGCGGAGCAGCGCCCAACGGCTTTCCGATACCGCGCTGGCGGCAAGCACGGCTCCCGCGATCACGAACAGGAGCGCGGCCGCGGCCGGGGGGGAGCGCCACCACTTCCGGCTCCGGTCGAGACCCGAGAGCCGGAGGTGGCGAGCCAGCGCGGATCGTCGCGCGGGATCATCCGGCGCGCGGCGGCGAAGCGATCCGACCGCGGCGCGGTGCGCCTCCTCGCGCCGGGCGAGGGGCAATCCTTCGTAGACCGTGCGCCGCATCAACAGGTGTCCAAAGCCGTACGCGCCGGGACTTCGCTGTTGCTCGCGAACGAGCCGGCTGGTGATCAACTCGCCCATCGCGGCGTCGAAGCGGGGCGGATCGAGTCCGCTCACTGCTCGTTGAAGCGCTTCGTCGGCGTCGTTGCCCAGCACCGCGAGGACCTCGGCTACCTGTCGCGCGTCGCCCTCGAGCCGAGCGACTCGTCTCCCGATGATCTCCACGAGCCCGGTGGGGAGTCGCGCGGTCCATTCGTCGTCCCCACGCACTCGCCACGCGCCGTCCGCTCCCACCGCCAGCACGCCTTCGTCGACCAGCGCGCCCAGCAGCTCCACGGCATAGAGCGGATTCCCGCCGGTCTCGGCATGAAGGCGGGCGGACAACGCCCGGCGGGCGTCGGAGGGGAGCACCAGCATGGACGAGACGAGCGCCTCGATCTCGTCGCCGGCCAACGGACGCAGCTTGATCCGGCGTACCCCCGGCGCGGCCTTCAAGGCCGCCAGCTCGCGAGGTGCCTCGTCCCCGTCGCCTGCGATGGCAAACACAAGGAGAACCGGCCCTTCCATTCGGACCGCGGCCGCGGCGAGCGTGGCTCGCGCTCGCGGGGACGCGGCATCGAAATCATCGAAGGCGGCGAGCACGGCGCGCTCACCGGCCACCGCCCCGAACGCCAGGGCGAGCACGCGCCCGTCGGCGAGTCCGTCCGGCGTTACCTCGGGAAGGCCGGAGTACCGCTCCCGGAGCGTGGGTGCGGCCTCGGCGAGCTGCGCCATCGCCTCGGGCGCGGTGGCGGCGAATCCGGGGGCGGCGGCGAGTGATGTGACGAGCTGATGCACGAGATCGTTGTCCAGTGCGCTGGATTCCACCGGGAGCGGGCGAAGTATCGTCGCTTCGCCGCCGGGGATCGTGCGGAGGAACTCCTCGATGAGGCGGGTCTTGCCGATGCCGGTCTCACCTTCGAGCAGCACGACGGTTCTGCGTCCAGCTCGCGCCGCGGCCCACGCGGCCGCGAGTTCCGCCAGCGCCGGGCCGCGCCCGACGAGGTCCGGGGAGAAGAGCGCGGCCGAGCCGGGAGCATGGCGGGGAGCGGCTGCCACCTCCCGGTCGAGTCGCGCGCCCAGCGCCCGAAGCTCGGCGCCCGGTGCCACACCGAGGTCGGTGCGGAGGATGGCGACACAGGCGAGGAAGCGATCGCGCGCGTCCAGCGTGCGCCCCGAGGCGTCGAGCGCCTCGATCAGTCTCCGGTGACCGAGTTCATCACTCGGCAGCGCCGCGACCCACCGTTCTCCCCACGCCACCCACTCCGCCTTTCGCCCTCCCGCCAGCGCGAGGCTCATCAGGGAATCCAGCGCACCCGCCAGGCGGCGACGAAGACTCTCCCGTTCGGCTTCCAGCCACGCGCGGAACGCTTCGCCGCCGGCATCGTCGAGCCCTGCGAGAAAGTCACCGCTCCACCGGTCGACCGCAGATTGAAGCCGGCCGGCGGCGACATCCCGCTCGAACTCCTCCGCATCGAGGGTGACCGCGCGGGGCTGGAGTCTGACCAGCTCCCCTTCGGACTCGAGTCCGTCCCCCACGGCACGCTTGAGCTCGAGGAGCGCCTGGCGGAGTGATTGGCGTCCGCGGCCCTCGTCGCGCTCCCCCCAGAGCAGATCGGCCAGCTCGAGTCGTGAGACTCCACGCGGGGAGCGCCGGTGCACGTAGGCGAGGAGCGCCAAATCTTTGCGGCGGCTCGACAGGCTTGAATCCGAGCCCACAAGACGCGGCGGACCGAGGGTGAGAAAGATCAGTGGGGTGTTCGGCAACTGCTTCACCGTCAACGCCTTGACGCCGTTCCTGACGCCGGTTTGCGGTGTGAGTGGCATATAGGGTCCACCGCCGCTCACCAGAGGATGCAACGATGGCCGCGAACAACTCCGCCGACGCGAATCAGACCACGGACCGCTTCGACTATTTCATGGTCCGGGTGACTCGGACTGAAGACGATGCTCGGCTGACCGGTTTGGTCGAACGGCTGGGCACTGGGGTCAAGCGCAGCTTCGGCTCCGGCCAGCAGTTGCTGCGGCTTGTCGCCGCCTGGTCGGATACCGAATCAAACTTGCAGACCCGGGCAGGGGCCAGCAATGCCGGCAATGGGCCCGACTTCGATCGGCGGTGACCGTGCCGCGGACGCCGGTGAGCAGGACAGTGGCCTGGAGACGTCCAACGAGTTGACCCCGCACTCATCTGATCCCGATGCAATTGATGACCGCTCGAGGAGGAGTTATGAGGCGCACGACTGTACTGGTGATGACCGTATTGGCGCTGGCGGGTTTCTCGGGGAGCGCGGTGGCCCAGGCGGCCAAGCCGGCCAAGGCGAAGAAGGCGCCGGTCGAGACCGCCACTGTCGCGGACGCGGTGGTGATCGACACCGCTCCGGTGGCGGACTCGGTGGTGGACACGACCCATCACAAGAAGGGCCTCTTCGGCAAGGCCAAAGGGGTGCTGAAGAACAAGGTTGTGCAGCAGGTGGCGAAGGTGGCGGCCTGCAACATGGTGCCCGGTGGTCAGGTGATCGTCGGTGCCCTCGACGCGGCGTCGAGCAAGAGCGCCGGCGAGGCGGCGTCCGGGGCGGCTGGCGCCGCGACCGGGTCGAGCTGCATGCCGGGGATGGGCGGCGCGGGGATGGGTGCGGCCGGCATGACCGGCGCCGGCGCGGCGGCAGGTGCCATAGGAGGTGCCGGACTCGTGGGACTCGCGGGCGCCGGATGGCCAGGGGCCACTGGGCCCGGAGGCGCGGCCGTGTCTGCTCCGGGAATGGGCACGCCCGGCATGCCGCCGATGGGTGCCTACGGAATGGGCGGCGATCCGAAGCCGATGGCGGACTGCATGGGACTGACGATCGAGGAGTACAACGCGATGACCAATCCCACCAACAGCGAGCCGCGGCAGGCGACGAAGGGTGAGATGAAGCGGATGCAGCAACTGAGCAAGAAGGTGGGATCGCAGCGTCAGATGGGATGCAGCCAGACGGTCGGGATGCAGCAGGCCAACGCCCAGATGGCCGCGGTACACCAGGCCATGGCGCAGTCCCAGGCGGGTGGGGCGCCGATGTCCAACATGGCCGCAATGGACCAGGCGCCGACTCAGCCCGTGGAACTGGCCGCCGACCTCGCCGCCGAGCTCAAGAAGGGGAAGACGGTCGTCCGAGGCATCGACTGGATGGCGGGATCAGCCGAGCTGTCACCGGCGGGGCGCGCGGAGTTCGACACGGCAATGGCCGCACTCGGCCAGGCGGTCAAGGCGTCGGGGCAGCGGTATCGACTCGATCTGTACGTGGACGACGCAGGCGAATCCGCGGCACCCGCCCGGCTCCAGCTCGTACAGACCACCCTCGCCGCCTCGGTGGGCGACTCCAGCGCCCTCGAGACCGGCAAGACGCAGCGGGACAAGCATCCACGGCTCGAAGTCGTCAAGGCGAAGTAACCCACAAGGAGCCATACCCATGCGCACGAGCATCCGATTCATCGGGCCGGTATCCCTGCTGCTGACGATGGTGCTGTCCGCGCCGCTGTCCGCGCAGCGCCTCTCCCTCTCTCCCACGGTCGGCGTCTACATCCCGACGACGGACCTGGTGAAAGCGGTCAACGGCGGGTCGTTCAAGCAGAACGTGGGGATTGCGATCGGCGGCCGGCTCGGCCTCTCGTTCAGCCCGCGATTCGGCATCGAGACGTCGGTGAGCTACGTCCCCAGCAAGCTCAACTTCACCTTCGATCAGGCGCAGGGCTCGCCGACGCAGACTGATGCGAATCTCCTCCTCGGCAGTGCCAGGGCCACGCTGCACGTCATCCCGCTCACCAAGCCGGTGTGGCTCACCGTCAACGGAGGCGCCAGCCTCATCAAGCGGGGCGGCCAGGCGTACGCCAACGCCACCGACAAGACCGACATCGGCGGCGTTTTCGGCGCGGCGGTCGGCTTCAATCTCGGTGGGATGCTGAGCTTCTACGTGGCCGCCGACGACTACGTCTACGGAACCCGGGTCGCCGATCCCACATCGGCGACGAAGCAGACGCAGAACGACGTGCAGATCGCCTTCGGCTTCGGCGTGCCGATCGGCAAGTGACCGAGCCTTCGACCACCAGAACTACAATGCTGAGGACCATCATGCGAATCCAATTGCGAATCACACCCTTCGCGCTGCTGGCCGGCGCGTTGCTCCTCCTCGCGGTGCCGGCAGAGGCCCACGCGCAGTTCAGCAAGGCACTCAAGAACGCACTGAAACAGAAGGCCGAGCAGAAGGCCATCGAGAAGGCCACGGCCCACGAGGACACGCTGATTGATGCCGTGACCAGCTCCGGAAAGGGTGGCGGACCCGCCGACCCCGCGACGGCTCCGGCCACG
>JBDTTA010000163.1:0-6229 GCA_039930845.1 Gemmatimonadales bacterium
CTGGGTCTCGATGTAGCGGAAGGCCGACGCGCCGTCAAATTCCCGGACTCGCGGCGCTTCACGGCAGGCGGCGAGGAGAAGGAGGAATGACAGGCAGCGCGAGAGAGGGAGCATGAGACCGGTGAAGGAGACGGGATCGGCCCTCCATTGTAGACGTGGCCGGGGCCCGCGGACGAAAGACTGGGACGCCGGGATTGTCAACTGAGGCGAGGGCGTGACTTCGACTTCGGCTAGTAGTTGCCGGCGTTCAGGGAGAGTTGGAACGACGCCAGCAGAAAGATCTGCGACGTCCGCCGGCTTAGGTGGCGCTCGTCACTGAGCGAGTAGCCGAACTGAAGGCCGGCGCTGAGAGTCTTTCCTATGTCCGTGTCCAGACCGCCTCGCAGCTCCTTGCGCCGGACGTCGGAGCTCACCGTGCAATCGAGGCCCCCACCACGGACGAGACACGTCTGGGTCTTGGTGGAGAGGCCCGTAACGGACGAACGAACCTGCCTGCGGGATCGTCCCAAGGACGGGGGCAGACGGAAAGCATAGCTGAACGATCCAGAGAGGTCGTTCTGGTCAAGACGGATTGCATTGCCGCTACTCTGGGTCTCCTGCGCGAGGTCGGTGTAACCGAGAGCGAACGACATCCCGTTGTGCAGGATGAGCTGCAAGTCAGGGGTCAGTGACGTGGAGTTGGTCGCGCTCGCAACCCCGGTCTCATTCACGCTCGGCTGGTCCGAGCTCCCTTCCCTGTGGCGGAACCCCAGCCCCAGCGCGACTATGGTGATCGGGCCGGCATTGAAGCTCCGGGTCCACCGAACGTTCCCGACCGGCCATTCTCGCTGCCGAGTGGAGGTCTGGATGGGTCTGTTTCCCACCAATTGATAGCGGATGGAGGTCGTCAGGGCGTACGAGAGGGTCCCCGCCAAGCCGAAGGGGAGATCGGCGCCGGTTGCCAGCGTCGTTGTCCGGCTCTCCGAAGTGCTCAGCGCCGGGACACCCTCCTGAGCGAGGAAGCGGCCCAGCCCCCCGAGGGCCAACATGTATTCGAATCCGGGCTCGAAGGCGGCGAGGTCGAACGTGGACGTCAGCGTGGTCTTCCTGCTCACGTCGATCGGGCGCGCGCGCGCGAACGCCCTGCCGATCCGGCTGCTGTCGCCGAAAATCCCTCGCAGCGCTCTCGACACGTCCAATGCCGTGCCTATCTCGCGGCTTCTCTGATTGTTGATGGTCTTTGGAAGGATGAACTCCCCGCTGTCCCCGTCGGCGCGGATCAAGGGTCTGGTATTGAGCGTCCGCGACAGAACGAAGCCGCTTGTCGCGACGAGTCGCGGCCGCAACCACGAGCTGACTTTCGGCTGCACCGCCATCGAGATCGACAGCGTTCGATCCCGCTCGACGCCGACAGGGATGCCCAACAGAAACTCCCGGGATGCATATGCCACCCGCCCGAGCGATGTCGAATCGGGATACACTCTGAGATCGCGAGTGCTCGCCAGGTCGCCGCTGAGCGTGAGCATCCCGAGCGGTTGCCAGGTGAGGCCGCCGGAATTTCGCCAGAGGTGGGTGAGCGAGAGGTTGGGCTGGACAAACACATCCGACGGCCGGACGATAGGTACGCCGAACGAGAAGTTGTCGGCTTCGTTCCGGGTGAGGCCGCTCGACATCCTGATGATCGAGGGTGCAAGGCTGAAGGAGGCGTCGCGCAGCCCCTTCCCGGCATCGCTCTCCCGGAGCCACTTGGGAAGCCCCTTCACCAGCCCCGTGAACGGCAGTCGAAACCCGCGCCGGCGACTCTGGAGGAGATAGGTGAGGTTGACGTTCAAGGCGCTCGCGCGTACGTCGGAAAATTCATTTCCCGATCTGCCCTGGGTGAGCGACGTACTCAGCGCGAGCGGGTCGATGAAGCCGCGAACCAGCCAACTCCGCCCCCGGGATCCGCGGCGGAGCGCCAGGCTGTACGTCGCGCTCCAGGAAGAGGGCGTGCGAAGCCCCTCCAGCGCACTACCGCGGAGATCGGTCCCGGCCAGGAGCTCGGGCTGCTCATCGGTTCGCACGTAGGTGACGCCGACCGGCATCAGGAGTCCGAGAGAAGGCGGGAGGAAGCGGTCGAGCCGCCAATCGCTGCCGAGCTGAAGAGTACCGGTGGTGCGGTAGGTAGGATCGGAGTTGATCTGCCTGAATTGGCCATCCTGGCGTGTGTACGCCGCCCGAATGTTGCCGACGTCCGACGCCGTCAGCCGCACGTCCATCGTCATGGCCGTGCCCGTCTGTGAGACCGGACTGGCCAGCCGTATGTCGTCCACCCACAGCTCGGCGTCCAGGGTCGAAGCCGATCCGCCGACGCGATAGATGCCCGCGGAGACCTCCTGGACTGCCGCAAGATTGGGCGGATTGATCCCCGGATCGGCGACCTGCACCAAGTAGGCGCCCGCGCAGGCGACGTAGGCATTCGGATCGCCGCCGCATTCAGCAGCCCCGGACGGCTGCTCTCCCGAGAGCCAGCGAGTCTCGATCTGTGCCCGAAGCCGGCGCCAGGTCTCCAGGTCCGCCACCAGCTCCGGCTCCCAGCTATTCGAATGGGCCGGGACGTGATAGAGATAGAAGTTCCGGTCGTCGCTTCCGAACTTGAGGAAGGCCTCGACGTCTCGCTCCTCCCAGCCGGGCCCACGCCCCCTCATCCAGGCACGCAGCTCACGGTATGCGAGGACGTTCTGCGGACCCGCCGGGAAGCGCAGGTAGGCCTCCGCGCGATCGCCCAGCTCCAACTGGGTGGCGATCACGCGCAGCGACTTCTCGTTGATCTGAACTCCGGCGCTCGTGATGCGGCCCCGGTCGTCGACCCCTTCGACGACCCCAGGAGGTGGCTCGTAGCCCAGGTCGATGCGGTTCTCCGTGGACACCACGGACGCGACTATGTCGCCGGCGGGCTTGGCGATCGAGCCGGAGAGACCCGCGATCGGCCGCTCGGCGCGGCGGATCCACGGCGAGCCCACGAAGCGCAGCCGGGCCAGCGCAAACCTGGCCACGACGTCGGGTAAGCCTGGGTCGGGAGGCGCGACCACGGTCAGGCGGAGCTGTTGAATGAGGCGGAGATTGGGAGTGCCGATCTGCGCGTCGGGAGTGCGGATGGGAACCCGGTAGAGCTCCCACTTCCCTGTGACCTGTTGCTGGTTGTCCACGGTCTGGACACCATCGCGCACGAAGTACTTGCCGCCAGGCTGGAGGCTTACGACGTAACGGAACACGTTCTCGTTGGCTCCGGCGCTGTTGAGTCCGTTGTCGCCGTTGAGGTCTTCGGTGTCGAGAGTCCCGTTGCCCCGCGTGCAGCGGCTGCTCAGGTCACCCCAGGGAAAGATCGGCACGGCCGCACTCAGAATGCGCTGGCAGAGGGGGACTTCACCGACCTGCTCCCCGGTGGCCACGTCGGTCATGTTGTCGGGACGGTCGCCGAGGATGCCGATATCGTCCACCTGCGCGTTGAAGGTGCCGACGACCCGTCGCTCGGTATCCAGCCTGCCGACACCGACCATTTGCCGGCCGGTATAAATCGTATCCGCCCCGACGATGTCCAGGCTGTCCGGCGCGATCGCCTCGGCGTCCTCGTTCACGGTGCCGAGGTCGAGCACGACACGGACTCCTGCCGAGTCGATGGTTCGGGTGCCGGGCTGGGCGCCGAGCTGGAAGACCCAGAACTCGAGGTACTCGTTTCGCGAAAGATCCACACCGGTGGCGCTCAGGGAGGTGACGATCGAACGCCACCGGGGCCGGAAATCCCGCCTCGGCAAAGTCCAATGCGACGAGCGGTTTCGCTGCACCACCCCGCCGGCGGTATCAGCGTGGAGGGTGAAGAAGAGCGCCGTCTCGCGCTGCTGCACCCCCCCGGTGGTTCGTATGAGGGTATCGATGTCCTGAGGACGCAGCTCGAGAGCAGCGTTGGACGCCGTAGGCACCAGATTCTGCCAGGTGAGGGCGACGGCATCGGCATCGTCGAACCCGCCGCCGAAGCCGGCGTCCTCCAAGCCAATGCCTTCCTGCGGACGGCTCCCGAACTCCCAGTTCGATTCCGTGAGCGACACCTGGGTTCCCGCATCCTGCTCGAACTCCTCGAGGTACGCCTGCCCCGACCGATTGGGATCGGGCTTGGTGAAGGCGAACTCCGCGTTCACGTCCAGGAGCGATGGCGCGGTGGCCGCACTTGACGTCAGCCCGTTGAGGAGCCGGGTAACTCCGGAAGGCTTGAAGTGAAGCTCGCCGTTGACCCCGCCGACGAGGTTCGCTGAGGCCTCGAACCCGAGCGCCGGCCGGTTGAAGGCGCTCTGCTCACGCTGGTACAAGCCGATCAGATTCAGCGCGCCGACCTCGCCCAGTGAATAGGTCGTGGCAAGGCCAAGGATGGTCGTCGGCGCCACCGCAAACAGCCCCTGCTCCTCGAAACGGGCGCTGACTTCCGCGTCGCTCGATCCGAACAGCGCATCCGGATTGAGAAAGGTCACCTTGCCGAGCTCGTACGAAATGTTGTAGTCCACCCCTCTCTCCAGCCGGCGGCCTCGCGCCGTCAACACCTCGCTGCCTTCCCGAAGCTGCAACCCGCCCAGATTGAGTGTGGATCGGTCGCCGGATCCGGTTGAATTGTACCGGAGACGGAGCTGGAATTTCGCGGACGTCTGCTGCAACAGAGAGTAGAGAGGTGTGCGGTACATTGAGTCGGCGCGCTCCGCCGGGGTCAGCCGGGTGGCGTCGGCGAACGGTGTGAGGTGGGGAAATATGAGGTAAGATTCGCGGAAGATCTGCGCCGCCTCCGGGTCCCGGGCCCGCGGGAACAGCCGATTGTCCCGGTCTACCAGGTTCGGATCGGTCGGAATGCTGAGACCGAGGAGCGAGAGGTAGGTCGCGGCGCCCGACTGCGGCCGTTCCGACTGGTTCACAAGGAGGTTGACTTGCAACGATGCCGGGTCAAGGTCTTCGCCGGCCACGCGATAGATCTGCCGCATTTCGTTGCGGAACGTGACTGCCTCCGGACCTGTCCTCGGCTGCACGATGAGGCGCAGGCTGTCGGTCGATCCCGGACCCTTGTCGGTCGACGGAAAGCTCCCTACCGTCCCGCCGTCGGCGGTGGTGTAGCTGACCGCGAGATAGTCGACCTGGTCGAGCTTTGTCGAGAGCGCAAGCCAGAGGCCCGACGGATCCACGTAGAAATCGGTTCCCTGCACCAGGAGCTCCCACTGGACCGGGCCATAGATCTGCGCCGGGTCTGTGGTGCGGGCAACGGCGGTGATGCCTCCAAGATTCGAATTGATCGTACTCTGATTGACCGAGGGCCGGAACCGGTATACGCGGATCTGGGCCGGCCTCTGGGACGCGGGAACGGAGACGGAGCTGAGGTCGAGGATGTCGAGAGCCGGATAGCCCGGCATCGTCGTCGGATCCACCACCCAAAAGAAGCGCCCCGACTCGAAGTCGAGATCGCGCAACCGGCGATCTTGCGACTGGCTCGTGGTCTGCCCCACGTTGTAAACCCGCTCTGTGACCTGACTCCCCTTCTGGGTGGCGGCGAGAGTCTGGAACTGGAAGGCGCCGACCTCGAACCGGGCATTGACGCCGAAATTGTTCGCGGGAATCGCGGCGGTGATAAATCGAGAGCGGGGAGGCTGGAAGGTGACCGTTCCGACTTCGATCCGTCGAACGATCTCGTCTTCCAGTCCTTCGTAGTAGACTTGAACATTGTTGTTCGCGGTGAAGTCGCGGTCGTTGTCGTAGTCGACATTCAGATGCACCCGACGGCCGATCAGTCCGGTAGAGCGCAGATTGACGTGATTGTCAAGCTTGGGGGCCTTGAATCCGCCGTGACAGCCAGAGCTCGGATCGAAGAGGGAGATCGAACTGCAGCGTTCGTTGCGCAGCCGGTCGGTTCGAATCTCCAGGCGGACTTGTCCGTCGATTCCCAGATCCGCGTAGGTGCGCGAGATGCCGAGCACGGATTGGGTAGGGGCCGTCTGCGATTCATCGGGAGTGTCGAATCGTCGCCCGTAGAGTATGGAGTAGCGAAGGGAAACGGCCCGTTCCACGCGCGAGGAATCGAGTCCCCGGGCCAGGGTGCTGTCCCACGCAGCGGCCCGCACCGGCGGGGGCAGCCGCGGCGCCCCCAGCCACGGGGCCCGGAGCGCGGCCGGCTGCTGGAGCGCAAGCGGGGGCTGGTCGAACCGGAGCCGGATGGATGGCGTCGTGGTATCGGCCTGGGCGC
>JBDTTA010000164.1:0-6212 GCA_039930845.1 Gemmatimonadales bacterium
CGACGTAAGTGCCCAGCGCACCGAGGGGATTGCGCACCTCGTGGGCCACTCCGGCCGCCAGCCTGCCTATTCCGGCCAGCTTCTCGACATGGACGACGTGACTCTGTACATCCAGCAAATCTTCCGCCATCGCCCGGTAACGGGCCGCCAGGCGGTCGAGCTCGAGCGAACCGTATCCGGTCTCCTCCGGTCTCGGCGCTCGTGCGGCCAGGGCATCTGCCTCAGCGGTGAGGCGGTGCAGCGGGCGGATGACCAGCCTGTGCAGCACCGACATTCCGAAGATGATGAAGATCGTGGTGCTGCCGAGCCACAGCGCGCCGAGCGGGCGGATCGTCTCGCGGAGGTCGCCTCCGGTCAGCAGGAGCGTGGTCAGCCCGACCAGGATGACCGCGGAGGAGGTGACGAAACCGAAGCTGACCAGCAGCTCGGTGCGCAGCGAGCGTGAGGGTTCGGCCATGTCTAGCTGACTGCGTGCATGTGACTCGACCCTCGACGGTCAGTCCTTGTGCGTTGCGTAGGTTGTCTGGCAGAGAAAAGGGGCGGCGACCACTGCGGGCACCGCCCCCCGTTCCCGTCTTCCCTTCCGAGCTTAGTAGCAGGCCGGAGCGCCTTCGTTCTTGACAGCTCCGTTCGGCGGAGTGCCGGTGCCCACGTAGATGCCGCAGGTCTTGATGGTGCCCTTGACCGCCGGGTTGGTGACCGTGGCAGCCCACCCACCAGCCGTAACGGTCGAGAATGCCGGGATCACGTTACCCTGGCTCGGGACGAAAGCGACCTGAGTCGCGGTCTGCACCGGATTGATGCTGGCCGCGTAGGTCTGGTTGTCGCTGAAGAACGCTTCCTGCGCGGTGACGATGTTACGCAGGTCGGACTTCATGCTGGCCAGCACAGCCTTTTCCTTGGTGTTCGCGAACTTCGGAATGGCGATCGCGGCCAGGATGCCGATGATGACGACCACGATCAACAGCTCGATCAGGGTGAAACCCTTGCGGTTCTGCATACTTCCTCCGGTTAAGTAGTACGGCGGCCATCAATCCAGGGCGTCGGGAGCGGTTCGGTCCGTCCGGTAGGGGGTAAGGCAACGCTTATGCCACCCGCTGACCCTCCACTCCAACATCTGCTACTTGCTGAACTTGCCAGCGCGGTGCACCTCCGGGTGCAAGTGCCGTCGAGGGCCGCCGAGGTGTGTATTGCAAGACCCTGATCGAGCACCGGTGACCCGACAAAGAAAAGCTGCGCAGGCCAGTTGACCTGCGCAGCATCGTCTTCATGCCCATCAGTGTGAAAAGCCGCGGTCTAAGGTCAGTAGCACGCCGGCGCGCCTTCGGCCCTCACAGCGCCGTTCGGCGGAGGACTGCTGCCGACGAAGATTCCGCACCTGGTGATCGTACCTTCCAGGGTGGGGTTGGTCGCCTCCGCCGCCCACCCCGTCGAAGTGACGCTCGACAGCGTGATGGCATTGTCCGAACTCGGCACGAAAGTGACCCGCGTCGCCGTCTGAGTGGCCCCGATGGCGCCCGCGTAGCGTTGACGATGCCGGAAGAACTCCTCCTGAGCGGTGACCAGATTGCGTAGGTCGGACCTCATGCTGGCCAGCACGGCCTTGTTCGTACCTCTGAACGCCGGGGTCACGACAGCGGCAAGGATACCGATCACGACGACCACAACCAGAGCCTCGATCAGAGCGAAGCCCTTGCGATGCTGCATACGGCCTCCGGGTCTCATGGTTGCCAAGGGATCGGCCTGCTGCCTGGTGAGCCCAGGCCAGCGGAAGGCAACGCATGTGCCACTTTTGGCACCCCGAAGGGAACGTATTGAGGAGAGTCAACTTGGGTAGATCGAGGGAGAAGAAGTCGACGGGGCCCTCCGATGGAATCATCGGTGTAATGCACGATCAGGCTGGTGGTTCTGCGATCCGGTGCGCCTCTTTTGTTCACCTTTCAAGCCCATCCCCCACCCCCACATAGATGCGCGCTGAACCAGTGATGACAAACTTTGCACGGTTCTTGCCCCCTCCCCCAACCAATCTCAGATCAAGTCATTCCCGAGTGTCAGGAGCTTCGCCCAATATGATCCGCGCGCTCTATCTGCTCTTCGTGCTCTCCGGCGCTGCCGGACTGATCTACGAGTCGATCTGGACCCGCTACCTCGGCCTCTTCGTCGGCCACGACGCCTACGCCCAGATCATCGTCCTCGTGATCTTCCTCGGTGGGATGTCGGCCGGCGCCCTGGCCGTGAGCCGTAAGTCGGAACGGCTGATTCAGCCGCTCTACGGCTACGTCGGCGTCGAGTTCGCGGTGGGGGTCATCGGGCTCTACTTCCACGACATCTTCCAGGCCGTGACCTCGTGGGCATACGCGACCGTCTATCCGGAGCTCGCCGGCTCGTGGCTCCTGCCGGTTGCCAAGTGGGGCATCGCGAGCGCGCTCATTCTGCCGCAATCGGTGCTGCTGGGAATGACCTTCCCGCTGATGTCGGCGGCAGTATTGCGCCTCGCCAGAGGCAACCCCGGGCGCTCGCTCTCGATGCTCTATTTCTCCAACAGCCTCGGCGCGGCGGCAGGGGTGCTGATCGCCGGCTTCTACCTGGTCGCGCTGGCCGGTCTTCCCGGCACCCTGCTTGCCGCGGCGATGCTCAACCTGGTCGTCGCCGGGTCGACGGTGGGCGTGATCGTGGCCGCGAGGAATGCGGAAGTCACGGGCCCGCTCCAAGGAGCTCTGCCTGCCGGTGGCAATGACCCCGAACCGGCAACCCGCGACCTGCGACTGCAACGCCTCCTGCTCTGGACCAGCCTCGGCACCGCCGTCGCCTCATTCATCTACGAAATCGACTGGATCCGGATGCTGGCGCTGGTGCTCGGCAGCGCCACGCATTCGTTCGAACTGATGCTCTCGGCCTTCATCCTCGGACTCGCGCTTGGCGCCTTCTGGATCCGCTCCCGGGCCGACCGTTTTGCCCAGCCGTTGCGCACGCTGGGCATTGTGCAGTGGACGATGGGCTTCCTGGCGCTGGCCACGCTGCCGCTGTACGTGCAGTCGTTCGAGTGGGTGGCGGCACTCCTCTCGACCTTCGCGCGGAACGACGCGGGGTATGCTGGATTTACCATCGCCCGCTACGGGCTCTGCCTACTGATCATGCTTCCCGCCACCTTCTGCGCGGGAATGACGCTGCCGCTCATCACCCGCACGCTCATCGTGCGCGGCGCGGGTGAACGGGCCATCGGCGCGGTGTACGCCTGGAATACCCTCGGCTCGATCATCGGCGTGGTGTTGGGCGGTCTCGTGCTGCTGCCGCTGATCGGACTCAAGGCGATGCTCATCACCGGCGCCGCGATCGATATGGCCATCGGCGCGGCGTTGCTTGCGCGCGCAGCCAAAGCGGAAGGAAGAGGAAGGAGACTCGCCCCGGCGGCAGCACTGGCCGCCGTAGCGTTGACAGTGGCGGTAGGCTTGGGATTGCGGCTTGATCAGAACGTGCTCGCCAGCGGCGTGTACCGGACCGGCCACCTCATACCTGGAGGAGACCGGAGCATGATTTTTTATCGCGACGGGCGGACCTCGACGGTCACCGGCTTCAGGACCGTGAAGGCGAACATTCTATCCTTGGCCACCAATGGAAAACCGGACGCCTCGCTCACGCCGATCTGGTACCAACGGTGCGATTCCTTCTCCCCTCCCGCCCCGCTCATGTCCGACGCCGCCACGCAGACGCTGCTCCCGCTCGTCACCTTGGCCCACGTGCCTGGAGCCAGGACCGCGGCAGTAATCGGGCAGGGATCGGGAATGTCCTCGCATCTGCTCCTCGGCAGTGCGGCCCTCGAGAGTCTGGTAACCATCGAGATCGAGCCACAGATGATCGAGGGCTCCCGGATCTTTGCGCCCGCCAACCGCAGGGCGTTTGAGGATCCCCGCTCGGAGATCGTCATCGACGACGCGAAGTCGTACTTCGCCTCGGCTCACCGAAGGTTCGACCTCATCATGTCCGAGCCGTCCAACCCGTGGGTGAGCGGCGTCTCCGGGCTCTTCACCACCGAGTTCTACGGGCGGGTCCGCCAGTACCTGACCGACGATGGCGTATTCGGGCAATGGCTGCACGTGTATGAGTTGGACGATCCACTGGTGCTGAGTGTGCTGGCGGCAATCCACCAGAACTTCCACTCCTATGAGATCTACCTCGTACCGAGCGGCGATCTCCTCATCGTGGCAAGCAATCGCGACCGCCTTCCGGCTCCCGATTGGTCGGTCTTCCAGGCGCCGGGACTCCACTCCGATCTCTGCCACTTTCCGCCACTGACTCCTTCCGTTCTCGACGCGCTGTCCATCGCCGGACGGCAAGAGCTGGCACCGCTGCTCGATTCGTACAGCCAACCAAACTCAGACTACTACCCCGTCCTGGATCTCGGCGCCGAGCAGCGGCGGTTCCGGGGCGATCGTGCTACTGGCTTCTCCGCTCTCTCGGATGAGTGGTTCAATCTCCTGTCATCAATGACCGGCCGGCGCTCGGCATCCGGTGGTGAACCGCTTCCTGCGCTACCCGAGAATCCCCGGGTCCGGGCGCTCGCGCTCGGGGCACTGGTGCGGTCGCCGGCGGCGAATGCATCGCCGGACAGCCTGCTCGTCGCGCTGGCCCACCAGGCGATCTACCAATCCACCATGTGGCAGGCAATGCTCGCCGCCGACCACAGGCCGAGCAACTGGGAGCTGTGGCTGGAGCAGGCGAACGGTGTGGACCGGCTGAGGAATGGTGGCACTGCCGGCACCGCGAACGAGGCGTTCTACACGGAGCTGGCGGCGTTCATGAACCGCCACAATGCGCCGCAGCCGGTGAGAGATGTGGTGACATTCCGGCATGCGATCGCCGCGTGGAACTTTGCCGAGGCAGCTGCCGCCGCCGACCGCCTGTTGCCGGTGGTGCTCCAGGAGCACCGCTGGATATCTCCCGACGAATTGCGTGACGGGCTGGTATTCGCGCGCCTCCACCTGCGCGACGCGACTGGCGCGCGGCAGGCGCTGGACACCCTGGCGCAATTCAGCGCCAGGCCGGCGGGGGATCTTCGGTCGATGTTGCTGGGGGCCTACGTGAGGACACTGGAAGCGATGCCGGCAACTGCGACGCAACCGCTGGGGGCAACGCCGGCTACGCCTTGACCTCGACCTGCTCCTCGTAGCGGCTCAGCTTGCGGTACAGCGTGGACGGATCGATGCCCAGCACTTCGGCGGCGCGGGTCTTGTTGCCGCCTTCGGCCTGCAGCACCCACATGATGTACGCCCGCTCGATCACCTCGAGCGTCGGATTGCGGTAAGAGCGCTCCGCGACCAGCGGCTCCTTGCGGCGCTTGGTGATGCGCTCCGGCAGCGCCGAGACGTCGATGAGGCTGCCGCGTGTAAGCACCACGGCGTGCTCGAGGGCGTTCTCCAGCTCCCGTACGTTCCCCGGCCATTCGTAGACCATCACCGCGTCGAGCGCCTCCGAGGCGAGCGCCTTGGGCTCGCTCCCGTTTTCCAGCGCGAGATTCTGGAGCAGGAACTCGATGAGGAGCAGGAGATCGTCTCGGCGCTCGCGCAGCGTTGGCAGGTTGAGCGCGATGACATTGAGGCGGTAGAAGAGGTCCGAGCGGAAGTTGCCGCGGCGGATCTCTTCCTCGAGATCACGGTTGGTGGCGGCGATGATGCGGACGTCCACCGGGATCGCCTCGGTGGCGCCCACCGGTATCGCTTCGCGCTCCTGCAGCACGCGGAGCAGCTTCACCTGGAGCGAGGGAGGCATCTCGCCCACCTCGTCGAGGAAGAAGCTGCCGCCACGGGCTGCCGCGAAGAGGCCCTGCTTGTCGCGGACGGCGCCGGTAAACGACCCCTTCACGTGGCCGAAGAGCTCGCTCTCCAGCAGGTTCTCCGGCAGCGCACCGCAATTGATGGACATGAAGGGGCCGTCGGTCCGGTTGGAGAGATTGTGCACGTACCGGGCGATGACCTCCTTGCCGGTACCACTCTCCCCCTGGATCAGCACCGTCGAATCGGTCGGCGCCACGTGCTCGGCGAGCTTGAGCACGTCGAGGAACCGCTTCGACTTGCCGATCGGCCGGATGACCGCCGTCTTGTCCCGCCGCTTGATCTCCTGCTTGAGCTGCTTGTTCTCGACGCGCACCGCGCGGAACTCGCACGCGCGGCGGAGAATGGCGATGAGCTCGTCGTTGGAGAACGGCTTCTGGATGT
>JBDTTA010000165.1:0-6155 GCA_039930845.1 Gemmatimonadales bacterium
TCTGGGGCAAAGGCTTTCGGGAAGCTGCAACACCCCGGTCAACTTCGCAACTCCGACCCCCGTGGCCCGACAGCGCGTCGAGGGGCCGCTCCGTCCCTCCCCCGAGGAGCGGCTCGACCCGAGGGCGTTCGTGCGCGTGCACTGCTCGACTATCGTTCGAGTGGAGCAGCGCGGTAACCTTTCTGGAGGATATCATGACCACCATGAATGAGCTCGACCGGTTTCGCACCGCCTGGGAGACGGAAGCCGAGGGCACGATCGGGCTCCTCGAAGCACTCCCGGCCGACCAGTACGATTTCCGTCCCGACGCGGGCGGGCGCTCGCTCGGCGAGATGGCGTGGCACCTCGCCGAGATCGAGGGGTACATCAGCTACGGAATCAGCAAGGGCGCGGTCACCTTCCAGGAGGCGCCGCCGAATCTCCAGCGTCCCCGCGAGGTGCGGCTGCTCGCACCCGGGTATCGCCGCGTGCACGAGGAGGCGGTGGCGCGGCTCACCGGCCTCACCGCGGCCGACCTCGAGCGGGAGATAGCGTTCGCCGATCGCCGGCTCCCGATTCGTCAGATCCTGTGGGGTACGATCCTCTTTCACCTAATCCATCATCGCGGGCAGCTTTCGCTGCTGTGCCGGCTCGCCGGCGGCACGCCGCCGGGAATCTACGGGCCGAATCGCGAGGAGATGGCGGCGGTGCGGGAGAGGGCGGCGGCGAAGGCGTAGGCCCATCATGGCTCCCGGCCCTTGCCTGTGCGTGTTGGCGCTCCTCTCGCCCCCGCGCGGCGATTCGGTCTACGGGGTGGTTCGCGACGCCGCCACTGGTGACCCGATCGCCGGCGTAGAGATCGAGGCACCGGCGATCGGGACGACCGTCACCGACCGCGCCGGCGCGTACGTCATTCGCGCCTCGGGTCCGGGCTTCCGGCATCTCCGTTTCAACCGCGGCGGCTTCGAGGAGCTCGCCGTGGACGTCACGGTACCGGAGCACCGATCGATTGAAGTGAACGTGGCGCTCGATCCGGTGCCCGTCACCCTTCCCCCTATCAGCGTCGCCGCTCCCTCTTTGGTGTCAGCCACCGGCTCCTCCAATTCGGAGATCGGACTCCGCCGGTACACCCCCGAATCGCTGCGCTCCGACCCGCTGGTGTCACCCGACGACCCCATCGTGGCCGCGGTGAGCGAGCAATCCACCGGCGGCCAGCCCGGTGCGTTTCGCCCGCTCCGGGTGCATGGCGGCTCGGCGGATCAGAACCTCGTGCTCCTCGACGGACTTCCCATCTACGGACTCTCCCATCTCGGCGGCAGCGCCGGGGCGATCGATCCCGACCTGATCGGACGGGTCGACCTTCACACCGCCGCCCCTCCCGCCGAGTACGGAGGGCGACTCTCCAGCGTAATGGACCTGCACCTCCGTGCTCCGGACCCGCATGCCGTTCAGCTCAGCGGCGCGTGGAGCCAGCTGGCCGTCCGCCAGTCGGTGAGCGCGCCGCTCGGCTCCGGCGGCGCGTTTCAGCTGAGCGTCCGGCGCAGCTACCGCGGGCTCTTTCCCGGCGACGTGAACGACGCCGAGCAGAACGGCTTCGGGGATGTCTTGCTGCATGCGTCGGTTGCCGGGGCACGCGACCGCCTCTCCGCCTACGTCGTCGGCGGCTCGGACAACCTCGTCTTTCCGACCGTGCCTCACCTCCATGACGACCAGTCCCGCATCGGCAACGGGTTCGATTGGTCGCAGCGCACCGCGGGGCTCGTCTGGCGCCACCGGCTCGAGAGCGGGCTCAGCGTTGACACACGGATATGGGACGCTCGCGCCGAGGCGGAGATTGGCTGGGGAGCCGGCTCCTCGCGGCAGGATGTGGCCAGCACCGTGCACGACATGGGGATGAGCTTCGAGCTGTCGCCGGCCGGCCCGGATGCCGCCGCCGTCCTCGGTCTCTCGGTGTCGCGGCCCGGCACACGCTACGCGCTCACCGGAGCACCCGATTCAGGCGGCGGGCCCGTGACAACGCTGAGCCTGGCGTCGGCGCCGGTCCTGGTGGCCGTGTTCGGACAGCGTCAGTGGCGCCTCGGGCGGCGCTGGTCGGTCACATCGGGATTGCGAATCAGCTCGGCCGGCCTCCACGACGCCCTGCTCGAACCACGCCTGTCCAGCCGATGGGATGTCACCGACCGTCTCTCGCTGCTCGCCGGCTACAGTCGCACACATCAGTTCGTGCAGTCGTTGCGCAACGAAGAGTCGGTGCTCGACTACGCCGTTGGCGTCGAGCTGCCGGTGGCCGTCGGCGCCGGGGGAGTCCAAGCTGCCGAGTCCGATCAGGTCTCGGGCGCGCTCGTGGCGCGGCTCGGCGCCGGCTCCATTTTTCGACTCGACGGCTACGCGCGGTCACTCCGCCATCTCCTCATCGTCCCCAGCGTCACCACCGGGCCGTTCGCGCGCGAGGCGGCCCCATCGGGTTCGGGCAGCGCGCGAGGAGTCGAGATCGGGCTGGCGAGGGAGGGTGCGGTGCTCGACCTGCGCCTTTCGCTCGGCGCGGACGGCGGAGACCGCCGTGTCGCCGACCAGCGGTTCACGCCGGGGGCGCTCCGCTCCCGCTGGCTGGCCGCGGGCGCCGGGCTCCACGTGGACAGCCGCACCGTCCTCCGGCTCGCCGGATCGGCGGCGAGTGGCGCGCCCACCACGCCGATCGCCGAGGACGTGGTCTGGGGCGCGCCCGGCGTGCTCTCTCAGGGCGGCGAGATCGAAGGCACTCCGGAGACAACGGGTGGTGCGCTCAACCGGGACCGGCTTCCCGCCGTCTGGCGTGTGGACGTCGGTCTCGTGAGAGACTGGCAGATCATCGCGCTGGGCAAACCGGGCACGCTGACGACCTCCATCACCCTCTCCAACCTGTTCGATGTCCGGAACCCCCTCGCCTACGCCGTCCCCACGCCCGCCGGCGCCCGGCGCGCGTTGTACTTCCCCTCCCGGACCCTCGGCGCGCAGGTGAATTGGCGCTTCTAGAGGAGCGCCTGTCACATCCGGCGCTCCCGGCGCGTTCCTGATCGTTGCAATTTGGCCAGCCGAGGAGCCAGAGTTTGCCCGCAGAACCACTGACCCACACCCGACTCTCCCGCCCGCTATCGGGGGGAACGGAACGCGTGGAATCCGCGTCGTTCGACGATGTGTTCCGGTCCCTGTTCAACGAGAGATTCGGAATCCTGTACGACTATCTCCATCGGCTCACGGGCGACGCCGAGCTGGCGGACGACGTGGCACAGGAGACGTTCGTGCGGCTTTACGATCGCGGCGCGATGCCCGACGCGCCGTCGGCGTGGATGGTGTCGGTGGCGCACAACCTGGTGCGAGACGAGCACCGGCGGGTGGAGCGGCGGCGCCGGCTTCTCGCCATCTGGCAGTCGCCGCGGTCGGCGGAGCCCGAGGCCGAGGGGCGTCTGCTGATGGGCGAGCGCGCGGTCGAAGTGCACCGTGTCCTCCGCATGATCACGCGACGGCAGAGTCAGCTCCTCCTGCTCCGCCATGCTGGATACTCCTACGGAGAGATCGCGCGGGCGCTGCGCGTCGCACCGGGCAGCGTCGGCACGCTCCTGGTCCGGGCGACGAAGGCGTTCGTCACGGCATACGGGAAGGTGAGCCATGCATCCGACTGACGGCGAGCTGCTGGCGGTTCTCGACGAGTGGGCCGACCTGGACGGGCAGCATCAACTCGAGCGCCACATGATGAGCTGCGACCTGTGCCGCGAGCGCCAGGCCGAGCTCCAGCGCGACCGGGAAACCGTCAGCGTGTTGCTTGGAGCGCTCGACTCCCCGGTTCCGGTGCGAACGGCGGACGCGGTCATCGGCCGCGCGCGGTGGCGCCGGAACCGGCGCAAGCAACTCGTCGCGGCGGCCGCGGCGCTGTTCGTGGCGACCGCGGCGGCCGCCACGATGAGCGGCGGCGGCGTGCACCAGGTCCTCGCGCGGCTCACCGCCTCACGGGCGCCGATCGCGGCGCCGGCGCCGGCAGCCGCCGAGCCGGCCGATGAGTCACCAACCGGCGTCGCGCTCGAGCCGACCGACGAGGTGATGATTGAGCTCGCCGCCGCGCAGTCCGAAGGCGAGATCCGCATCGTCCAGGCTGAGGGACCTCGGGTCACTGTGACCGCCTCAGAGCCGGTCCCGTACACCGTGCAGTCGAAAAAGGTGCGACTCGAGAACGAGGGGAGCCGGGCCAGCTACCGCATCGTCATCCCGCGCGACCTCCCCCGCGTCACTCTCCTCGTCGCCGGCGAGCTGGTTTTCTCGAAGCGCGCATCGGCCATCGTCACCGCCGCGCATCGCGACGGCGACACCTTTCTGGTTCCACTCACCCGGCCCGGACGGACGCGATGACGCGGGCGCCGCTGGCTGTGGCGCTGACATTGACGCTCGCCGGGAGCGGCGCGACGTCACCCCTCGCGGCCCAGATGCTCGAGACCGAGACCGCCCGCCCTCTCGGACGCGGCGTATTCGAGGTGAGCGGCAACTTCGAGTATCAGACGTCATCCGAAGGGCGCGAGGCCGCCGTGCCGTTCGCCGCGGAGTACGGCGTCACCGACCGTCTCGAGATCCTGGTGGAGCCGGTCGCGTGGACCGCGATTCGTCCGAACGCCGGCACCCGGGCGACCGGCGTGGGAGACCTCGAAGCCACCCTCACCTGGCTGGCTCGCGCCGAGACCCCGCAGGTGCCCGCCATCGCGCTCGCGAGCGAGGTGAAGTTTCCGACCGCGCACAACACGCTCATCGGCACGGGAAAGACCGACGTCGCGGGCTATCTCATCGGGAGCAAGCGCTGGGGCCGGCTCGACACCCACGCCAATGTCTCCTACACCGTCGTAGGGCGACCGGCAGGCGCCGATCTCAAGAACATCTTCGGCTTCGCGCTGGGCGCGGAGTGGAACTGGAACCGCTCCAACCAGTTGTTCGGAGAAATCCTCGCCAATACCGCCGCCGCGGCCGCGGCGGAGCCCGCCCCGGGAACGGTGGTGACGGCTCCCGAGGCACCCGGTGGGGAAGTCAGCGCCACCTTCGGAGTAGCGCACCGGTTCCTGCCCAGCCTGCGCGGGTTCATCGGCGTGAGCGCGGACAACAATGGAGCCGTGCTCTTCCGGCCGGGCATTACCATGCGTGTGCACTGAGTCCGAAGGAGAACCCGATGTCCATGAGGTGCATGATCCATCTTCGGCACGGGGGCCTGATCGCCGTGATGCTCACGGGGACCGCCGGGCGACCTGTGCCGAAGGTGCTGGTTGATGCCGGCGAGCACGCGGAAAACCTGTATGACGCAGCGAAGGCAAACATGTGGGTCACGGCGGGCCGGCGACTGGAGTCGCTCGCCGCCGATGTCGCACGGCTGCACACCGTAGCGGACTCCGGCTCGAGGACGGGGGCGGACCGGCTCGACCGCGAGGTCGCCGCCCTGCGCAGCTCGTTGATCCGACGGGAGCGGCACGAGACGATGGTGGAGGCCAATCAGGTGACGCTGGTCGTCGCGAACATGACCGGGGCCTACGAGCCGCGTGTGCCCATCGCGGTAACGCGATTGGACTTCTACGGGCGCGAGCTCGAGATCTGGTCAGAGGCGGGCGCGGCGGCGCGGCTCGACAGCGCGGCGCGGGGCGTGCGGCACGAGTGGGACGGTGTCCACTCCGCGGTGTCCGCTCGCAGCCCCGCGGTGGCGCGGAAGTTCGATTCGCTGGTCACGCGGGTGGAGCGTGCCGAATCGCCGGCGGAGTACCGGAGGCTGGCCCGGCAGGAGCTGGCCGAAGTGGACGATCTGGAACGCGTGTTCGAGCGCTGAGAAGGCCCGGAGTGACAACGCTACTTGATGACGACCTTCGCCTCGTTGGAGCACACGGTGGTCGTGCTCTGGCACACCGTGAATATGTACGTGCCACGCCCGGTAACATTCGCGCGCACGTCGGTGTGACTCCCGTCGTTCGGCGTTCTCGCGACCCTGTGGCCGTTCCGGTAGACGTCGACGTTCGCCCCGACCGCGCCAGTCCAGGTTAACTGGAAGACCTGGTTGGGTCCCTGCTGGCTGCCCGACGTCGTGAGCGAGATCCCCGGAGGAGGCGGGGGTGGGGGCGGTGGGGGCGGCGGCGGCGGCGCGGCCGCCACGGTGACCGGCGCCGTGTGCTGCTGGCTGA
>JBDTTA010000166.1:0-6146 GCA_039930845.1 Gemmatimonadales bacterium
ATCAGCGCGGGGGCCGGCCAGTCGGCGGAGAGCTGGTCATTTGTGCCACCGGATGACGCGGCGGGCTGGGCGGAGGATATCAGGATGGTGGTGAAGGCGGGGAAGGGTGGAAACGACGAAGGCGGCCCCTGAGGGAGCCGCCTTCCCTGCGTACAGGTGGTTGAGCCTACGGAATGATTGTTGGCGGATCGACCGATGCGTCCACGAAAGTCGAGCCACCCCGGTCGCGGCCCTGGATCACCAGAAGGTTGACGCCGGGATTGAGGTCGTTCGCCGTGAACGTGAAGGAGCCTCTCGACGGGCAACCGTCGTGCCTTGCAAATCCCTCTTCGTCCAACCCCTCGGCGCCCGTGCTGGTGATATCGACTCCGTTCACGAACACCTTGATGTCGTTATCGATCGCGACGCTGACGATGCCGGTGCTGCCCCCACCTGGGAGGGTGAACCGCTTGCGGAGCAGAATCTGGCTGTTCTCCGGCCACACCGTCTTCGTGTCGCTCAGGATCAAGGGGCAGTTGTTCGCTGTGTCGTTGTGTCCGAAGCCGGCGTCACCGGTTGACCATTCGCTATCGTCGAAACCGTCATTTTGGAACCCCGTTGGTGGCGATCCCTCGGAGAGCACGCGGTAGCGGTACTGCGTTGCGCCATATCCGAGCGAACCAACGACCGTGGCGGTGAACGTCTGCGAGGCGGGACTGAACAGCGCCTCCGGCTTGTAGGGGGCAAGCGTCCCGATCGTTCCCACCTGGTCGACATGTGTCGGCGTCGCAGTCAGCGTGTAGTTCCCCGGTGTCGAACCCGGCACCCAGTTCGAGGCGGTTGCGACTCCGTTTCCATCGGTCGGCACGATCTGCGTCGATCCGCCGTTGACGCTCCCGCCGTCCCCCACCGCGAAGGTCACCGGGACATTCGCGATCGGCCGCCCATTCTTGCTTTTCACCACAACAGCCGGCGAAGGCGAGACGGCGGCACCAGGTGCCACGTCTGAATGGGTCGGTATGCCTGGCTCGACTGCCAAACTCGCGGGGTTGCTCAACCGATCTACCACGCCGAAGGGGCTGAACCGCTTCGTCGTACCGCCCACTCCGGTCGTGGCCAGCGCCAGGGTTGCCGCGTGCAGCTCGGTGGGCAGAAAGACGGCCGCAAAGAGCCCCCGTGCATTCCAAGGCGAGAGTCGACTGGCCTGAAGATTGGAGCAATCGACCGGCAACAAGGTTCCGGACGGCGGAGCCGCTAGCACCTCGACGTCCCCAAAGTTGGTGCCCACGTTGTGGGCCAGACTGGCGGCGCCGATCGTGAAATTGTCAGCAAGGCATACCGCGGCCGTCACGTCCTTGGTGAAGGTGACTGCCGGCGAACTGCTGAACTCATAGAACAGTGGGTACTGGTCGAGCGAGGTGAGAAGGGGAAATGAGTTGCTCGGGAGAAACGACACCGCAACGAGCGTCGTCGTGGGGACCGTCCTGGCCTGGAGGGCGAGCGCTCCGTGCTTGCTGTTCGGCTGAATCGTCATGGCACCCGAAGTGGGCGTCACCACTGCGAGTGCACCCTCGTTCGGGTCCAGCGCCCCCAGGGGAATCGTCGGCTGGGACAATCCGACGAAGCAGTAGAGCCCGTTGATGAAGGCCAGCAGGTTCGACTGCGTCTGGGGTGAATGGCCGCCGGCCAGCTTGTTGCCGTTGTACGCCTTGGTCACGGCATCGATGATGCCGAACACTGTCGCCCGGATCAACGCGGACAGCCGGAGCTGCGGCTTTGTCGGCAATGCCTTCAGCGTCCCGACGATCAGGTTGAGCGTCGGACTCGGTGGGAACAGCGCCTTCGTCAGGTCGAGGAGGTTGTTGAGCGAGCAGCCCGCCGGTCCGACATCGAGCTCAGGCGCCGGAGCGCTTGGCACGGCAGGTTCGGTGGGCTGGTCGGAGCAGGCGACGAGTAGGCTGCCTGCTAGGATGGCGACGAAGAGTGGGCGGCGCATCCGTACCTCCTGAAGGTCGGAAAACGAACGGTCTTGTTTGGAATTCGGCGTGAGACGCCGTGAAATTTCCGTCCGGGGCGCAATAAGAACTGACGCGTTTGCGCGCTCCGCCTCCGCACTTTACACAGAAGAGTGCGTGATACCGGCATGAAGATGGCACAAATGCCGAAATCCGCCAGATGTGCGCGGCAACGACAATTCAGGTCGTCAACACGCCAGTTGGCGGCTAGCGGCGCGCGCCCACCAGCTCCTTGAACCGTGGATCATCCTGCAGCCCCCTGAACCACCACGTCGCATCGTCGGCGAACGCGGCCCGCTTTTCCGGGTTCGCGGCGAGGTAGACCTTGAGCGCGCCGATCGCCTCGGACGTGTCCCCCAGCAGGTTGCGCACGAACGCGTCGGCGTACATCAGGTCTCGGGTCGGGTCAATTTCCGCCCGCCCGCGAGAGTTCTCGGCCAGGTGGCGCGCGCTGTCCGCTTGGCCCGCACGCGCAAGTATCGCGGCCACCATCATTTGCGAGTTGAGACGCTGGTACTCGCGATCGGTTTCAGGGGGCAGCTTCCCGAGTGAATCCGCGAGCTGCCAGGCGCGCGCCACGTCCGGCTCCCGGGCCTTCGAGGTCAGCAAATAGAGTTGGCACTCCACGAACTTGGAGTTTTGAGGGAACCGCTGCTGTCCCTCATCGCACCAGTGGACCGCATCGCTGAACTGCCCCAGGTCGTACGAAGCGAAGAACAGCCGGGAGAGCACGACGTCGGCGTTCGCGAGATAAGCGTCCTGCTCATATGCCCGCTGGGCGGCCAGCTTTACGTCCACCATGTTGCCGGTCTGATAGTACAGGTGGGATAGTGTCGCCCACGCTCCCGCCTGCGATGGCGCGACCTTCACCGCTGCCTCGAGGTCCTCCTGCGCGGATTTGAGCAGCGCGCGCGCCTCGGTGGGGTCGGGCGTCAGACTCAAGAGCCAGCGCCAGTAGCGGAGATCGCCTCGGAGCTCGAGCGCGTCCGGGTCATTCGGATCCAGGGCGAGTGCCTGACCGACGTACTCCATGCCGTGGCCGATCCACTGAGCGGCGTGCAGTTGGTCGTCCGAGGCCAGGCGTGACCGGCGATAGGCAATCCAGCCGCGGCCGAGCATCGGCTCCCGCCACCTCGGGTCCAGAGTCTGCGCCTTGGCGAACAGTGAGTCCGCGGCCTCAAACTCTCGAACCGCGGTCGTGCTGTCGGAGCGGAGCGCGGCGGCGTCCGCTGTCTTACCATGCCGTGAGGCCTGCTGGACCAGGAGCCAAGCATCGACGCTCCGGGTCCCGGCGCGCTGCTCGCGCACCCGGATCTCCTCGCCCAGCCGGGCGCGGATAAGCCGCGCCGCCTGCTGAGTGAGCGTGTCCCGCACCGCCAGCAGGTTGCCCCTCGCCTGGTCGAAGCTGGCGCGCTCGAAGTCGGCGCCGCTGGCGCCGTCCACCAGGCGAAGCGACACCCGCAGCCGGTCGCCGCGCTGTTCGATGTCACCGGTTACGATTGTCCCGGCCCGGAGCGCGCGGGCGATGCTGTCGCTGGACACCTTGTCGCCCCGGAACTGGTCCACGCCCCCCTTGGAGATGACGTCCAACCCCTGAACCTGTCCGAGCTCCCGGATCAGCCCCTCGGTGAGGCCATCGGCAATCGAACTGAGCGAATCGCCGTTCGTCGCCGGCTGAAAGTAGAGCACCGCGATTCGATGCGGATCGAGATCATTCGCTCCCGGTCGGGCCGCCGCCGCCTCGCCGCCTCGCTGCCGCCACAGGGCCCATCCGCCGGTGGCCGCGAGCAGCAGGAGGATGACGCCCCCGGCGATCCACGCCGGCTTGCGGCTCGGCTTCGGCGCGACCAGCACCGGAGTGACTACGGTCCCGATCGGCACCCGCCGCGATGCGGTGGCCGCCCGTCGCGCCGCCGTGCGCTGCATCGTCACGTCCGCTTCCGCCTCGCTCAACGCCTCCACCATCTCCTGCATCGTCTGGAATCGATCGGCCGGCGTCTTCTCGAGCGCGTGCAGCACGATGTCCTCGACCTCATCGGGCACCGATGAGCGCACCACCTGGAGGCTCGGCACCTTCTCCATCGAATGACGCGCCAGGATGGCCATGGCGTTCGGTCCGGTGAAGGGTGGCTGGCCGATGAGCAGCTCGTACAGCACGCACCCGAGACTGTAGATGTCGCTCCTCGCGTCCACCCTGTCGCTGCCGAGCGACTGCTCGGGGCTCATGTAGTACGGCGTGCCGATGGCCATGCCCGTCTGGGTCAGCTTCTCACCGCCCGCCTCGCTGACCGCCCGCGCGATTCCGAAGTCAGCCACGAGCGCGTGCCCGCCGAGGAGGAGGATGTTCTCCGGCTTGATGTCGCGGTGGATGATGCCGCGCTCGTGGGCGTACTGTAGCGCCTCGGCCGATTCGCGGGTGATCCGGAGCGCGTCCTGCAGCGGGAGCTGTTGCTCCCGATCGAGCCGCTGCCGGAGCGACTCGCCCTCGACGAACGGCATGACGTAGTACAGCAGCCCCTCGGTCTCACCCGAGTCGTAGAGGCCGAGAATGTTGGGGTGCTGGAGGGTGGCGGCGACGCGGATTTCGCGGAGGAACCGGTCGCCCCCGAGTGAGGCGGAGAGCTCGGGACGGAGGACCTTGATCGCCACCGACCGCTCGTGCTTCAGATCCTTGGCCAGGAAGACGGTCGCCATCCCGCCCTCGCCGGCCTGGCGCTCGACGGCGTAGCGATCGCCCAGCACGGATCGGAGTCGGTCGATCGGGGCAGTCAAATTGAGAGGCCTCGGAGCAGGGAAGCGATGCTCCAAGATAAGCCGCTAACGGGGAGGTCTCTACCCGACTGTCGCCGGCGTCAGGGCATCCTGCATGGCGGACGCCGACTCCCACCGGTCCTCCGGCAGCTTGGCCAGTGCGCGGGCGATGGTGGTCGCGAGGACTTCGGGGGCTTCCGGTCGGAGGGTATGAAGATCGGGCGCGGGCTGCGTGAGATGAAGCTGGAGCACCACCGCCTCGTTCCGGTTGGTGAATGGCGGCTGCCCGGTGAGGCACTCGAAGAGGACGCAGCCGAGCGAGTAGAGGTCGCTCCGGTGGTCGATCTCCTGCAGGGCGGAGATCTGCTCCGGACTCATGTACGTGGAGGTTCCGACCGCGATACCCGAACGGGTAAGACGGTCCTTGCCCGAGGCCGTCACGGCGCGAGCGATGCCGAAATCGAGAAGCACCGCGCCCGCGGGCGAGATGACCACGTTCTCCGGCTTGACGTCCCGATGGATGAAGCCGCGGGCATGCGCGTGGTCGAGCGCGCCGAGGAGATCGCTGCCGAGCCGGAGGGTGTCGCTGATGGAGAGCTTGCCGTTCTCCTTCAGATACTCGCGGAGGGTCGGGCCTTCCACATATGTCATGACGTAAAAGACCAGCCACTCGCGCTCGCCCGAATCGAGGAGACGGGCGATGTGGGGATGGCTGAGCTGCGAGGTGACGCTGATTTCCCGGAGGAACCGGTCGGCGGCTACGCTGACCAGCAGCTCGGGATGGAGGATCTTGAGCGCTACGTAGTGGCCGTCGGGATGACGCGCGAGATAGATACGCGCGTTTCCCCCTTTGCCGATCTCGCGCTCGACCTCGTAGCGCCCATGAAACGCCTGGCGAACCAGCGCCAGCATGTCACGTGGCATGTCGACGACCTTCGACGGGGTATCCTCCAATGGTCGCGGCGGGGGACGTGGGACGCAAGGTGCGGCCTACAGCAGGATGTCGCTCCGGATGCGCCGGCGAACTCCCCACCAGAGGGCGCCCCAGACATTCGACTGGCGGAGGGTGACGCTGGCCTCGCCGGTCCGTCCCGCCAGAACGCCGGAGCTAACCGACAGCGCGGTACGCACTTCGATCGATCCAGAGTCCCCCGGCGACGCCGGCGCGACGCTCTGTATGCTGGTCTCCAGCCGCGCGCCGTCGGCATGAAAGAAGAGCCGGAGCGGCTGGCCGGGACGGACGAGGGTGCTTCCGGGCCCGTTCAGCGCGACGCGTATCTCGACGGAGTCGGGGAGTCCGAGCTCGAGCAGCGGCTGGCCGCGGTCGATCCACCGACCGGTCATCTGCTCGGGCCGGGAGGTAAGCACCACGCCGCCGCCGACTGCCCGGACGGTGAGGTT
>JBDTTA010000167.1:0-6044 GCA_039930845.1 Gemmatimonadales bacterium
GGAGGCCCAGGGAGTCGACCACGGTTGCGGCAACCGTCCGGCTTCGGAGGCGTAGAACGAGCGACAGCACCGGCCCCGAATTTCGGTCGAGCTCGGGGGTGGCCGTTTCCACACCGGCGCCGGCGGCAGCCGCCTGCCGCTCGCCTGCGAGCCGGACGACGGCCGTGGCTGTGTAGACGGGCGCGGTGTCCAGGGCGACGAAGGCCGCCATGGCGACGAAGCCGGCGATGAGGCCGAACAGCAGTACGTGCCGGCGGACCGCACGGATGATCAGCCCGACCGCGATTTCTCCCGTCCAGCCGCCCTTGCCCCCATCGGCAGGCCCGCCCGGTCCGAAAGCGGAGTACCGGGGGCTCGGAAGCCGTGGCGGATTCATGGAGGTGTCAGACATTGGCTCGCTCTACCTGATGCCCTCCCTCCGCCGGAACCTGACGGTTCCGGCGAGGGAAGAAGTTAACTGCACCCTGCGCTCGATTCTTTCGGACCCACTGAAGTCCTTGTCCGGCGAGCTCGCCCACTCCCTGAACCCATTCGCCGACCGCCGGCCACGGATCGGACGGATCCCAGGTCTCGAGCCTGGTGCCTTGCGGTTGAGGACCGAGCAGCTCCTTGATCCCTTGCCACCGTGTCGGGTAGCGGCCAGGATAGCCGCGGGGCGGACCAGCGAGGATTCTCAAGAAGCGCCGAACATCCCCCCACAGCCATCGAACCGTCACCCCCTCAGCGGCCACCGTGGGGGAAACGGGCTCCTCATCCAGCATGGAAACCCACCAGCGTGGAACGTCGATGCCGGCCAGAATCGCAAGCTGGATGGAGCCCCAGAATCTACCGTTCACCTCCATGAGAACCGGCCTCTCTCCACCATCGTCCCGGAACTCCACCATCACGGGACCATGCCACTGAAGCTGGGCGAGGAGCCGCTCGACCGGCAGACGCAGGCGCGAGTCCAGCGGGATCGAGCGGCGAAGGCTGCTACCCGATCCGCTCGGGCGCACATCGCGCAGCCGTTCGTGCGCGACGAGTGCTACCGGCCGGCCATGGTCAGAGAGTCCCGACACTCCCTTCCCTACGCCGCCGACGAAACCCTGGATGATCGGCCAGTGGGGCCCCTGTCGGTGCTTCCGGATGGCCGGCTCGAGATCGGCGAGCCGGTTCACGTAGCTCACGCCTCCACCGTGCAGCACCGCCGAGCCCACCAGGACATCGCTGAAGCGCGACTTAATCACGCACGGGAAGCCGAGAGCTTCGACTGCCGCCAGGCACTCGGCATTCGAGGTCGGCAGCCATGTCGGGGGGAGCGCTACACCGCACGCTTCGGCCGCGCGGATCGTCTGCGTCTTGTCGAAGGCCCGAAGCAGCTGAGCGTCTGCTGCACAACCGAGGGTGATCCCCGCCGCTTCCCATGCCTCCCGTTCGGCGTTGCAGAGCAGACAGGCCCGTTCCGTCATTGGCAGCACGAGGGATACACCCTCCCGCTGAGCCCAGGCGCGGACGTCGGCGAAGCCCGCGAGGGATTCCTGGGCCACTCGAAACCGTCCCGCGGCGTAGCGCGACCATCCGGCCAGTGGCCAGCGCTGGCCGCCGGCCACGACCACGGCATGGCCGGCGCGCCCGAGCGAGCGAGCGCAGGCGAGGGCCTGCGTGGTCTGCCCGTCAAGAATAAGGACGCGTAGGGCGGTCACCTGACACGCTCCGAGTTGCGCCGGCGATTCAGCCACCGGCCTGCCCTCACCAAACCGACCACGGGGTTCAGGCAGAGACGACCTGCTCCACTCCGGTTGCCGGCGGCGATCTGCCTTCCGAACGCGTGGGTATAAAGACGACTGTTCATCCTGCGCATCGGATATCGGAACAGGTCCCCTCGGAACTTCAGCCGCCCCCATCCCGCCGCCGACGGCATCCTGACCGGCAGGCTCTGGCTGTAGACCGCGCGGTGGATCTGGTCAATGTAGTCGAGAAAACAGGACAGACCGGGGAAGCCGCCCAGATGCCTTGTGACACGGACGATGTAATCCCAGTCCACCAGGTCGCGCCGAACAGAGGCGATCGTGGCGACGACATCGCAAGCCTGGATGCGCAGGCGTCCATAAACCCGTTGCGTTCCCTGAAGAATCAACTGGTCGTCCTCGGACGCCGTGAACATCCCCGGGCGCGCCAGCCGGTCGGCCAGACGGACGAGCGTTCCGTTTTTCTCCGCCGTCTTCTCGATGCTCCGCCAGTCGGCCTCGGCACCGAGGCCCTCGGGCACCGCGCCTTCGAGCAGGATCTGGACGAGCTCCGTGCCTCTCAGCCGCCGGCCTGCACCTGGCATCGCAAGCCCCGGGCCGCGCGACCCCGACTCTGGCGGACTCAGCACGGCTTCCCTAACGGGTGATGGCAATGGAAGTTGGCGCCCGGACGACCCGCCGATGAAGCAGGAAATGGTCGAGCAAGCCGCGGAGGTAGCCAAAACCGTAGCCGAGATGCATCAAGGGAAACGCCGCTATCAGGGCGGTCCGGCAACGCCATCCCCGCCCCACCGACGCCAGCACGGCGCAGCTCACGACCAGGGCGACGTAGACCCCCGCCACTGCCGCGAAGACTACGCGGCCCGCCGACCACCAGGGGCTGAGTAATCCTGCCCCGAGAAGTGTGACCAGGAAGATCGACGGCACTACCTGGCGCAGGGTGACGATTCGGCCGATCTTCCTCGCGACCAGCGGCTTGAAGTACCCGTACTGGTACAGCATGCGCGATACCTGGCTCAGCGTGCGACGGGCGTGGTACTGTGACGCCACGTCCGGCAGCAGCAGAATCCGTCCTCCCTGCGTCAGCGTTCGAAGGTTGAACTCGACGTCCTGGTCTCGCGGCAGCTCCTCGTCGAACAGTCCAATCCGGTCGAACAACGATCGGCGCCAGCACCCGAACGGCACATGGTCCACCCATCGCCGGGTGGCTGTGCCGACTCGGAAATGCGAGTTGCCGACGCCGAGGGGGTGTGACAGCCCGATGGCGATTGCCCGCGCGGTGGCGGTCTCGTCGCCCGGCAGTGTGACGACCGTCGTCCCGACGTTGTCGGCCTCGGTCTCCAGCAACGCCGCGACCAGCTTCGGCACATACTCCGGTGGATAAATCGCATGAGCATCCATGCGGACGATGATTTCGCCTCGCGCCGCGCGGATCGCCGCGTTGAGGCCGGCCGGCGTGATCCGGGGAGGATTGTCCACCATGGTCACCCGACCATGCTCGGCAGCGTATCCCGCGATGATCTCGCGGGTGCCATCGTCGCTCATGCCGTCGGCGATGATCACTTCGAGACGATCCCGCGGGTACTCGCTCGCGAGTATCGAGGCCAGGCACGGCGCGATGTAGCGCGCTTCGTTCCTGCAGGGAATGACAATCGAGACCGAGGGACACTCGGCCGTGGAGTGCCCCTCCGTCAATCCACCCCCCTCTTCCATTCGCGGGTCCTCCGGCTCACGACGTTTCGGTAGAGTAGCGGACAGCTCCGCCGGGCAAGCATTTTCAGTCGCCGGATCGCCAGGGCCCGTTGCCACCCCTGAAAATTGACCAGCGCGTTGACCTGCGCCGGCGGCGTCCGAGCCTTGATCAGGCACCGTCCCAGGACCCAACAGTCCTGTACTCGACGGGGGCGCGGCTCGGGTTCGACGGTGAACAGGAAATCGAAGCCCCCCGCTGCCGCTGACTCGAGTACCACCCGGGAGATCTCGCCGCCGGGAACTGAAGCCGACCTGCAGGGCACCCCGAGCAAATCGGCGAGCCGGTTTGCGCTCTCCCGCCACTCCTCCCGCATCCGCCATACCGGCAATTCCCGGAAGATGTCGGGGTGCGTCTCCGAGTGACTTCCGATCAGGTGCCCCGCGCCATGGAGGCGCCGAATCTCGTCCTTCCCCAGAAAGGTGCGATTCCCGATCAGGCCGGTGACAATAAAAAAATGGCCCCGCCATCCTCGTTCGCTCAGCGCATCAGCCGCATACAGGGCGCTCTTGCCCCCGTCGTCGAAGGTCAACAGAACATGGCGCCCAGCCGCGGAAAGATCGAGGGTCGTGACCAGCGCCGGCCTCGAAGGGCCCTGTGCGATCTGCTCCAGGTGGCGTTCGAAGCTCGCCCGTGACAGTGTAAACGGCACGGCCCCCGGCCGTTGAAAGCCGGTGGCGGTCGGATCGTCGGTGACTTCGTGAAAGGCGAGAGTGGCGACCTTCGGACCGCTCCTGCCCGACGATGTTGCTGGGCTCAATGTGCCCCCCGGCGCTTGAACACGGCCGGCACCACCCGCGCGAGAATCGAGAGATCGAGGCCGAGCCGCCAGCTGCGCACGTAGCCCAACTCCATCTTTGCCCGTTCGGGATATCCGACTCTGCTCCGCCCGCTCACTGCCCATTCGCCGGCCATCCCCGGGCGGAGCGAAAGGAGGAGCGTTGTCCGGTCGCCATATTCCGCCAGCTCGTCCGGCACCACCGGTCGAGGCCCGACCAGCGACATATCGCCGCACAGCACATTCCACAATTGCGGAAGCTCATCGAGGCTGCTCACCCGGAGAAAGCGTCCCAACGGAGTGATCCGGGGATCCCGCCCTTCGGGAAGCTTGAAGTTATTCTGCACGTAGGTCCGGTGCAGCTCCGGATCGCGCCGCAACAAGTCTTCGGCATCGACCCGCATCGAGCGAAACTTGTAGCAGCGGAAAGCCTTTCCACCAGTGCCAACGCGCCATTGCCCGAACAGGATCGGTCCGGAGCGCTCAAATTTGATCGCGAGAGCCACGAGAATCATGATCGGTGCGACGGCGAGGAGGCCTGCGAGCGCACCCACCACATCGATGGCGCGCTTGCAGAGCAGTTTGGCGGCCCGGAGGTCGGGTTGGGTGAGCACCACCACCGGGACTCCGCACGACAGGCTGAGCCCGGGGGCGGCGAGGGCGATCGACGAGCGACTCAGCGAGGCGAGCCGGCATCCGGAAGCGACCGCGGCATCCCGAACCTCCGAGAGCGTCCCGTCCGACATCGGGCCACAGCAGAGTACGACTGTGTCGGCTCCGGTGTCCCGGATGGACTCGGCCAGCTCCTCCGTCCCTCCATTGCGTCTGCGCAGGATCTCCGGATTGAAGACCCCCGCGATGACAGCGTCCCCTCCATTCGCCAGGGCCGCCTGAACCGGGTGCCGGCGGAGGTCGTGCCAGCTCGCGATCAGAAGAACGCGAGCCACCCCCAGTCCGGCGGGCATGAGCAAACGGACTGCCCGTTCCACCAGATGACGCTGGGCAATCAGCAGGATCGCGGCCGCGCTCACGAGCAAGACAAAGGCTGTCAGGTCATCGAGCCTGAACTCCGTCCAGATCTGCGCCCAGTACGGAAGCCCAATCCCGAGACCAACGCCGGCGAATCGGCGACGGGCATGCTGACCACGGCTCGTCTCGCCATATCCGTTGAAAAGGACCAGGCAAAGGAGTACTGCCCCGATGAGCTGGCCCGGCGAAAGTACTCCCGCCGGAATTAGCCGCCCAAGAATTGCGGCTGGGGTCGTCCCCAACCAGTAGTGATCTCGCACCCCTCGAACAAGCGCAAGCAGCCCGAGGAGCGCGAGCGCATCGAAACCTACCAGCGCCGCAATGCGTGCGGTGGACCGAGCCAGATGAATCCACGCGCGTTGCGTCGGCGTGGCGACGGTGGCTGTCGAAGTGTCGATATGCTGGTGGCGTGACGCCGCCGCCAGCGTCGATGTCACCGTCACAACTCCCATCGAGAGTCTCCGAGATCAGCCCATGAGCGGATGCGGGTAAACGGTGAATGGCCCGCCTGGCGAGACGGAGCATCGCCCCCGGTGATGAGCCCCCAGCCGCTCAACTCATTCTTGCACCGCGAAGTGGCGGCTGGAGGCAGCACGGACGCTAGAGGCTCTTGGCTTTCGACACAGGAGAATCTCAGCTGTCCACAGGGACATCGGGTGCAGTCTTTTGCGTTTGGGAAAGCGTGGCCGACGCTAATGCAAGACGTAGACCATACAGTTACCGGTTGGATACAAACCCGAGACGCAGTGGTTCGTGGATC
>JBDTTA010000168.1:0-6038 GCA_039930845.1 Gemmatimonadales bacterium
CTCGGTCCGGCGTTGTTCGGGATGATGCTCTGGGTGGTGTGTCTCAACGGCGGCACGCTCGCGCTCAACAGCGCGTTCGATCGGGATGAGGGGGACGTCGCCTATCTCCGTTTGCCACCGGCTCCACCCCGGCACCTCGCGGCCTTCGGGCTTGGGCTGATTGCGGCCGGTCAGCTCGCGACACTCGCATTGCCGCTGCCGTTCACCGTTGCGTACGCGGTGTGCTTCGTCATGTCGGTGCTCTACTCGGTGCCGCCTTTCAGGTTGAAGGCCGTGGCCGGGGCCGACTGGGTCATCAACATGGTGGGATTCGGAACCCTGACCCCGTACGCGGGGTGGGCTGCGACGGGGCTGTCTGTGGATTCGGCGCGAGGGCTCGTCCTGCTCGGTTTTTGTCCCCTCTTCGCTGCACTCTATCCGCTCACCCAGCTCTACCAGCTCGAAGAAGACATCCGCCGAGGCGATCGTACGCTCGCGTCGCGGCTCGGCGTGGCGCGGAGTCTCGACGCCTCACTGTGCGCCGCGGTGCTGGCATTCGCGTTCTTCGTCGCCGGCGGCTGGCGAATGGAGTGGCGCGTCCCGCAGGATGCGTGGCGCTGGGGCCTTCTGGCGCTCGCGGTCCTCGCATGGGGCGCGGTCCTGGTGCCCTGGCGCGTCCGGGCGGCGAGCCGTTCCCCTGCCGAACACCAGCGGGGGATGTACCGGGCGCTGGTGGCCTGGGCGCTGACGGACGTCGTCGTCGTCCTGGCGTGGGGGCGGTAGGGCGGTCAGGATGGCGGGTGACCTTCCCGCCTTTCCCGCCTTTCCCGCCTTGGGTATGATTCCCTCTCGACCCCATAATCGGAGATCGGGCATGCACCCGGCAGTCGAACTGCACGCAACACACGACGTTACCGATGTGCCCTCGATCGTCCGGGGCGCCGTCAAGCTCGGTCTCATCGAGGCCGGCGCGGTGCTCCTCTTCTCGCTGGCGTCGCGCTTCATCCCGTCAGGCCTCATCGAGACGCTGGTCGAAGCGGTCATCCTCCTGGCGGGGATCGCGTCGGTGAGCCTGCTGCCCGGACTCTGGACTCGGCCCCGCACCATCGAAGGCATCGCTGGCGCGGCGGGGATCGGCCTGTCCGCGACGTTCGTCTTTCTGCTCCTCGACGTGTCGATCCTTCAGAACGTCGGCACCTGGAGCAATCGCTGGCTCGAGATCGGCGGCGGCAGCAACTGGTGGTACCACCCGGTCTGGTGGATGGCCGGCACGTTTGTTCCCTGGATGGGCGCCTGGCTGCTCGCCAACCTGAGCACGCGTCGTGGCCAGACCTCTCCCGCCGTTGCGTTTGGGATCATCCTCGTGTGCAGCGTCGGCCTGGCGCTCATCGCGATCGTGACCCACTTCCCGCTGGCCAGGTGGAACCTGGGGACCTTCGGCGTCGCCTTTCTCCCCGGTGTCGCCCTGGCCAACGCCCTGTCCGCACTGGGTTCCAGCCGAGGCTGACCCATGCGCTGGCTCCGGCTCCTCTTTCGTGTCTTCGGATGGCTGCTCACGCCGTTTCTTGCGTGGGCAGCTTCGTTTTTCGGAGCGGTGGGCGGCGCGCTCATTGCAATGCGGATGCGCGACCCGGTCGAAGGCCTTGCGGTCACCGCAGTGTGCGGTGCCCTGGCCGGCTTTGCGGTATTGATCCTCTGGCTGCGCTATCTGCGGCAAACGCCGGAAGTGCGCGAAGTCCTGGCGGTCACGGAAGACGGCACGCCCGACACCGTCGAGCTCGTGCTGTCGGGCCGCCAGGAGTGAGCTGGTGCCGCCCGGTCGCGATCGCCGCCGCGGTCGTGGCATGTGGCGGCCAGGAGCGCGCCCCGAGTGTGCCGGAGCATGCAACGGCCGCTGCCGCCTCCGGCGATTCGCTGGCCGTCTCCGCTCGGGGCGGCACCGAGATATGGTTTACGCTCGCCCGCCGCGGCCAGCGGCCCGACGGCACAGGGTGCGTCGACCGTGCCCTCGAAATTCGTCACGGCGGGCAGCGCACGCCGGTGCCGCTCCTCTATACCGGCGAGGCCCCTCGCATCGTGAATGACACGACCGCACGTGCAATCCTCTACACCAGCTGTCGTCCGGGCAATGCCTACTTGGTGGACTTGCGGAGCGGTCGCCCAACCAGGGAGCGCCGATGAGATACCGTGCACTGGCCCTCGTCGCCTTGTCGATCGTCGCGGAAACCGCCCCGGTGTCCGCGCAGGGATTCGTCGGGCAGATCGGTCGCTTCTACGATGATGGTGGATGGACACTCTATCGCGTCGGGCTGAGTCGGCCGTTCGTTGGTCCGCTCGGCCTGACCTATCACGGCGATTACTTCCGACGTGTCGGCGCGGGTGACGGTACGTTCGTCGGCGCCGGCCTGGACGTCACGGCGTTTCGGACCGGTGCCCAGGGTCCCTACGCCGTCGCAGGAATCGGCGGTGGGCTGGGATCACCCCACTCGAGCGCGCTCTCGAGCTATTGGGCGTCGTGGTCGGCGGGAGCCGGGTACGATCTGCTGCCCGCGTCCTTTCTCACGTTCGGCGCGGAGCTTCGGTGGCGCGAAATCTCGCTGGACCATCGCGGCGGTCTCGAGCTCGCGGCAGGGTTGGGATTGCACTTTGGTGGGGGACGAAACGGCGGGGCCAAACCGGCGACGACCCCGGCCCCGATTCGCAGCGCCGAGGGCCGAGCCGCCCTGCCCAACATTCCAGTGAGCACGCCGCTTTCGGCGGCGCCCATCTCACCGAACTCGGAACTTGCATCGGCGGGATCATACGGGACTGCGGCGCTCGCCGACTCGGTCGTCGAGACGGCCACCGAGATGATGGGTCGCCGTTACGAATACGGGGGCACGGGGGAGGATGGCGACGGCTTCGACTGCTCGGGCCTCATCCAGTACGCCTACGCCAAACACGGTATAGAGCTGCCACGGCGAAGCGTCGATCAGGCGCTGCGGGGCAGGGGTGTCGAAAAGAGTCCCGCCATGCTCCGTGCGGGAGACCTGCTGACCTTCTCGAGTACCGGCGGGACCGTGACCCATGTGGCGCTGTATATCGGGAACGGACAATTCATCCACAGCGCTAGCGGGGGCGTCCAGATCAGCCTGCTGAGCCCCGATGATCCCTACGGCCGCTGGTGGTATCAGCGGTGGGTGGGCGCGCGCCGCATCCTGGGAGGGTGAACGGCACGCCTGTGCGGCTAGTGGGCGTGATCCCCGTGGTGCATTCCCTTCATTTCGCTGCTCTCACCGCGAATCTGGAGTGACGCCAGGTCCTTCTGGTAGGTCGGATCGGACGGATCGATCTTCGGCCACTTCGACATGTCGTCGGGGACGAAGAGTCCTACCATGTGCGCCATGGCGCCCTTCACGATCGTCTCGCCGGTAGGATTGTCGTACTCGCCCACTACCCGGTACCGGTGGTTGGCCTTGAGGGCGAGCCCCTCGCCGGTGACGCCGTAGAGCTTGCGACTGACCTTGCTCACGTGCCCCGCGGAGTCACGGGTTGCGACCACCTTGGTGATCATCTTGCCGGTTTCCGCATCTTCGAGTCGCACCCACACCCCGTAATCATGCATGTGCCCGCCCACGCCGAGGAGACGGCCGCCGACCGGCAGCGTGAACTCGAAGGATTTGGTGGACGTGCCCGGGGCGATGTCGAACGTATTGGTTCCGCCGACGGTGAGGTTGACGTCCATGTAGATCGGCATCGAATTGACCGGGCGCGGATTCTGATTCCTCGGCATCCAGAGCATGGTGACCTTGAGGAACACGCCCTCGAGATCCTTGCCGGTATCGTTGTGCCAGGCGACGTACATGCCGAGCCGCATGCCGGGCTTCATCGGTACGCCGATGGTTTTGGGGACGCTCACCTCGTCGTCGGTTTCCGTGCCCGCGCCCATGAGCCGCTCCGCGGCGGGATAGATCAGCTGCCGGCGGCTGAAATTGACCATGATCATGTGATGCAGGATGTGCTTCGGCACGGGCTGTCCCGCCCCGTCCACCAGGTCCACGCGATAGCCACGGAACCAGCCGTCGACCGGCCACTCGAAGTCCTGGACCGGCGTATCATGCGACATGCCGTGGTCCATCATGTTGTTGCCCTCCATCGGCGGCATGTTCGGCAGGTCGTACGGCCCGGCGGTAATGGTGAGCTCGTGCTTCGAGGAGTCGACGGCCACGGACACCGATACCGGAGGGCCTTGGGGAGGCACGGCGCCGAGTGAGGCGGCGAGAGCAAGGGTCCACAACATCATGACGCACTCCACGAGTGAGAACGGGCGGGGCGCACGGACCGCGCCATATTTCGACGCTCGCGGCCGCGCCAGACCGGCGCCGGTGAATCGAACACCCCATCGGTGCGGAACTTCTGAGGACCATGGAGCAATGTCAAGCATCGGCCGGAGCTTTTTTCTCGCACTCGGATTTGCCTCGGCGGCCCCCCCCGTCGCGGCCGCCCAGGGGCGACTCTTTCCCCAGGTGCGAAGCTTCGAGTTGCCCGAAGCCTCCCCCCGTGTCCACGGGATTGTTGGCCGCCTCCTGTCCGTGCGCCGGGGGGACAGCGAGTTCGGCCGGGAACCCGAAGCCGAGGTGGGACTTGGCGAGAATTTCCCCGTGCTGGCACTGCGCCGCGGCCCACGCCCCATCTCGCTCGGCTTTGGCACCGAGGTCTACGGCCGCTTCAGCATGGGCGACTCCCGCAGCGCACTCATCAGCAATGACTGGGTCGTCGGGCTGAACACCACCGCGGAGCTGGGGCGCTGGTCCCTCACGGCGGAGCTGGTCCACGAGAGCAGCCATCTCGGCGACGAGTACGGCGATCGCTTCGACGCGCGCCGGCTGGACTGGACTCGCGAGGTCGCATCGGGATGGGTGAGTTACTCGACGGGGCCGTGGCGGCTCACCGGCAATGTCTCCTACGTCCTCATCGATGAGCTCGCTCTCGACAAGCCGGGGGCAGCCATGGCCGTGGATTATCGCGGCCGCGGCTCCGGACGCTTTCTCGGCGCGGCCATCCGGCCGATCGGCGGCGTGTTTGTCGATGGCACCGCGGAAACGGCGTGGCGCCTCGGTCTCTCCGCCAAGCTCGGCGTCGCCCTCACCGCACCGTCGAGTCGCGAGATCGGCTTTGCGCTGATCGCGCATGACGGACTCTCCACGCAGCGCCAGTTTTTCCGGCGGGAGAGCCGGTATGTGGGGTGTGAGTTGAGGTTTGATCTGTAGAGTGGGGAACAGGGAACAGGGAACAGGAGGGGAGCGCTCGATCGGTGAGGTGGTGCCGCGGACTCGCCTCCCTTTACTTCCCCTTCCCTGTCCGTCTTGACACCGGCGTCCGTCCCGCTATCTTTGCCCCCAGAGCGCTGGCACTCGCACGCGTTGAGTGCTAACGCAATATTCACCAATACGTTACACAATCACCAATATCAGCTGTGGAGGACGGACGATGGCGACTGCTACCAAGGCCAAGCCCAGCACCAAGCTCCAGCCCCTCGAGGACCGGGTCGTGATTCTGCCCGCCGAGGATGCGGAGTCGATGCGTGGCGGCCTCTACATTCCCGATACTGCCAAGGAAAAGCCGACCCAGGGCGAGATCATCGCCGTTGGTCCCGGCCGGATGGAAAAAGGCGCTCGGGTACCCATGGACCTCAAGACCGGCGATCAGGTCATCTACGGGAAGTACAGCGGCACCCCGTACACCATCGACGGCGACGAGTACGTCATCATCAAGGCCTCCGACGTCCTCGCGAAGATCAGCTGAATTCGGCTCGCACCTACCCAGGAGAACTGACAGATGGCAGCTAAGGAGCTTCTCTTCAATACCGACGCCCGCGCCAAGCTCAAGAGGGGCGTGGACGCTCTCGCCGAGGCGGTGAAGGTCACCCTCGGTCCCAAGGGCCGCAACGTGGTCATCGACAAGAAATTCGGCTCACCGACCGTCACCAAGGACGGCGTGACCGTGGCCAAGGAAGTCGAATTGTCCGATGCGATCGAGAACATGGGCGCCCAGATGGTCAAGGAAGTCGCCACCAAGAC
>JBDTTA010000169.1:0-6031 GCA_039930845.1 Gemmatimonadales bacterium
TTGGCCCGCTCGGTGAGGTCGCCGGTGGTGCCGGCCACCTCCTGCGTCGAGGCCGTCATCTGCTGGGTGGAGGCGGCGATTTCTTCCGACATGGCGGCCGCGTCGTGGGCGTGCCGGAGGATGGCGCCCACCAGCTCCCGGAGCTTCTCGAGCATCGCGGCGATGGAGGCGGTGAGCGGGTCCTTCGGCGCCTTGCCTTCGGGCATCGTCAGGTCTCCCTGCGCCACCCGGCTCGCGATGCGCGCGGCTCGCCCCGTCTGCTTGAGCACCTTGTCGAGCAGCAGCCATACCAGATACCGCTCGAGCGCGATGCCGAAGACGAGAAATACCGCGCTGCCCTGCGCGACGAGTTTGACGTTCCCGTTCGTGCCGATCCAGAGCAGCACCGCCGACACCGCCATCAACGCAACGACGGCGGTAACGCCGATGAGGTGCAGCCGGAAGACGAACGGGTTGCGCGCGGACATGGACTCTCGATGTTGTTCGGTGGAAACGGACGGCAAGTTAGGGTGTCGCTACCCGAGCCGGAAGACCTTTCGCGCGGCGTCCAGCATCGCCGAGACCGCCGCCATCGCACCTTCCATGAGCCGCCGTCCTTCCTGCGGGGCCGCGGCTGGCTCCGGCGCCACCGGCAGCGGGGCCGGCGCGGGAGGGGGTGGAGGAAGCCGTCCCTCCAGAGCGTCCGCGAAGACGCTCGCCGTGGGCCACCGCTCCGCCGGGTCCTTCGCCAGCGCCTTGAGCAGTGCGTCCTCCAGGTCGGCCGGGATGTTCACCGTCGGCCGGAGCGGGCGGGGCGGCTGCATGAGGCGGAGCATGAGTGTCATCTGGGGGGTGGGCCCCTTGAACGGCGGCTCACCCGCCAGCATTTCGTAGAGCACGCACGCGAGCGCGAAGATATCGCTCCGTCCGTCGAGATTCATCTCTCCGCTCGCCTGCTCCGGACTCATGTACGTCGGCGTTCCCACCAGCATGCCGGTGGCGGTCAGCTTCGACTGCACTTCGCTCACCGCCCGGGCGACGCCGAAGTCGGCCACGAGGACCTCGTTCCCCGAGAGCAGGATGTTGTCGGGCTTGATGTCGCGGTGCACCACGCCCTGGGCGTGCGCGTACGTGAGCGCGTCGGCCGTGCCCCTGGTAATTCTGAGCGCTTCCGACGTCGAGATCTGGCGCTCGCGCTTGATGCGGTCCCACAGGCTCTCCCCCTCGACATACGGCATCGAGAACCAGAGCTGTCCCGCCACCTCACCGGAGTCGAGCACACGGAGAATGTTGGGATGGTCGAGCTGGGCGGCCACCCGGATCTCCCGGGCAAACCGGTCGGCGCCGAGCGTGAAGGCGAGCTGGGGATGCAGCACCTTGATCGCCACATGGCGGTCGTTCCGGACGTCGTGCGCGAGGTGGACCGTGGCCATGCCGCCGCGGCCGAGCTCGCGCTCGAAGGAATAGCGGCCGGCGAGCGCCGCGCTCAGCTCCTGCGCCATGGACGACTCTTGGAAAGGGTAACGGGAAGAATACGCCTAGGCGCCCTGCTCCTCCAGCACCGGCACGGCGGTCAGCATCCGCTCGATTTCAGCGGGGGGGAGCGCGGGCGCGAAGTAATGCCCCTGGCCGAGCAGGCAGCCGAGCCCGATGAGCGCGGCGCGCTGCTCGGCCATCTCGATGCCTTCGGCGATCGTGTGGAGCTTGAGCGTGTCGCCGAGTCCGATGATCGCGCGCGCCAGCGCCGAGCGGTCGGCGCCCTGGCCCACTTCCTCGACGAACGGCTTCGCGATCTTGAGGATGTCGATCGGGAACCGCTGCAGATAGCTGAGCGATGAGTACCCGGTACCGAAGTCGTCGATCGCGAGGCGGATGCCCAGCTCCTTGAGCCCGCGCAGGTGGTCGAGCACCAAGTCGGTCTGCTGCATCAGGACGCTTTCGGTAATCTCGAGAATCACCGCTGATGGATCCACCCCCGTGGCCGCGAGCGCGTCGCTCAGCTCCTCCGTGATCCCCGCCCCCTGGAGCTGGCGTCCGGAGATGTTGACCGATACCGAGAGCGGAATGTGCGGATACGCCAGCCGCCACCCCTGGACCTGCCGGCATGCCTCGGCCAGCACCCACCCGCCGAGGTGCGAGATGAGACCCGTCTCCTCGGCGAGCGGAATGAAGTGCTGAGGCAGCAGCAGGCCGTATTGCGGGTGGTCCCAGCGGAGCAGCGCCTCCACCCCGTAGAGCGACCCGCTCTCGAGGTTGACGATCGGCTGATAGTAGAGAGTGAGCTCGCACCGCTCGATCGCGGTCCTGAGCGCGGCCTCCATCTCCAGCCGCGCGCGCACGTCGGCGTACATCCTCGACTCGTACGTCTCTGAGCGGCCCTTGCCCCTGCGCTTGGCGGCATACATCGCCACGTCGGCGTTGCGGAGCAGGTCGTCGGCCGTCTCGTCTCTCATGGCCGCGGCCAGCCCGATGCTGGCGCTCACCTGGATCTGGTTGCCGCTCAGCGTGAACGGGTGGGCCATCGCCGACGTGAGCCGCTCGAGGAGTCCGGAGTGTCCGTCGGCGGCCGCGACGTGCTCGATCAGGATCGCGAACTCGTCGCCGCCGAGGCGGGCCACGGTATCGGCCGCCCGGGCGCACGAAAGGAAGCGCTCGGCCGCGGCGATGAGCAGCCGGTCGCCTTCCGCATGGCCAAGGCTGTCGTTCACCTTCTTGAAGTCGTCGAGATCGAGGAACAGCACCGTGATCGGGCGTCCCTCCCGCTGCGCCAGCGCCAGCGCATGGCTCACGCGGTCCCGGAAGAGCGCGCGGTTGGCGAGGCCGGTGAGGGGATCGTGGAATGCCTGGTGGGTGAGCTGCTGCTCGAGCCGTTTCCGCTCGCTGACATCCCGCGTATTGAGGACGATGCCACGCACCGTCTGGTCGTTCAGCAGGTTCGTCGCCAGCAGCTCGGCGTGCAGCCACGAGCCGTCCGACTGCCTGAACCGCCATTCGACCGGACCGGTCACGCCCGGACTCGCCGTGGCTTCCCTGAAGAAGTCGGCGGCGCGGGCCTGGTCCTCCGGGTGCAGCAGGCCGGTCAGGTCCTGGCCGACCAGCTCGAAGGGGTCGTATCCGAACACGCGCGCGGCGGAAGGGCTGACGAACCGCATCGACCCGTCGGTCTTGGTGACGATGATGACGTCGGAGGAGTGCTGCACCAGCGAGCGGAACCGCGCCTCATTCTGGCGCACCGCGGTCTCCGCGAGGAGCCGCACGTTTTCGCGCACGGCGAGAAGCTGACGCGCCACGACGAGCGCGGTGACCAGCAGCGCGCCGATGGCGAGCCCGCTCACCGGCTCGGCCCACGGCTCGATCACGGCGACGAAGAGCAGTCCGTACGTCGAGGCGACAGCGAGGTAGGGCAGAGGGCTCAGCGGCTGCCGCTGCCGCGGCGCCTTGGCCTTGACGGAGATCGCCACCGGACGCCGGTAGTATCGCTCGGCACTGCCGATGAGCATCAGGTAGCAGAGCAGGTAGACGGCGTCGGTCCAGCCCGTCGTCCTCCCACCCACCATCAGCGTCACGAGCGTGAACGTGAGGTCGGCGATGATGCTGACCAGCACGCCGCCGATCAGCAGGCCGAACGCAAGGCGATTCCCGTCCACCGGCCGCCGCAAGAGGACCGTGGTGATGCCGAGCACCAGGAGCATGCTCGCGAGGGGATACGCATACGCCAGCGCGGTCACGACCACGCCGTTGTCCTCGGCCGCCGCCGTCGGACGGACCGAGAAGTACCAGATGGCCACGCCGCCGCCCACCAGCACCATGGCGACGTCGAGCACGAACTTCCAGCGCTCGAGCCGGGTGCGCCGCGCCAGCGGGAAGGCGAGGAGCGCGGCCAGCGTGAAGAGTGAATCGGTTAGGTAGAACGGGTCGGCCCACGATACCGTGGGATTGTCGTGCAGTGCGATCAGGTAGGTGACCGAGATGGTGTTGCCGATGAACACCATCGCGCCACCGATGGCGAGCAGGCGCAGGGCCCGGCGCACGCCGGGATCGAGGACGGGGCTCCTGGATGCCAGGGCATTGAGGATGACGATCGCCACGTTGAGTGGCATGAAGGCGACGTTGCCGATGATGTCGCGCAGACCAGGGCTACCCCATGTGCCGCGCTCCCAGACGAGGTATCCGAGGGCGTAGAGGGCGGTAAGGAAGGTGACGGTGGCCGCGGGCCAGCGCCCTCTCGATGGAGCTATTGCTTGGGAGACAACGCCTCCGAGTGGTTCGGTGCCGGTCGCCGGTCGCGGGTTTGGTGGCATTCTGCAATTCGCCGCCCGCTGGCGGGGTCAAGTAAGCTTAAAATTGACATCGGGATAGCTGCCTGGGGCATGGAGTGGGCCAGGCGAGCTGAAACGGAGGCAACCATGATGCCAAAAATTGCGTTGCGAGCCCTCAGTATCCATCCGGCCGGAAGGAGAACTTCTGGCCGCCCACGGAGGCCTCGTACATGAGCCCGCCCTTGGCCATGGTGACGATCGCCACGCCGCTCCGGTAGCCGAGGTCGGCGGAGGCCCGCGTGGTGAGCGCGATAGCCGAGGCCTGGGCGTCGAGCTTGAGATGTCCGAGCTTGAAGTTCTCGAGCGCCTCGGCGTTCTGGAAGAAGACCACTTCACTGTACGCCTGCCCGCCGAGCTGCAGCCCGATGGTCACCTGTGTCAGGGTCGAGCGGCCGATGTGCCTGCCGTTCCGGTAGACGTGGCCCTTGCCGCGCGCGCCGCCGATGCCGATGGCGCCTTTGCCGACGGTGGGAAACACGGCGTAGCCGTTCGCCTTGGCGAAGATCTCCGCCATCCCGGGGTCCTTCTCCTTGAACTTCGCGATGACTTCCTGCACGCCGGCGAGGTCGTCGGCCGAAGGCTGCTGGCTGCTGGCCACCGCGGGATGGAGCGCGGTCACCAGCCAGACACAGGCGGCGCCGAGGAGGATTCTAGCCATTTTCCTTCATCAGTTTCTGGAATCGCGGATTGTTCCGGAGTGGGTCGAAGTTGGGGTCGATCCTGAGCCAGCCGGGTGAGAGATAATACGGCCGTTGGAGGAGCGGCTCCAGCAGGTCGATTGCCTTGTCCTGCTGGCCCGTCAGGATGCAGATCCGCACCACCAGGTGCTGGTTGTAGGGCGCCGCGAAGGCGTCCTTGTCGAGCGGCAATAGCTCCAGGCTCCGCTGTCCCTCGCGCATGGCCTCGTCCCGCCTGCCCAGATAGGCCAGTGTAACGCCGTACAGCGCGTGGAGCTGCGCATCCTCGGGCGTGATCTTCAGCTGTTCTTCGAAGACGATCCTGGCCGAGTCGGCGTACGCCCGGGCCTTCCCCTCCTGGCCCCGGAGCGCGTAGGTACCGGCCAGCGACAGCGCCCATGGTGCCCGATTGTTGTCGAACGGCTCCGGCGTCAGCCGAAGCAGCAGGCGCTGCTGGTCGTCGGTGAGCACCCAGTAGAGGTCCCAGTATGTGGCGACCCCGGCGAGGTAGACCGCCTCGTCCATCTGGGCCGGGGTATGACTCAACACCTCGCGGCCACGGGCCAGGTCGCCCTGAGCGAGGTAGACCATCGCCTTCACCTCGATCATGTCGATGTTGGCGGGCGACACCTCGAGACCCCGGTTGGCGGCGGCCAGGGCCTCGGGATAGCGCCTGACCCAGAGCAGCGCCCGGGCCAAGCGGCGCGCTGTCTGCGCGGAGCGGGGATCCATCGCCTGCGCTTCGGTGAGGTGCTGCACCACGAGGTCGTAATGGCCGCGGCCCTGCTCGGCGACGGCGATGGCGGCCAGGAAATCGGCGTTGCGCGGATCGATCTTCCGTCCCAGCGTGTACTGCTCGATCGCCTTGTCGTTGTCGAGCAGCACCTCGGCGTAATAGGTGCCGAGCGCCAGCCGGCCCTCCGCGTGGTCGGGGGCCAGAGCCAGGGCCCGCTCGGCGGCCGCTCGGGCCCCGGCCGCGATGGCCGGATCCGGCGAGCCGTTGGTGTAGATGCGCGACCGGGCCCGGGAGAGCTGCGCCCAGGCCTGCACGAATGT
>JBDTTA010000170.1:0-6029 GCA_039930845.1 Gemmatimonadales bacterium
ATCTCCGACCACCGCCTGGAGGCGGGTCGCGAGCTCGACGATCGTCAGGCTCCGGGAGGAGGGGGCGAACAGGCCGAAGAAAGAGAAAAGGTAGAGGACACCGGCAGGAACTGCCAGCGCAGCAGTTGCCGATGTCTACGCGCCCAGCCCCACGAGCTCGGCCCAGGCGTCCGGGTCGAGGCTGGCGCCACCCACCAGCACACCATCCAGCTCCGGCCTGGCGAGCAGTGCCAGCACATTGCCCTGGTTCACGCTGCCGCCATACAGGATCCGCACCCGGACCACCACGCCCCGGCGGGACGTCTCGAAACGGATGAGCTCATGCACCTGTGCCGCATCGTCGGGAGTGGCATTCTTCCCGGTGCCGATGGCCCAGACCGGTTCGTAGGCCAGCACGATCCTCTCCCAATCCTCCGTGGCCACCCGTTCCAGCACCGCGGACATCTGACGCAGCACCACCTGCTCGGTGCGTCCGCCCTCCCGCTCGGCGAGGGTCTCGCCGACGCAGACGAGCGGCGTGATACCCGCCTTGAGCGCCGCGACGGTCTTGCGCGCGACCTGATCGTCGGTCTCACCGAACAGATGGCGGCGCTCCGAGTGTCCGGCGAGCAGGAGCCGGCTCCCGGATTCGATGGTCATCGGGATCGATACTTCCCCGGTGAACGGCCCCTTGGCCTCCCAATGCGCGTTCTGCGCCCCGACGCTGATATCCGGTCGCTCGTGAACCGACTCGGCCAGCGTCGAGAGCGAGACGAGCGGCGGGAAAAACCAGAGCTCGCGTCCCTCCGCGGGCCCGGTCAACTCCAGAAACCTTGCGGCAAAGGATCGTGCCTCCGCCGGCCCGTGGTTCATTTTCCAGTTGGCGGCGTAGATCAATCGGCGGGTCATGCGGTCAGGCCTCGTCGAGGGCCGCGACACCGGGGAGCTCCCTGCCTTCCAGGAACTCGAGCGATGCGCCGCCGCCAGTGGACACGTGGGTGATCCGGTCGCTCAATCCTGCCTGCGCCACGGCCGCGGCCGAGTCGCCGCCGCCGATAACGGTGATTGCACCGTGGGCGGTGGCGTCGGCCATCGCCTGAGCTACCGCCAGGGTGCCCCGGTCGAATGGCGGGGTCTCGAAGACTCCCATCGGGCCATTCCACACGGCCGTCCCCGCCTCCCGGATGATGCGCGCAAACTCCGCATCGGTCGCGGGGTCGATGTCGTAGACGGCCCAGCCAGGCGGTATCGCGTCGCGACTCACGACCTCCGTCGGCGCGTCGGCTGTGAGCTGCTGCGCCACCACGGCCCCGCGCGGGAGCACCAGCTTGTCGCCGGCCTTGGTCATGAGCGTCTTCGCCAGCTCCACACGGTCGGGCTCCACCAGCGAGTTTCCCGTTTCGAGGCCCATCGCCTTGAAGAACGTGCACGCCATTGCACCGCCGATCAGGATACGATCGACCTTCGGCAAGAGCGCCTCGATCAGATCGATCTTCCCGCTGATCTTGGCGCCTCCCAGTACGGCGACGAAGGGGCGCTTTGGATTGTGCAACGCCTCGCCGAGATACTTGAGCTCCCGTTCCATCAGGAATCCGGAGACCGCCGGCTTGAGCAGTCGCGCCACGGCCTCGGTGCTCGCATGCGCGCGATGCGCGGAGCCGAAGGCATCGTCGACGTAGAAGTCACCCAGCGCCGCGAACTGCGCGGCCAGCTCGGGGTCGTTCTCCTCCTCGCCGGGGAAAAACCGTGTGTTCTCGGCCAGGGCCACGGAGCCGCGCGGCAGCCGCCTGGTGGCGGTCACCGCTTCGCTTGAGGTCGGATCGGCAAGGAAGGTAACCGGTGCGCCGAGGAGCTTCTCGAGCTCGCGCGCCACCGGTCGCAGTGAATATTTCGGGTCGGGCCCCTTCGGGCGGCCGAGATGGGAGAGCAGTACGACGCGGGCCCCACGACCCCGAAGGAATCGGATGGTGGGCAGCGCAGCACGGATGCGACTGTTGTCGGTGACCACCCCGTCCTTGATCGGGCAGTTGAAGTCCACCCGGACCAGCGCGCGCTGTCCTTCGATGGCCGCGCCATCGAGGGACTCCAGCGTGCGCTTCATAGACGCTGGCCGACATAGCGCAGGAGATCCACGCAACGAGCCGAGTAACCCATCTCGTTGTCATACCAGGAGGTGACGTTGACCAGCGTGCCATTGACCACGTTGGTGGACAGTGCGTCGAGTGTGCTCGACTGCAGGGAGCCGATGTAGTCGACCGAGACGAGCGGCTCCTCACTCACCGCCAGGAGACCCTTGAGCGGCCCCGACTTGGCGGCTTCGCGGAACGCCGTGTTGACCTCGTCGGCGGAGGTGGCCTTTTCCACCACGCAGGAGAGCGCAACGACCGAGACGTCGGGCGTCGGCACGCGGAGCGAGACGCCGTCGATCTTTCCCTTGACCTGGGGCAGCACGAGCGACGTGGCCCTGGCGGCACCCGTGGTCGTCGGGATGATGGAGAGCGCGGCGGCACGGGCGCGGCGGAGATCCTTGTGGGGAAGATCGAGGATCTGCTGATCGTTGGTATACGAATGCACGGTGGTCATGAATCCGCTCACGAAGCCGAACCGATCCAGGATCACCTTGACCACCGGTACGAGGCAGTTGGTGGTGCAGCTCGCGTTGGAGATGACGTGATGCTTCGCGGGATCGTAGGCGGTGTGGTTCACGCCGTACACGATGGTGATGTCTTCCTTCTTGGCCGGTGCGGAGATGATCACCTTCTTCGCACCACCCTGGATATGGAGCGCCGCCTGGTCGCGGTCGGTGAATCGGCCGGTAGACTCGAGCACGACATCTACGCCCAGATCCTTCCAGGGCAGCCGTGCGGGATCCTTCTCCGAGAGGACACGGATCGAGTCGCCGTTGACGATCAGCCCGTCCGATTCAGCGCTCACATCGCCGGGAAATCGCCCGTGCACCGAATCGTACTTGAGCAAGTGCGCCAGCGTCCTCGTATCGGTCAGATCGTTCACCGCGACGAAGTCGATTTCCTTCACGCCCATCGCCTGAGCCGCGCGGACCACATTCCGCCCGATTCGGCCAAACCCATTGATGCCTACCCGAATGGCCATCTCTGCTCCTTGGTAAACAGCCTGTCAGCCCACCATCTCCACGGCCCGCGCGAACGTCACCGCCTCGACGCTCGCGGCTCCTGCCGCCGCCAGCGCCGACCCCGCCTCGGCGAGCGTCGCCCCGGTCGTGAATACGTCGTCAACGAGAACGCAGTGCTGCTGCGCCGCGCCGACCGCACGAAAGGCGCCGGCCACGTTCGCCTGACGGCCCTCCGGAGTCAGCGCCGTTTGGGTCGGTGTCTCCCGGATGCGACTCAGGACGTCGGTGCGGACGGAGCACCGGACAATCGACGCCAGCGCCCTGGCGATGCGCTCGCTCTGATTGTAGCCCCGCTCGCGGAGCCGGCGGGCGCCGAGCGGGACCGGTATCAAGCATACCTGCCCGGTCAATGGCTCGAGCCCCCGCATTGCCTCGGCGAGCGATTCCGCGATACGCCACCAGCCCTGGTACTTGAGACGATGCACCGCCTCCCGCGCGCCGTCAGCCAGCCACACCGCACTCCGGACCCGCGTCAAACCGGGCGACCAGGACGAGCAGATCCGGCATTCCAGACCACCGAAGGCCGGCTGCCCGCATCGCTGGCAGAGCGGGCCGACCACTGGACGCCATCTGCTCCGGCAGGGCCCGCAAACTAGCGCGTCACCCTGTCGAACGGGAATCCGCGCCTCGCACAACAGGCACGCTGCCGGCAGCAGCCAGCGTTCGACGCCGGCCAGCGCGAGGGCCGCCGCTCGGCCGGTATCCCGGACGGCGTCAGCGAAGCGCGGCATCCACGGCGGCCCGCATGACGTCCAGCGGCGGATGCTTCCCCGAAAACCAGCAGCGGAATGCCGCGGCGCCTTGCGCGACGAGCATCGTCCGCCCGTCGCTCGCCCGAAGCCCGGCTGCGCGCATGGCCCGCACCCACGACGTCTCCCCTGGCGCGTACACCATGTCGAATGCCACGACGGCCCGCGGCGGCGGCTGGTCGATCGGGAGAGGGTCGGTCTGGGCCAGCCCGAGCGGGGTCGCATTGATGACGACGGTGCACTCGGCGGCTGGGGCCTGGTCGATCCCGACCCCGCGGACCCAACCCTCGAAACGCTGCTTCCGATCGGCCGATCGCGAGACCACCGACACGGCGGTTCCGCGATCTCTCGCCGCGTCAGCCGCTGCACGCGCGCCGCCACCCGTGCCGAGAATCAGCCACGGTCCCTCCGGCGGCTCCAGGGCATCGAGTGCGGCGGCCACTCCGGCGACGTCGGTGTTGTCGCCGCAGACGGCGCCGTCGTCGGCCCAGAAGGTGTTGCAGGCACCGAGGAGGCGAACCCGGGCGGACGGGCCGTCCACCGAGCGCGCGGCAACTTCCTTGTGCGGTACGGTCACGTTACCGCCGCCTCCGGCCATGGCGAGCGCGCGCATGAGTTGGGGGACATCCTGGACGGCACAGCGGAGCGGCACGTATGCGGCGGCCAGGCCGAGCGCCTGGAACGCGGCGTTGTGCATGGTGGGAGAGAGGGAATGCGCGACGGGGTCGCCGAGGATGGCGAAGACCCTGGTACTTCCATCGATCACCGCTTGGTGCCGGCGACGCGGCTGACGACGTTTCCGATAAGATCCTGCAGCTCGGCGAACGTGGCGCGGTAGGTGGAGATGTCGGCACCATAGGGATCGCTGATCTCCGTCTGTCCTTCCTCCCGGCCGGCATACGATCCGAGCAGATGCACCTTGGACTCACCGCCGAGCTCCGAGACGCGCGCGAGATGGTGGCCGGACATGACGAGGATCAGATCGGCCGTGCGGACGAGCTCGCGCGTCAGGAGGCGGGCACGGTGTTCGCTGAGGTCGAGACCCTGCTCCAACCCCACGAGGTAGGTTGCCTCTGTGACGGGTGCGCCGTCCCAGGCGCCGGTGCCCGCCGAGGCCACCGTGACCTGCTCGACCCCCTTGGCGGCCAGCGCGGATCGGAGCTGGCCTTCGGCCATGGGGCTGCGACAGGTATTTCCGGTGCAGACGAAAAGAATGTGCATGGTCGTGGTCCAAACATAGTCGGGTTGAGCCGTCACTTACCGCCGTACCGCCGTACCGCCGTACCGCCATACCGCCATACCGCCTACCGCCATACCGCCTTACCGCCTGCTCACGGCGCCAACCGGCCCGCCGCGCGGCGAAGCTCCGCGCGAGGGATCGCTCCATCCCGGATCAGCCGCGGCATCGGTCCCGTACAATCGACGAGCGTCGAGGGTGGCACATTTCCCAACACTCCGCCATCGAGCACGAGCAGCTCGCCGCCATCCACTTCCTCCTTGAACACATCTACCAGCCGATCCGCGCCCGGGGCCGGGGAGCCGCCCGGTCGATTAGCCGACGTAGAGGTGAGGGGCCGGCCGATCTTCGCCACCAGCTTTGCAATTCCCCTGTGAGACGTGTGCCGCACGGCGATGCCCCCTTCACGCCCCCTCAGCTCATCCGGGAGTCGCCCTTCGCCGCCGCGAAGCACCAGCGTGAGCGGCCCGGGCCAGAACGAGTCGGACAGCGCCCGGGCCGACGCGGAGAACAACAGGCCCCACGCTTCCGCCATTTGCCGCGACGATACCAGCAGGAGAAATGGCTTTCCCGGTTGTCGTCCCTTGAGCCTCGAGAGTGCGGCCAGCGCAGGCACTGTCGGAGCGGAGCCAAGCCCGTAGACCGTTTCGGTGGGATACGCGAGGAGGCGATCGGCGGCAAGATGATCGCGGACGGTGGGGATGGCCGCGTCGACCTCCGGCTCCGTCTGGAACGGAAGAATCATTGCGACGGGGCGGCGAACAACTGGGCCAGCGCCAGATCGTCGGGTGTGGTGACCTTGAGATTCCGCGCGGAGTCCGGAACCAGCCGGACAGCGACTCCGCTGCGCTCCACGAGCTCGGCGTCATCCGTGCCCGTTACGCCGTCGTGTGCGGCCAGGGCGAGCGCCTGC
>JBDTTA010000171.1:0-6022 GCA_039930845.1 Gemmatimonadales bacterium
CGTCGATCAGATCGACGCGTCCATCGGCCGTCTCGATCCGCGCGGCGCCGGCATCGGTGGCGGCCCAGACGCCGGTGCCCTGTCCTGCCAGATCGCGCACCTGGGAGAACGGAACGCCGGAAGCGGGCGGCCCATGCAGGGTACGAAAGGACTTGAAGTCGGGATCCACGAGGGTGAACGCGGCGTCGGCGAGCTGCGTGCGCTCCGTCGCCACCCAGATGCCATCGGGGGCGGCGAGGAGTGCGCCGGCCACCGGCGAAGGCAGGCCGAAGGCGAGCCGGTCCGGGATCGCGGCGCCGTCGGGAAGATAGAGCGCCCCGACGCCCGAGGTCCCGAGAAACCAGCCTTGATTGTCGAAGCTGCGCGCGGCGGCGGTGTACCGAACCGTTCGAAGATGCGGGTCCAGCAGAATCTGCGCCGAATTGGCCTGCAACGTGGGGCTGCTGCGAAGAACTTCATCCACCGAGGTCGGCGTTACCGGGCGCGCCGGCGCGCGCCCGGGCGTCGCGCTCAAGGCGCCGCGCGAGACGACTTGCCATCCGCTTCGCGTTCGAAGATAGAGCCCCGACACCGGATCGTTCGCGTCGAATGCGAGTGTCACGACGCCGCCGGGTACGGTCCCCCTGTCCCAGAGCTGCAGCTCGGGCTGGAAATGCACCCAACCGTCGGCGCGGGCCATCCAGAGCGAGTTGTCGAGGGGATCGACCAGCGAAGCGAATACGCTCGCAAGGAGCGATGGGTCGGGCGGATCGTACGGCCCCTCCCACTGCTGGAACTGCGGATGCCAGATGAGGACGCTGGTCGTCGAGGAGAGGTAGACGCGGTCGAGCGCCGCCGCGATCGAGGTGATGCGGGTGAAGTCGCCGACGACGGTGCGGTCGGCGGGGCGCCAATCGCGGCTCTGCGCCGGCGACACAACAGGCACGCCGGCGGCAAGCGACGCCAGCGCGAGAGCGAAGAGGCGCATCCCCCAATCTATACCGTGAGGGGCCGGGGAAGCTCGAGGAGAATCGGTGGTCGCGGGGCCGGCGGCGCCATGCCCAACACCTCCCACTCGCGCCAGAGGTCGGCCAGTGCTCCGATCACATCCATCGGCCGGAGGGCGCGCGCTGTCACCCGTCGCGCGGCGAGATCGGCGGCGCGGCCGAGGGCCTGGGCCGCGAAGGCGGCGGCGGTCTCGGGTGCGTGTCCCTGGGCCAGCGCCGTGCCCACGATTCCGCTGAGCACGTCGCCGCTGCCGCCGGTGGCAAGCCCGGGGTTGCCGGCCGCGATCGTGAGCGGGGGGCGGCCGGTGCGCACGACGACCGTCGGTACCCCCTTGAGCAACAGCGTCGCGCCCGATTCCTCGGCGGCCGAGGATGCGGCGGCCCACGGATCGATCTCCCGCCCCCTGGCCAGCGCCGGGAAGAGCGTCCGGAATTCTCCGGGATGCGGCGTCAGCACCACCGGCCGCGCCAGGGCCAATGCGCGAAGCTCGGCCGTCGCGCCCTGGAAGGCGATGAGCGCATCGGCGTCGAGCACGACCGACTTTGCCGCATCGGCGAGTGCGGCGACCAGTGCGCGACGTCCCGGGGCGCGGCCGAGCCCCGGGCCGATAACGACGGCATCGGCGTGGGAGACGAGATCGAGAAGCTCGCGGGAGGGAGACTGGTCGAACGCATGCGCGAAGGTCTGGAGATCGGGCTCGGCCTGGACAAGCGCCGCCACGGTAGCCGCCGGCGCCACTGCGTGGACCAGGCCGGCTCCGGCGGCAAACGCGGAGCGGCAGGCGAGGCGGATCGCCCCGGTCATCCCCGCGTCACCACCCACGACCACGACGCGGCCGCGCGTGCCTTTGTGATCCCGACTCCGAAGGTGTCTGAGCCATTCCGCTGCCTGCGCGTCGGTGACGAGCGACGGCCAGTCGGGCTCGGGTGGCGGATGGCCAATGTCCGCGATCACGAGCGTGCCGGTCTCGTCCCGGGCCAGAAGGTGACCACGCCGGGCGCCGCCGAAGGTAATCGTCAGCTCCGCCCGCGCTGGGCCGTGCACCGTGCCCGATTCGAGATCGAGACCGGTGGGGCCGTCGATCGCCACCACGGGAAGCTCGAGGTCGGCGAGACGCTCGAGCAAGGCAGCCATCGGCGGACGAGGCGCGCCGGAGGCGCCGGTGCCGAGCAGCGCATCCACGACGACCCCGAGATTGGGCCAGGGCCCGTCCGCACCCACCTCCCTCACACCGGCCCCCAGCGCGAGTGCGCCGGCGCGCGCGTTGAGCGGACTCCTCGTGCCCGGCGCCTGTGTGACCCAGACGGGGACGCCGAGCCGATGCAGCGCACGCGCCGCCACCCAGCCATCGCCCCCGTTGTTGCCCGCTCCGGCCGCGATCAGCACGCCGGCACGCAGACGGGCCGCATACCGTTCCGCCACGATGGCGGCGACGGCGCGGCCCGCAGATTCCATGAGCGTCGCGAGGTCGACTCCCGCGGCGGCGGCCTTCTGGTCCCAGGAGGCAGATTGCCGGGGAGAGAGGACGGGGATCAAGCTATTTGTAGCTCTGTCCGATCGCTCGACCGAAGGAGATCTCGCCGTTGTCGATCCGGAGATTGAACCCGCAATCGGGATTGGTGCAGACCCACGCCTTGTATGTGATGGGTGCGCCCTCGCGCCCATAATCGGAGAGGGGAATCAGCGTTCCCTGCGAACATTTCTGGCACGCCGGCCACTCGGTCTTTTCCATGGTTCCCCCGAAGACATATCCCGCACTCACGCGCCTCGAACGCCAGGCCAGCCGTAGACGCCTCCGAAAGCGTTCTCGAACTCGTACACGCCGCCGAAATCGCCCTCGTGATCTCCCGGCTGTGTGACCAGGAGGCCGATCTCGACGAGGGTGAAGACGATCCGGCCGAAATCCTCCGTGCGCGTGACGCCCCAGTGGGCCAGGACGTGCGGCGCCAGCAGGCCGAACTGCTCCGTGGCGAAGTCTCGGCATGCCCAGGCGAGCTCCGCGCCGTTCACGTGGCGGCGGACCTCCAGCCTGGACTGGAGGTATTCGATGGTGGCCAGCACGAAGAGATACCCGCGCTCGTGATACGGCCCGCCCTTGGCGCGGATGCGGGCGAGAACGTCGTCGGCGAACTGCAATTCATTCATAGGCGAGTCTGGCGGCGCCGACTTCCTGCGCTCACGCGGTTCGCCGCGCCCGGCCGGCCGAGTTGGCCGGCTGGTACAGCGGAAACGCGGAGGTGAGCTCTCCAACCTCGCGGCGGACGCGCGACAGCGTCTTTTCGTCGGGGTGGGTCAGCGCCTCGTCGATCAGTTGGGCAACGCGCAGCATTTCTCCCGTGCCCATGCCACGCGTCGTGAGCGCCGGCGTACCCAACCGGATGCCGCTGGTGACGAACGGCGACTGCGGATCGTCCGGCACGGTGTTCTTGTTCACCGTGATTCCGGCCTCGCCAAGCGTCTTCTCGGCCGACTTGCCGGTGAGGTTCTTGGGGCGGAGGTCCACCAGCATGAGGTGTGTATCGGTGCCGCCGGACACGATGGCGTAGCCGAGATCGACCAGCGCGTCAGCAAGTGTCTGGGCGTTCTTCACGACACGCGCGGCGTACGTCTTGAAGTCGGGGGTGAGCGCCTCACCGAAGGCGACCGCCTTGGCCGCCACGACATGCTCGAGTGGGCCGCCCTGCGTGCCGGGAAACACCGACTTGTCGATGGCCTTGGCGTGCTCGGCGATGGAGAGGATCAGTCCCGCGCGTGGCCCGCGCAGGGTCTTGTGCGTGGTGCTGGTGACGATCTGCGCGTGAGGCACCGGCGACGGATAGACGCCCCCCGCCACCAGTCCCGCGAAGTGGGCCATGTCCACCAGGAAGAGCGCCCCGACTTCATCGGCGATGGCGCGGAACGCCTGGAAATCGATGATCCGCGCGTACGCGCTGCCCCCCGCGATGATGAGCTTGGGGTGTTCTGCCCGGGCCAGCTTGCGCACCGCATCGTGATCGATGCGGCCCGTGGCCGGATCGACGCCGTAATGGACGGCCCGCCAGACCTTGCCGCTGTGATTGACCGACGCGCCGTGCGACAGGTGCCCGCCGTGCGGCAGTGACATCCCCATGATCGTTTCGCCGATGGGGATGACCGCCATGAACGCGGCGAAATTGGCCTGCGCACCGGAGTGCGGCTGCACGTTGGCGTGCTCGGAGCCGAAGAGCTGCTTGAGCCGGTCGATGGCGAGCTGCTCCACCTGGTCGATGATCTCGCAGCCACCGTAGTACCGCCGGCCCGGATATCCCTCGGCGTACTTGTTGGTGAGCGGCGTGCCCATGGCATCAATGACCGCCCTGCTCGCGAAATTCTCGCTGGCGATGAGCTCGAGTCCACTCTGCTGGCGCCTGAGCTCCTGGTCCACCAGACGGGCCACCGTCGGGTCGGCCTGGCGAAGCGATGCATTGTGATCGAGACTCATCCCTGCTCCTGGTCGATTTTTGCCACTCGGCGGCTGTGCCGCCCGCCCTCGAAGCTCGTGTCCAGCCACGCCCTCAGGATCTCTACGCCTTCGACTTCAGTCACGAATCGCGCCGGGAGCACCAGCACGTTTGCGTCGTTGTGCGATTTCGCAAGCCGCGCCACCTCGGCGGTCCACGCCACGGCGGCACGGACGCCCGGATGACGGTTGGCAGCGTAGGCCATTCCAAGCCCGGTGCCGCACAGCAACACACCCCGACCGGCCTCATGCTGCTCGACCCGCGCCGCCACGTCGTGGGCGTAGTCGGGATAGTCGACCGACTCCATTCCGTGCGTCCCGACGTCGAGGGGCTCGAAGCCGAGGACCCTGAGCTCTTCTACCAACCGCTCCTTCAACTGGTAGCCGGCGTGGTCCGACCCGATAGGAATGACTTCGGCCATGGCGTCCTAATGTATAAGAATAACGGGAATGAGTAGAGGGTGTTGCGAGAACCGGCCTACCGCCGATGTCCCATCCACATGCGATCGAGTCCCGCCATGGCCGCGATGCGCTGCTCGGCGAGTCGGTCGGCGGCGCGATAGGTCGGGATGTTTTCCGCCTTGGCGATCTCGAAAATGCGCAGCAGCGTGTCGTAGATCTCCCCCGCCTTCTTCTGCGATCGCTCCGCGGGCCACCGGTGCAGCTCGCCATAGACGTTGATTACGCCTCCCCCGTTGATCACGTAGTCGGGCGCGTAGAGCACACCGCGGGCTTCCAGCAGGTCGCCATGCCGGTTCTCGGCGAGCTGATTGTTGGCGGCGCCGGCGATGATCTCGACCTTGAACCGCGGGAGCGTGTCATCGTTGACGGTCGCGCCGAGCGCGCACGGGGCATAGATGTCGGCCGCCTGGTCGTAGATCGCCTCCGGCGCCACCGCCCTGGCGCCGGTCTCCTGCACCACGCGCGCCACCTTTTCCTGCACGATGTCGGTGACGATCAGCTTCACGCCATCTCCATGGAGGTGGCGGCAGAGATGGGTCGCGACATTGCCGCACCCCTGGACCGCGACCGTGCGCCCGGTGAGGCGATCGTTTCCCCACCGCGCCCGCGCCGCCGCCTTGATGCCGACGTAGACACCATACGCGGTGACCGGCGACGGATCGCCAGAGAGCCCCAGGAGGCCGGCGACATGATCGGTCTCGAGCTTGATGTACTCCATGTCCGCGGGGCCGGTCCCGACATCTTCGGCGGTGATGTACCGGCCACCAAGCGTCTCGACGAACCGGCCGTGGGCCCGGAAGAGCGCCTCCCTGTCGGTCCGCCGGTTATCGCCGATGATGACCGACTTGCCGCCTCCGAGGTTGATCCCCGCGACCGCCGACTTGTAGGTCATTCCCCGCGCGAGGCGCAGCGCGTCAGTGATGGCGTCATCGGTCGATGCATACTGCCAGAATCGAGTGCCGCCGAGCGCGGGGCCGAGCGTCGTGTCATGGATGGCGATGATGCCCGAGTAGCCGCACGAGGGGTCGTGCGACAGCAGGAGCTGTTCGTGGCCGAGCTGGTGCATCTGGGAGAGGATGTCCATTGGGAAGCCGG
>JBDTTA010000172.1:0-5975 GCA_039930845.1 Gemmatimonadales bacterium
TCGTTGTAGGTGGCCTCGACCCGGAGCCGCCGCGCGACCAGGCCGCTCTGGCGAAGCCGGCGACCCAGCTGCTCGCCCAGCACCCGCAGCAGCGGATGCAGCACGCCGAGATCGTTGGTGTCGGTGGCAAGGGTGTGGGTGACGCGAAACTCGGCGCGGCGCTCGGGCGGAAGCACCGGGCTCGGATCGATGCCGCGGGCGCGTGTACGCAGCATGCGCCCCGCGCTGCCGAAGACGGCGCAGAGCGCGCTCTCGGCGATCGCGGCCACCTCGCCGATGATCTCGAGCTGATAATCATCGAGCCGGCTGCGCATGCGCGGGTCGAGGTCGGGCAGCACGTCGAGCGGATGAGGCGCGAGAAAACCGGCCTCCGCTCCTCCCGGTACCTCGAGCAGCGGCTCGGGCTTGACCACGGTGGTGGCCGCCCTGCTCACCAGCTTGTTGGCGGCGAGGCCCACCGAGACCGGCAGCCGGAGCCGCTCCCGCACCTCGCGCTGCACCCGCGCGGCGACGTCCACCGCGGGGCCGAAGAGCCGCCCGGTGCCGGTGAGGTCGAGGAAGGCGTGGCCGTAGCCGCGCGGCTCGATGACGGGTGCGTAGATCCGGAGGACTTCGTGCAGCGCCCGCGAGGCGCGGGCGTAGAGCCGCGGATTGGGCGGCAGCACGATCAGGTCGGGACAGAGCTTGAGCGCGTGGCGCACCGGCATGCCCTGGGTGAGACCCGCCAGCCGCGCTTCACTCGAGAGGGCGAGAATGGTCGCGCGCTCGGCGCCGGGCGGCGCCACCGCGACGGGCCGCGTGCGCAGCGCGGGAGCGACGATGCCTTCGACCGACGTGCAGAAGGCCGGCGGGTCGATGAAAAGCACGGAGCGCGGCATGCCGGCGCCTAGAAGAGGGAAGGCTGTTCGACGACGGGGAGCGCGCGCGGCTCGTAGCCCTCGAGCTGCTGCTTTCGCCTCATGCCTTCGTCCAGCGGGAATCCATGAAGGTGCTGCAGCTCGCGCAGCCGGCGGCTCAGCGCCTGTTGATAGGCGGGGCTTACCCCTTCGCGCCGCGCATAGTGCCGCCCGTACCGCTCGGCGAGGTGGGGAAATTCGCGAACGAGGATGGGAAGGAAGCGGTGCCGCGCCGCGGGGCCGAGCCGGAGCGCCGACCCGACCACGTAGCGGGCGCCCGCCTCCCTCGCCTTTGCCATGAGCTGCGAGAGACCGGCGCGATCGTCGGTGATGCCGGGGACGATTGGCGCGACGAGGAGCCCCGCGTGCACGCCGCCGTCGGTGAGACGCCGGAGTGCCTTGAGCCGCACCGCCGGCACCGGCGAGCGCAACTCGAGCCGCCGCGCGAGCCGCGGGTCGGCGGTGGCGAGGGAGATGTTGACGGTGACTTCGTGCCGCTCGCCGAGCTGCTGAAGCACGTCGAGGTCGCGGGTGACGAGGGGCGACTTGGTGATGATGCCGAGCGAGAGGCCGCGGTAGTGGAGCAGCAGCTCGAGGATTTGGCGCGTGAGGCGGAATTTTCGCTCGGCGGGCTGATAGCAGTCGGTGGCGGTCCCGATGACGAGTGAGTGGCCGGCGAGACGCGCGGGGTCGAGGGTGCGGGCCAGCACCTCGACGATGTCGGTCTTGACGAGGATGCGCTTTTCGAACGCCTGCCAGGCGGGCATTGGCGCCGTGCCATCCGCGTCATCGGCGCCGTGGCGCTCCATGGTGTAGCGGTGCGTGTCCCGCGCGTAGCAGTAGGTGCAGCCGAATTCGCAGCCGACGTAGGGGTTGATGGACCAGAACCCCATGCGGGTGGTGGCCGGTGTGTTGAGTGCGGAGCGGACGGGGAGCGCGAGGAAGCGGGTGCCGCGACTCCGCTCATCGAGGAGTGACCAGCCGGTGGGGGGCTCGACGCCGGCGCCGAGCAGATCGAACTGGGCGGCCGTGCCGGCCGGGGCGCTCACCCGCAGCGCCCCCACCCGCACTGGACGCAGCAGAGGCAGGCGGAGGCGCGGACAACGGGGCCGGCGCACTCGGGACAGCGGTGTATGAGCAACAGGGTAGCGGAGTTAGGCTGGCGCTTGGCGGCGGGGGGCTCGGAGAGCTCGGTGATGGCGGGTTGAGTGGACGACATGGGGAGCCCTTCCTGATCTTCGGTATTTATTCGGTATCGTGAATCGAATATATGCCGAAGGAGGGGAGGGTCAAGGACACCGATTCCCCGCACCTCCCATCACCCGCTGGCAACCATTTCCGCCGCGGGAGGCCATCCGCAGCCGAGCCTGGCACGACGGCTCCGCGTACCGCAGCTTGAGCGGACGCTTCATCTGATTCGCCAGGGCGCGGAGATCGCCCCGGTCGGGCGGGACCCCTTCATGGCCGCGCCCGTTTGGCTCGATCGTGGCGATGCCGGTCTTCGAGATCCCGGCGAATACATTCACCTGTCCACGCATCACCTGCCATTGGTCTGCCGAGAAGGCGAGGCGGGTCTGTTTCAGATCCGGTTTGCCGAGCACCGCGAACAGTGCCGAAAGAAAGCCGATCGGTCGCACGGAGATACCGGTGACCTGATCGAAGACGAGCATGTCGTCGTACTCCAGCAACTTGGACCGGATGACGCGGTGGTCGTACACGTCCACCTGCGGGACCGAGAGCGTGTCCTTGTAGCTGAACTCGGAGGCCGCACCCTCCGAGTCGGGCCAGAAGAGCAGCACATCGAGAGACCTGATGGGCACCGGGCCTTCGAGGACTTTCTCCACCACCTGTGGCCCGTAGTCGACCAGAATGTCCTGATGGTGCTCAAATCCTGATCGCGCCGCCACCGACATCTCCGGATACGTCGCGGCGGCGGTCTCGCGGTGAGCGGCGAACCAATCAGACTGGCTGATGAAGAACTGGGTGCTCCCGGGGGACTCCCGCTCCCTCTGCCGCACGATGGCGAGCAGTGCCTCGGCGTCGAAGCGCAATGAAGTAGTTGTGCTCGTGAGACTGTACGCGCCGTGAGCGCTCATCGCACGGAGTATCTCTTGCCGGGACATATGGTACGGCTCAGGACAGCTCTGCGCCGCAGGCCTGGGAATATTCGGACGAAGCGCCTGGGCCATCGGCGTGAGTCCGGCGATGGCCGTGTACGAAAGAATGGTGAGGCGTGCCAGCAGAGGCATCTCCAGAGTCCCTCGCTTACAATGAACCCTGATGACATACCTCCTCGCCATTGCCTCCGCCATTCTCTACGGCGCCGCCGACTTCACCGGCGGCTTCGCGACCCGGCGCGGCGGGACGATCCCCGTCGTCTTCCTCTCGCAGCTCAGCGGGTTGGCGCTCCTCGCGCTGCTCATGCCGCTCCTGCCCTACGCCTCGCCCACGCGTGCCGACCTGCTCTGGGGCGTGTGCGCCGGAGTCACCGGCGGTATCGGCGTGGCGCTGCTCGAGCGCGCGCTCGCGATCGGCCGGATGGCGGTGGTGGCACCCACCACCGCGGTGTGCGCGGTCGCCATCCCGGTCGTGGTCTCGGTGCTGCTCGGCGAGCGACTGCTGCCGCTGGCGATCGCCGGCATCATCCTGGGAATCATCTCCATCGTGCTCGTGAGTCAGCAGACGGCAACGGAACCCGGAGCGATCGGCGGGACGCCTAGGCCATGGCTCCCGCCCGGGGTGGGGATCGCGCTCGTCTCCGGCGTCGCGATCGGCTTCTTCTTCCTTTCGCTCGCGCAGACCGGCCCGAGCGCCGGAATGTGGCCGATCCTGGCCGCGCGGCTCCTGTCGTCGCTGTTCTTCGGGGTGGCGGCGCTGGCCGGGCGGCAATCGCTCCGGATGCCGCCACGGGTCGTGACGCTCGTGCTGGTGTGTGGTGCCGTCGACATGCTCGCCAATGCCCTCTATCTCGTCGCCGCGCGGCAGGGACCGCTCAGCGTGGTCGTCACCCTCTCCTCGCTCTATCCCGCCAGCACGGTACTGCTCGCCCGCGTGGTCCTCGGCGAGCGCCTCAACGCGCGGCAGATCACCGGCGTCGGCTGTGCGCTGGCGGCCATCGCGCTCATCGTGAGCGGCAGCCGGAATTGAGTCAGTCCCTCAACAAGCTCCCCACCCGGTGATTCGTGTGTAAGTGTCAATTCGATATGGACTTCCAGAGGACCCGAGACCGTCGCGGGCCCTCTGGCGCATTCGGGGAAAACTTCGGAGCTTAGGGCGTGTCGAAATCGGCGTGCTTCGTCCGACGTCTACATAGAGCCGGGAGCCGGCCAGTCCAAGTTACCGCGGCTCCGGGCCGAAACCATAAGGAGAACGGACAATGCGATTCATGATCCTGCTCAAGGCCGACAAGAATTCGGAGGCGGGTGTCCTCCCCGATGAAAAACTTCTGGCCGCGATGGGCAAGTACAACGAGGAGCTGGTGAAGGCCGGTGTCATGCTGGGCGGCGAAGGGCTTCAGGCGAGCTCGAAGGGCGCCCGGGTCAGGTTCTCGGGGGCGAAGCGTACGGTGATCGACGGACCGTTCGCCGAAACGAAGGAGCTGGTCGCCGGGTTCTGGATCTTTCAGGTGAAATCGAAGGCGGAGGCGATCGAGTGGGTCAAGCGCTGCCCCAACCCGTTCGATGGGGGCGAGGCGGAGATCGAGATCCGCCAGATCTTCGAGGCGGAGGACTTCGGAGAAGCGTTCACGCCCGAGCTCCGCGAGCAGGAAGAGCGGACGCGTACGCAGGCGGCCAGAAAGTAGAGGCGGCTGTCCAACGGCACGATCACGAGCGAAAGAGGTCTCACCATGCGATTCATGATGCTGATGATCCCGAAGGGATATGAGAAGGCCGCACCCGGCACAGTGCCGGACGCCAAGGCCGTCTCGGCGATGATGAAGTACAACGAGACCCTGCAGAAGGCGGGCGTGCTGCTCGCGCTCGACGGGCTCCACCCACCTTCGATGGGCGCGCGCGTGTCGTTCCCCGGGGGAAAGCCGAAAGTGACCGACGGTCCCTTCGCGGAAGCCAAAGAGGTGCTCGGCGGCTACTGGATGATCCAGGTGAAATCGAAGGCGGAAGCCATCGAGTGGGCGTCGCGCTGCCCCGGGTCGGAGAACGAAGTGATCGAAGTGCGCCAGGTGCAGGAGATGTCGGACTTCCCGCCCGACGTCCAGCGCGAAGCAAGCAGGGTGCCGCTCGGTGTGCAGTAGTCGCGCCCATCGGCCGGCATGACGACGTCCGACGCCCATCGAGCGATCGACGCCGTCTGGAGGATCGAGTCGCCGAGGCTGATCGCGGGCCTCGCGCGGCTGGTGCACGATGTCGGCGTCGCGGAAGACCTGGCGCAGGACGCGCTCGTCGCCGCGCTCGAGCGGTGGCCCACGTCCGGCGTTCCCGATAAACTCGGCGCCTGGCTCATGACCGTTGCCAAGCGCCGGGCGATCGATCTCATGCGCGGGACCGCGTTGAGGCAGCGCAAGGAGGCGGAGATCGGCCACGAGATGGACGCGCGCCTCGAGGCCGCGACGCCCGATCTCGACGCCGGGATCGACGATCCCGTGGGCGACGACCTGCTCGGCCTCTTGTTCATCGCGTGCCATCCGGTGCTCGCGCCCGAAGCGCGCGTGGCGCTCACCCTGCGCCTGCTCGGCGGGCTGACCACGGCGGAAATTGCCCGCGCCTTCCTCGTGCCCGAGCCCACGGTCGCCCAGCGGATCGTGCGGGCCAAGCGGACCCTCGCCGAAGCACGCGTTCCCTTTGAAGTGCCGCGCGGCGCGGAGCTCACCGCGCGGCTCTCGTCGGTGCTGGGTGTGATCTACCTCATCTATAACGAAGGCTTCACCGCCACGGCGGGCGACGACTGGATGCGGCCCTCGCTCTGCGAGGACGCGCTGCGGCTCGGCCGCATCGTGGCGGAGCTGGTGCCGGCCGAGCCCGAGGTTCACGGACTCGTGGCGCTGATGGAAATCCAGGCGTCACGCGCGGGCGCGCGGATCGGCCCGGGCGGCGAGCCCATCCTGCTGCTCGATCAGGACCG
>JBDTTA010000173.1:0-5913 GCA_039930845.1 Gemmatimonadales bacterium
GGTCGGGGACGAATGCTCCATCGAGCACGGTGTCGTCGCTCCGGGTCGCCCGCATGCCCATCGCGCCCCAGGTCTCGACCACCTTGAACCCCTCGGTGTCGCGGGGCATGAATCCGTGCACGATCATCGGATGCTCCGGATCGCTCGTGTCCATGCCATGGACGCCGAGATAGGTCCTCACCGGCGTGAGGCTGCCGAAGTGCTTCCGCCCGTAGAAGCGATATCCTCCCTCCACTCGCTCGGCGCGTGTCGTGGACAGGAGCACGGGAATGTCGTTCCCGGACTCGGCGTGCCCGGCGGCGAATATGGCGCCGTCGGCCGCCGCGCGGAGCAGCCAATCGAGCGATCGGTCGCCGGCCCGCCAGAGATCCGCCGCCAGCCCCGTCCAGTAGACATGCATGTTGACCGCGAGGGCATCGGCGGGCGCGTAATATCCCAGTCGCCGCTGCTCGCGGCAGACCTCCGCCAGGGTCATGCCCAGCCCGCCAAACTCCTTCGGCACGGCCATCAGAAGAAAGCCCGAGGCCCGTAGCTCCTCGAAGTCTTCGGTGAAGAACCGATTCTCCTGGTCGTAGACCGGTGCGCGCTCCTGAAAACGGAGGAGCATCTCCTCCGTGAGGGGTGGCTTCTCCGGCGCGAGTGACACCGGGGCATCCCGGAAAGCACGGACCGGGAGCGGTTCGATTTGGATCGTCATGCAAGTCTCCTCGTGGATGCGCATCGCTGCACGCGGAAGGGGGCCGAGGGCCCCACTGCATGTAAAGGCCGGAAAAGCGCCCGAATCGGCTCATCGCCGGCGGGGGGTTTGCCGCCGGTCGCCCGACGCGGTAGTGTATGGCCCTCGGCGCAACGGAGCCCTCGATGGCGAAACAGGAAGCGTCCGGCCCGCTGCAAAACGTGCCGCCGCCAGCAGCAGACGAGATCGACAGCCTCGTGCCGGTCGTCTACGACGAGCTTCGCCGGATTGCCCACCGCCAGCTCCGCGGCGAGCGCAGCGATCACACGCTCGACACCACCGGGCTGGTCCACGAGGCCTACCTCAAGCTCAGCCGCCTCGACCGCATCGAATGGCGCGATCGGAGCCACTTCCTCGTCGCGGCTGCCGGTGCGATGCGCCGCATCCTCGTGGACTACGCAGCGGCCCGGAAAGCGGGTAAGCGGGGCGGTGGCCGGCAGCGCGTGCCGATCGATGATGTCCTCATCCTCGTCGACGATCGTGCCGAGGAGCTACTCGCACTCGACGAAGCGTTGCGGAGGCTCGCTGCCGAAAGCCAGCGGGCAGCGAGCATCGTCGAGTGGCGCTTCTTCACCGGGATGACCGTCGAGGAGACCGCGGAGGTCCTCGGAATCTCACCCGCCACGGTCAAGCGCGAGTGGACCCTCGCGCGCGCATGGCTCAACCGGGAGCTCGGCCGGTGACGACGAGGCTCGCGTCAGCCCGGGCTGGCCTTCTTCTCTTCCTCTGCTCGTCGTGTCGCCCGGCGCCGGGCGATGGCCCCGCCACGGTGGTCTTCCCGAGCAGCACCCTCGGCGCGGAAGGGGCAGTGCTCAAGCAGCAGCTCGCGAGGTTCGCGAGGGAGCGTCCGGATATCCGCGTGGTGCAACGATCGACCCCCGATGCAGCCGACCAGCGGCACCAGCTCTACGTGCAGTGGCTCAACGCCCACGCCGGCGAGCCCGACATCCTCCAGCTGGACGCCATCTGGACTCCGGAGTTCGCCGCCGCGGAGTGGATCCTTCCGCTCGACCGGTTCAGGCCCGCCACCGACTCGTTCTTTCCCTCGACGATCACCGCCGACACGTGGAAGGGCCGGCTCTTCGCGATGCCCTGGTTCGTAGACGTGGGGATGCTCTATTGGCGCACCGATCTGATGCCCGCGGCGCCCGTCACGCTGCACGAGTTGGAGCGGACGGCGGCGGCGCTCAAGTCCGAGGGAAAGGTGCGGTACGGCTTCGTGTATCAGGGGGCGCGGTACGAAGGGCTGGTGACGGTCTTCGCCGAGTTCCTGGGCGCGCATGGCGGCAGCATTCTCGACGGCGGGAGGGTGACGGTCGCCTCGCCCGCCGGAGTTGCCGCGCTCACGGCGATGCGGGATGAGATCTACCGCCAGGGAGTGGTTCCCCCGGTCGTGCTCACCTGGCATGAGGAGGAGGCACGTTTCGCCTTCCAGAACGGCGACGCGGCGTTCATGCGCAACTGGCCCTACGCCTACGCTCTCATGAACGATTCGGCGACCTCGCGGGTCGCAGGCCACTACGCCGTGGCGCCAATGCCTGCCGCCGCGGGCGGCCGGCCCACCGCCGCGCTCGGCGGTGCGCAGCTCGCGATCAACGCCAACAGCGCCCACCCTGACGCGGCTTGGGCGGTCATCGAGTACCTCACGCGGCCCGAGCAGATGCTCGAGCGGGCGCGCGTCGTCGGCCAGTTCCCCACGCGACGCACCCTCTATGACGATCCCCGGCTCGAACAGGAGCTCGAGGTGCCCGTCGATGAGGCCCGGGCGGTGGTGGAGCGCGCGGTGCCGAGACCGGTGACGCCGCTCTACAGCGAGCTGTCGGAGATTCTCCAGGTGCAGCTGCACCGGGTGCTGACGAGGCAGGCGGAGCCGGGGCCAGCGCTCGGGCTGGCGGCAACGGCGATGCAGAAGCTGCTGGACCGTGCGGGGTTGGGAGCGGGGGCGGGCGTTGCCTCGCGGTGATCCGGGGTACGGTGTCGAGCGGCGCGAGGCCCGGCTCGCCTGGTGGATGGTCTCCCCGGCCGTCGCGGCGATCGCGCTCGTCGCACTCTTTCCTCTCGCCTGGACGGTGTGGGAGTCGTTTCATCAGCACGATCTCCGCATGCCGTGGCTGGGCCGCCCGTTCATCGGTCTCGACAACTATGTCGAGGCTGCCGGTGACCCGCGCTTCTGGGCGGCGATGGGGCATACCCTCTTCTTCGCGGTCGTGAGCGTGTCCGTCGAGCTCATCCTCGGCACCTTCCTCGCGCTCGCCATGAACCGCGCCTTTCGCGGGCGGGCGCTCATGCGCGCATCCATCCTGGTGCCATGGGCCATGCCGACCGTCGTGTCGGGGCTGCTCTGGAAGTTCATGTTCGACGGCGATGCCGGCATCGCGAACGCGGCGCTGGTCAAGGCCGGTGTATTCGACCAGCCCGTGGTCTGGTTCATTCATACCGGCCTCGCGTGGGTGCCCGTGATCCTCGCCGATGTGTGGAAGACGACGCCGTTCGTCGCACTCCTCCTCCTCGCGGGACTCCAGAATATCGACGCCTCGCTCTACGAGGCGGCCAGGATCGACGGCGCCTCCGCCTGGCGCCAGTTCCGATTCGTTACCCTCCCCCTCCTCCGCCCGGCGATGATGGTGGCGCTGATCTTTCGCACCCTCGACGCCTTCAGGGTGTTCGACCTCATCTATGTGATGACGGGGGGCGGCCCCGGCACTTCGACGGAGCCGATCGCGCTCTACACCTTCAACTCGCTGCTGCAGTATCTCCGGTTCGGGTACGGTTCGGCGCTGTCGGTGATCGTCTTTGCTGTTACGTTCGCGCTCGCGCTGCTCTACATCAGATTTCTCGGCGCCGGACTCACGGAGACCAGAACGTGACCGGCCGGCACGGGGCGGCCAGGCGCGACTGGTGGACGGCGGCGGCGGTTGGCGCACTCATCCTGGCCACGGCGTTCCCCTTCTATTGGGCGATCGTCTCGTCGTTCACGCCGGAGTCGCAGCTCTTCCGCTCGCCGTCGCTCTTCCCGCGCCAGTTCGTGCTCGCCCACTACCGTGCCCTCTTCGTCGAGCGCCAGTTCTGGGTGCCGATCAGGAACTCCCTGGTGGTGGCGGGGACGACGACGGTGTTTTGTGTGACCGTCGGCGCCTTCTGTGCCTACGCCCTCGCGCGGCTCCGCTTCCGGGGCAAGGTGCCGTTGCTCGGCCTCATTCTCGCCGTGAGCATGTTTCCCCAGATCTCCGTCGTCTCGCCGCTGTATCTCCTGCTTCGCTCACTGCATCTCATCAACACCTACCCCGGCCTGATACTCCCATATCTCACCTTCGCCATGCCGCTCACCGTGTGGCTGCTGGTGGGAATCTTCCGCCAGCTCCCGGCCGAGCTCGAGGAGGCGGCCATGGTGGATGGGGCCAGCCGGCTCAGGACGTTTCGCGAGGTGGTCATTCCGCTGGCGTTGCCCGGGCTGGCGACGACGGCGATCCTCACCTTCGTATACAGCTGGAACGAGTTTCTCTTTGCGTTGTCGTTCACACTGGGGCCGGAGCGGCAGACGGTGCCGGTCGCGATCGCGCTGCTCCGGGGGCAGTACCAGGTGCCGTGGGGACAGATTCTCGCGTCGGCCATCGTGGCCACGGCCCCGGTGGCGCTGCTGGTGCTGGCCTTCCAGCGGCGCATCGTCCAGGGACTCACCGCCGGCGCGGTGAAGGGGTAAGCGATGGCATCCGTGACGCTGGACAGGATCAGAAAGACCTACCCCAACGGACATGTCGCCGCGCGCGATCTCAGTCTGGAGATCGCCGACGGCGAGTTCATGGTGCTCGTGGGGCCCTCCGGATGCGGAAAGAGCACCGCACTCAGGGTCATCGCGGGCCTCGAAACGCCCACCGGCGGCCGCGTGCTCATCGGCGACCGCGACGTGACGGACCTGCCGCCGCAGGAGCGCGATATCGCGATGGTCTTCCAGAGCTACGCGCTCTATCCGCACATGACGGTGCGGGAGAATCTCGGCTTCGGGCTCCGCATGCGCGGCGTGGACGCACGCGTGATCGGGGAGCGGACCACGCGAACGGCGGAGGCGCTGGGCCTGGAGCCGGTGCTCGACCGGAAGCCTGGCCAGCTCTCCGGCGGTCAACGGCAGCGCGTCGCGCTCGGCCGTGCGATGGTGCGGGAGCCGCTGGCCTTTCTCTTCGACGAGCCCCTCTCCAACCTCGATGCGAAGCTCCGGGTCGAGACCCGCGCCGAGCTGGCAAGGCTGCACCGGCGCCTGGCGGCGACAATCGTGTATGTCACCCATGACCAGGAGGAGGCGCTGACCCTGGGTGGCAGGGTGGCGGTGCTGCGCGATGGCGTGGTGGAGCAGGTCGCCCCGCCGATGGAGCTGTACCGCCGGCCCGCGACGGCATTCGTCGGAGGGTTCGTCGGGTCACCCGCGATGAACCTGCTCCCCGGGCAGATCGTCGGCCGTACCGATGGCGCCACGCTCGGCGTGCGGCCGCATGATGTCGCGATCGTCGGCGCGGGCCAGGGGGACGTCGACGCCCGCGTGGACGTGGTCGAGCCGCGCGGCAGCGAACTGCTCATCTATCTACGGCTCGCGGGGGAGAGCGGCCAGGAAGTGCGCGTGGTGGCGCCTCCGGAACCGATGATCCCGGCGGACACGAGCGTGGGCGTCCGTTTCGACCGCGAGCGGATGCACTGGTTTGATAAGGGCGGTAGGGCGTTAGGGCGGTAAGGGCGGGAAAGGCGGGTCGATGGAGCGCAACCTCGCGCCGGAACCCCGTCTCCCGCATTTTCCAGCATGACATCCACTCCCGATCCCCTCGACAGCCTCGTCCACCTCTCCCACCTTCTCGGCGCCGACACACGCCTCGTCCAGCCGGGCGGTGGCAACACGTCGATCAAGGTAGACGGCGACCTCCTCGTCAAGGGCAGCGGCACCGACCTCCGCACGATCGGCCGCGCAGGGTTTACCCGCCTCTCCCTCGATCGGCTCGCGCCGCTGGCGAATGCCGAGGCGATGAGCGACGCGGAGATGATGCGCTTCATGGCGGGCTGCATGCTGGAGGAAGGACCGGCGCCGAGCGTCGAGACGCCCCTCCACTCCCTCCTGCCGCACCGCGTCATCGCCCACACGCACGACGTCGCCACGATGAGCCTGACCAACGTCAGCGACGCCACCGCCGAACGCC
>JBDTTA010000174.1:0-5901 GCA_039930845.1 Gemmatimonadales bacterium
CATGGCATCCGTCGAAGGGTTTCAAATTGGCCTACGCGGCGGCTGCCCGCCCGGTTTCGCTCCACCCGCCGTGCTCGTCAGCTCCGCGGAAGGGAGGCGGGGAGATCGGCCACGACGTAGGCCATCACCGCCATCGCCGCCACGCAGCGGGCCAGCTCGGCCGGATCGAGCTTGTCGAGGGTATCGCCATCGCTGTGGTGATACCAGAAGTACCGGCTGCCGTCGACGTCGAGCTCCATGCCCGGAATACCCGTCTCCACCAACGGGGTGATATCGGCCGCGGGGCTCTCCGGTACGCGCTGCACGCCGGAGATCCCGGCCGAGTCGAGCAGCGCGGCAACCTGCTTGACGACACTCGCCGCCGAGTCGGAGCCGACGAAGGTGTATCCCCGCGGATCGAACGCGCCGTTGTCGGATTCCATGGCCAGGACGTGCCCCGCCAACTCAGCCGCGTGCGCATCGCGGTAGCCGAGCCCCCCGCGGCCGCCGTTCTCCTCATTGGTCCAGAGCACCACGCGCACGGTCCGTCTCGGGCGGAGGCCGAGCCGGTGCATCAGGCGCACCGCCTCCCATGCGGCCATCAGACCGCCGCCGTCATCCATCGCACCCTGGCCCACGTCCCACGAATCGATATGACCGCCCAGCACGACGACCTGATCCGGCTTCTCCCGGCCCACGATTTCCGCCACCACGTTACGTGAGGGAGCATCGGGCAACGTCTGCGCGCTCATGCGAAGCGTCACGATCACGCGCTCGCCCCGGTTCTGGAAACGGTGGAGCATCATGGCGTCTTCGATGCTGAGCGCGGCGGCGGGAATCTTCCGGACGGTGGAGTCATAGATCGTGGACCCGGTGTGCGGGCTCCGAATCGAGGCGGACGCGACCGAGCGGATGAGGCACGCCAGCGCACCGACTCGCGCCGCCGCCGACGGACCGTCGCTCCGGATCCGGCGGACGGCCACGTAATCGGTGAAGGGCGCATCGAACAGGACGATTTTCCCCTTCGCGTCGGCGGCGCGCTGCTGAAGCTCCTCGAACCCTGACACCACAAGCACGGGCGCGGTGATGCCGGTCTTCGGAGTGGCGATGCTGCCGCCGAGCCCGAGCATCCGAAGCGGCGCGACGCGGGGCTGAACCATCTGGGCCGATTCGCTGCCCCGGACCCATCGGGGCACCATGACCGGCTCGCCGCGGACGTTCTCCAGGCCGTCCTTCGACATCTCCGCGAGCACCCAGTCGATCGCCGCCTCGAGTGCCGGCGAGCCGCTCAGCCGGTGGCCGAAGGTGTCCACCAGGCGGCCGAGGCGGATGTAGGCCAGGCTGTCGCCGGTCGCCGCGCGGTAGAGGCTGTCGGCGATGGGGCCGTAGGCCGAGGCAATGCTCGGTTGCTGGGCCGAGCAAGGCGCCGGCAGTGCCACGAGTGCAAGGAGGGTGATGGCGGGAAGGACGCGGGAACATCGGATCGGGTTCATTCGGGGAGCTCGTCCGGAAGATGGTGATCGGCAACGGCGCGTCCCGGTCGCACGGCTCGCTTCCGGGGCGCGGTTATATTGCGAAGGTAACTACCGCGGGTCTGAAGAACGATTTGTCGTTGGAGGATGCATGTTGAAGCGTACCATGGGCGCAGTTGCAGTGGCCGTCCTGGTGACGGCGCCGGCCGTGCACGCGCAGGGCGCGGCCAAGGATCCTGTCGTCGATGGGCGGCCGCTGAGTGCGTGGGTCGCCGATCTCAAGGCCGATGCCCCGCAGACGAGAAACGCGGCGGCATACGAGATTTCGGGACTGGGACCGGCGGCGGCGCCGGCCGTGCCCGCCCTCATCGAGGCGCTGGACGACCCCAGTACCACCGTGCGGTTCCCCGTGACGGTCGCGCTCGGCGAGATCGGTCCGGCGGCCGCAGACGCGGTCCCGCGGCTCAAGAAGATGATGGACGAGGAAGTGAACGACGAGATCGCCGCGGCGGCCAAGCGCGCCATCCGCAGAATCAAGCCTGAGGCGCTGGCCGACCAGTAGGCCTGGCGCCCGGCGAAAGCTGGTAGCCGATCTTTCGAACGGTCAGGATGTGTCGGGGCCGGGCAGGATCGTCCTCCAGCTTGCGTCGCAGCTCGCCCACGTGCGTGTCGAGTGTTCGGCTGAGTACGCTTTCGTGGTAGCCCCAGACGTCCCGCAACAACTCCGATCTCGTCGCCACCCGTCCATTCCGGCTCAGCAGGGCCTTCAGCAACTCGTATTCCTTCGGCCTGAGCCCGACCGGCTGGCCGTGGCGGGTCACGCTGCGGTTTGCCGGGTCCACGACCACGGAGCCGAACGAGAATGAAGAGGGGGCCGCGACTGCCCGGCGGAGCAATGCGCCGACCCTCGCCAGCAGCTCCCGGAGCGCGAACGGTTTGGTGACATAGTCGTCGGCCCCGCCTTCCAATCCCCGCACCTTGTCGGCTTCGTCTCCCCGGGCGGTGAGCACCAGCACCGGAGTGCCCACGCCGTCGGTGCGCAGCGTCTGAAGGACCTCGAACCCATCCAGACCCGGCAGCATCAGATCGAGCACGATCAGATCGTGCGTGCGATCCCGTCCACGGCTCAGACCCGCCGGCCCATCCTCGGCGATCTCGACGCTGTGCCCTTCGTACTCCAGGTTGGCCCGCAGGCCGTGGGCGAGATTCCGGTTGTCCTCCACGATCAGGACGCGCGCCATGGCGCCTCCAGCGGCAACGGAACGCCGGCGAGGTCCGCCTCGCCGGCCTGAAACCCGCCGGGAAACTCCACGACGAACCGGGCTCCCGAGCCGGCGGCTGCTTCGGTTCGGCAGAGTCCACCATGCGCGTCGACGAGGTGCCGAACCACGGCCAGGCCGATACCGCTCCCGGCAACGGCCTCCGAACCGCCGAGTCTGACGAAAGGCTCCCAGATCCGTTCTCCGTCGGCCGCGGCGACGCCAGGCCCCGTGTCTTCGACCTCGAGTCGGGCGTATCCGCGATGCAGGGCGGCCCTGACGGTCACCGGCCCGCTGGGGCCTCCGTGCTTGACGGCGTTGTCCAGCAGATTGAGCAGGACCTGGTGAAGACATTCGGGATCGACGGGGGCAACCAGCAGCTCGTCCAGCTCGGTCCGAAGCCGCACGGCCGAGCTTCCGGCCAGCGGCGCGAAGCGCTCCACGACCTCCCGGACGACAGGGGCGAGACGAATGGTCTGCTTTCGCACCCTCACCATCTGACGTTCCGCCCGTGAGAAGTGAAGCACGTTCTCCACCAGGTGGACCAGTCTGCGAGCTTCCTGGACGATGATGCCGAGCGCCTCACGGCGGGCATCCTCCCCGCGGGCGCGGCCCATCTCCAGCGTCTCCGCGAACAGCAGGATCTGCGTGAGCGGAGTCCTGAGCTCGTGAGAGACGCTCGAGGTAAAGTCCGAGCGGAGGCGGGTCAGCTCCTGTTCGCGGCGGAGTTGCCGGGTGCCGACGGCGGCGAGTCCGGCGGTGAGGGCCAGCAACCCCAGCAGTACGGGCAAACGCGAAGCGGGGTGGGTCAGGACGAGACGCCCGGCCACCGCCGCAGGCAGCCACGCTCGTACCATGAAGGAGCCCGAACCGGCAGAGGCAGCGTCGCCGGCGTACGAGCCGGGTCCGGCGTCCGCACCGGCTCGATAGAGTACCCTGCCGCCGGGATCGGTGACCTCGAGCCGGACGAGATCGGCGTTGCGCCCGCCCCCGGTGACCGATCGCGGCAGGAGAGGGTGGCGGGCGAACACGCTGCCGAAGATCGGCGTGAGCGCGGCAGGACAGGTGACGAAGCCGTAGGCCGCGAGCGGTGCGTCGTGGAGAGCGTAGCCACTGTACCTGAGTGACTTGATCCCGAAGAAGGCCACCTGGCCTGCCGCCCCTTCTCCCCGCCAGAGCGTACCGAACCGCCCCCCCTGCGACTCGGTCCGGCGCGCCGGCTCCAGCAGCGGATCACGCAGCCAGGCGGCCTCCGACCTGGCCCGCATGCTCCCGGCCGTGGATAACGTACCGGTCCGGAAGTCGAGTGCGAAATAGAGGCGATCCGACCCGCAGCGAAGAACCGTATCCGAAGTCGAGGCGAGGACGGCCGGAGACGGAAGCGAGTCGTAGGGCGAGGCGGCTGGTGTCCCCGTCACCGGCCCCAGGGCGGGCGCCAGCGAGCGGTCGACCTGTTCTTCGGCCGCGGAGAGAAACTCCCACGCCGCCACGGTCGCGTAGTCGCGCAGCGCCCGCTCCGCGGTGACCCGGTGCGAGCTGGTGGCGCGCTGCGCCTCGAAGGCCAGCAGCCCGGCGAGTGCGAGCGTCAGACCGAGAAGGAGAATCAGGTACCGCGAGGAAGATTTCACCGAGCGGCCGCTCCGTAACGGGACCTCCGCCTGCCGTACAGGAAGTACACCACCAGTCCAAGCATCATCCAGATAATGAGCCGCTCCCACGTCGAAAGCGGAAGACTGACCATCTGGACGATGCAGGCCAGCGCGCCCAGCACAGGTACCCAGGGCACCCCGGGTGCCCGGAACGGCCGCGGAACGTCGGGCGCGGTGCGGCGGAGCACGACGACACCCACACACACCAGGACGAAGGCGAACAACGATCCGATGCTCACGAGCTGGCTGAGAGTGGCAAGCGGCACGAATCCCGCGACCCCGGCCACGACGAGGCCGGTGAGCAGTGTGCTCAGATAAGGGGTCTGGAATCGCGGGTGGACCCGCCCGAACAGCGGTGGCAGGAGGCCGTCCCTGCTCATGGAGTAGAAAATGCGGGTCTGGCCCAGGAGCTGGACGATCATGGTGCTGAAGAGTCCAAAGATCGCGCTGATCTTGACCAGCGGGCTGAACCAGGTCAGTCCAGTCGCGTCGATCCCGACCGCGATCGGATCGGCGACGTTGAGGCGCTGATAGGGAACAATCCCGATGAGCACCACGGCGACGGCGATGTAGAGGACGGTGCAGATGGCGAGGGACGCGAGAATGCCGATGGGCATGTCGCGCTGGGGATTCCGCGCCTCCTGCGCCGCCGTGGACACGGCGTCGAACCCGATGTAGGCGAAGAACATCACCGCCGCGCCGCGGAACACACCGCTCCACCCGAAGTGGCCGAACTCGCCGGTGTTCGGCGGAATGAAGGGGACCAGGTTCTCCCGCCGCACGTACGCCGCGCCGAGCGCCACGAACATGATCAGGACGACGGTCTTGATGACGACCAGCACGGTGTTGGTGTTCGCGCTCTGCTTGATGCCGACGACGAGGAGCGCCGTCACCACGAGCACGACCGCGGCCGCGGGCAGATTGAACGCTCCCCCGCAGGCTCCACCCGGCGCCATCGTCAGCGCATGCGGCAGGGTGAGGCCGAGGTCGCGGAGGAAGCTCACGAAGTAGCCGGACCAGCCGACCGCGACGGTCCCCACACTCAGCGCGTATTCCAGCATGAGGTCCCATCCGATGATCCAGGCGGCGAACTCACCCGACGAGGCATAGGCATAGGTGTACGCGCTTCCGGCCACCGGAATCATCGACGCCAGCTCGGCGTAACAGAGACCGGCCAGCGCGCACGCCACCGCGGCGAAGATCATCGAGAGGACGAGGGCGGGGCCGGCGTTCTGCGATGCCGCGGTGCCGGTCAGGACGAAAATACCCGTCCCGATCACGGAGCCGATGCCGAGTGCCGTGAGGTTGAACGGACCGAGCGCGCGGCGGAGCGTTTGACTCCGGGCTTCCGTCTCGAGGTCGGCGATGCTCTTGGTAGTGGTGAGGGTCATGCTCCATAGATACCGCGCGGCCACCGCGGCGACCTATGGGTCGAATGACAGAATCTCGTCAGGGCCGGTGCGTGGACGCCGCCTCATCGGCCGCGATGACATGGGGCGCGCCCTCGGCCAGGAGATGATCGCGTAACGCCTCGATGCCGAC
>JBDTTA010000175.1:0-5893 GCA_039930845.1 Gemmatimonadales bacterium
CCATGGTGGCGGCGCCCTCATGGACCTCACCGATCTTGTAGTTCTTGCCGGTGTAATACAGGATGCGCTCGGTCGTCGTCGTCTTACCGGCATCGATGTGGGCCATGATGCCGATATTGCGATAGTGATCGAGCGGGGTCTGACGAGCCATGATTTCCTGTCGGTTCTAGCAGCGAAAAAGCGGGGCGACCGACCCGGAGTAACCCGGTGGTATCGCTCCGCGCGCATCCGGGCCTTAAGCCCGAGACGAAGATCGCGTTGTCTTCGGAGGATCAGAGGTGGTCCCCGACCGCTTAAACCCGGGATCACGTGAGCCGATGTCTGAGGGCCTTGAAGGCAAACCGGCCCGAAACGGCTAAGCCCAGCAATACTAATGGGGTTGGACCCCATGTCAAGACGACTTCCGCGGCCGGGCTGCTCCTCGTGCGCCATCCAGCGCCTGGCGGACCTCGACAGCAAGTGCGGCCGGGTCGAATGGCTTGTGCATGAGGGTGGTGCCGGCATCCAGTCGGCCCTGGCGGATCAGCTCCTCCCGCGCGAACCCCGACATGAGCACGACCGGCAACTCCGGCCGTGCCTCGACGAGACGGGCCCGCAGCTTCGCCGCGTCGAGACCGGGCATCACCACGTCGCTGACGACCAGATCGATCGCCGGCGCCTCAGCCACCATCCGGAGCGCCGACGCAGCATCCCCCGCCTCCACCACGGTATATCCCATCTCCCGGAGGCACCGGGAGACCCACACCCGAACGGCCTCCTCATCTTCGACCACGAGGATGGTCTCACTGCCACCCACCGAGTTCCGTGTCGGCGCCGCCGGTTTTACGGGCGCCTCCACGAGCACCTGCGGAAGGTCGATGGTGAAGGTGGTACCTCGGCCGAGCTCGCTCTCCACCCAGACGGATCCGCCGCTCTGCCGTACCATTCCATAAACGCTGGCCAACCCGAGCCCGGTGCCGGATCCGGGGGGCTTGGTGGTGAAGAAGGGCTCGAAGATCCGGGCCTGCGTGCTCGGATCCATCCCGGCGCCGGTATCGCGAACGGTCAGCCGCGCGTACATGCCGCGGGGGACGGCGGCGGTGTTTGGCGACGGCGCCACCGGGTCCGCGACGTGGATGGCTGTTGTTTCGAGGATCAGCCGTCCGCTCCCCTGCATCGCATCCCGGGCATTGAGGCTGAGGTTCACCAGGACCTGTTCCAATTGAGCCTGGTCCGCCCGCACCCGACCCACGCCGTCTCCCAGCATGATTTCGATTTCGATGTCGGGGCCCACCATCCGGCGGAGCAGGGTCTCGCTTGCGGCGACGAAGGTGTTCAGGTCAAGCACGACCGGCTCGAGCCTTTGCCGCCGGCTGAATGCGAGGAGCTGTCCGGTGACTTCCGCCGAGCGGCGGGCGGCCTTCACGATTCGCGCGACGTCGGTCCGCATCGGGTCGGAGTCCGCCATCTGTCTGAGCAGGAAATCCGTGTACCCCAGGACAACCGTCATCTGGTTGTTGATCTCGTGCGCCACGCCGCCTGCGAGCTCGCCTACGACCTGCATTCTGGATGCCTCGATCGCGGTCGCTTCGGCGAGCTTGCGCGCGCTCAGGTCCTCCATCGCCAGTAGCAAGCGCCCCGGTCCGCTGTCGCGCTGGCCGATGAACCCCGCACTCAGCTGGAACGTGCGCCGGCCGAAGCGTGTGGAGTCGAGCGTGATTTCGGGGCCCCTGACGGGCCGGTTCGACCCGAGGGTGCGATGGAGGAAGTCGTCGAGTTCGCCGCCCGCCCATTCGCCCTCGCCGAGGTCGGCCAGCCGCTTCCCCGCGACCACATGAGCGTCGGTCTGAAACGCCTGGTGGAAGGCTGGATTGGCGTGGAGGATGCGGAGATCGTCGTCGAGCACGACCAACGGCTCCATGACGGTCTCCACGATTGCCTCACTGTATGCCTGAGCGGCGGCCGCCTGAGCGACATCCCCCTTGAGCTTTGCAATGTCCACCAGCGCAACCGCCACCGTCCCGCCTCCATCGCCGCCCGGCTGCACCGGCCAGACCCGCAGTGCGCGCCACCGCCCGAGGTGATCCTGAAGCTCTCTCTCCTGGAGTTCATTGTCCCCGATGGCACGCTCGGTCAGCACCCCGAGCTCCGGCAGAGACAATGGAAGATGTGTTTCGGGGATACCGCGTCCAACGTGTCCCTGCACCAGACGCAAGTCGACCGCCGCCCGCGAGTTGAAGGCGCGGAGACGAAGATCCCGAGTGAGGAGGAGCATGGCCATGTCGGTGGACTCGAGCAGGCTGCTCACCTCGGCGTTGCGTGCCTGGAGCTCGGCATGGCGCTGCTGAAGTTGCTCGTTGACCGTAGTCATTTCCTCATTGAGCGACTGCATCTCCTCCTTGGTGGACTCCAGCTCCTCGTTGGTGCTCTGGTACTCCTCGTTGACCGACAGGCTCGCCTCGTACGCCGCCTGGAGCTCCGCGTGCGTCGCGTCCTGCTGGTCGATGATCGCCTGGAGATACTCCTTGTTTTCGGCCAGGTCCGTCTCCAGCTCCAGCACGCGCGAGGTCTCCCCGCCCGCGGACACCGTGGCAACACCGCCGTCAGCCGACTCGCCGCTCTCGCTCTGGCGAGGGGTTCGGTCGAACACCACGAGGTAGTACTCCCCGACGGTGGCGTCCAGGAACACCGGGAGCACGCTCATGGTGACTCGTCCAGCCGTGTCGCCGACCTTGAAGCGAACCCCCCGCCGCCGCACGAGGCCCTGGTCTTTCTTGGCCCGCCGTAGCAAGCGTCCCAGAATCAGGCGGAGATCCGGATGCGCCAACCGCAGGAGTTGCGCGGTGGGCCCCCCGGTCGGCGCCTCGAGATAGGGAGTGGTTCGTCCCTGGAAGTGGAGAACCTCGAGTTCCGAGTTGACGATCACGCTGGCTGTGGCATACTGGGCGAACAACACTCGCTCCGCGGCCCGCTGGAGTTCTGCGGTGCTCCATTGCAACGGCACTGAGCGCAAAGGGCTGGCCGGTTTCACCGGCGGGGCATGCTCGACGCCGGTCTTGTCGAGGCTCACGTGAGGGCGCGAAGGGGCATGCCGGCGCAGGAAGATCTTCTGCTTCCGGTCGAGCGGCGAAAAGAGTCCATCGACCCCGGCCGTGGTCTCGGCCGGTCCCAGCACAAGATATCCGCTCGGCTTGAGAGCGTAATGAATGTTTTGCAGGACTCGCCGCTGGAGAACCTGATCCAGGTAAATGAGCACGTTGCAGCAGAGCACGAGATCCAACTGCGCGAAGGGCGGATCGCGGGTGATGTCGTGGCGGGCGAACACGCACATCCCCCGCAATCGCTTGTTCACCTGAAAGCCATGGTCCACCGGCACGAAGAATTGTTGCAGCCGTTCCGGAGAGAGACCGGTGGTGTCGTCGCGCGAGTATTGCCCCGCTCGAGACCTCGCCAACCCCGACTCGCTGAGATCTGAGGCGAAGACCCGGACGAGGGCATCGAGGCCGAGACCGGCCTCGACTTCCAGGAAGGACATGGCGAGGGAGTACGCCTCCTGACCGGTGGCGCAACCCACCACCCAGGCTCGGAGCGGCGTACCCGCCGAACGACCAATGAGCAACGGCGGGATGACCGTGCTTTGCAGAACCCCGAAGGTCGCGGGCTCACGGAAGAACCCGGTGACCTGTATCAGCACGGTGTCGAAGAGCGCCGACACTTCATCGGGGTCGCTCCGCAGCCGCGCCAGATAGGACACGAAGTCCCCCAGCCTCACTTCATCTACCCGATGCCGGATCCTCCGCGCCAGGCTCGGTCGCTTGTAGTGGTGGAAATCCACGCCGGTCGCGGTCTGGAGGATCCTGATGATCGCCTCGAGTGCTTCGCCTTCCACCGCCGAATGGGCCGGCATCGGCTCGCCCGTCCCATCGTCCGGCGCGGCGTCCGTTGGGGGAGTCTCCTCGGGCTCGGACGGAGGGCGACTCATCCCGTCCAGCTTCCCGAGGGCACCGGCGATCTCCCCGATCGGCAGCACGAAGTCCACTACCCCGGCGCGCACCGCGCTCCGCGGCATTCCATCATACGCCGCGAGGACCGGGTCCTCTGCGTAGGTGGTGCCTCCACGGGCCTTGATCGCCGTAAGACCCGCGGTACCGTCCGAGCCGGTGCCGGAGAGAATCACTCCGACCGCTTTCGAACCCAGATCCACGGCCAGGGACTGGAAGAACTGGTCGATGGCAGTCGGATGCGTGGTGGCCTCATCGCGGTCGGCGAGATGCAGGCGTCCCTCGGCGATGGTCAGACTTCTATTGGCGGGCAGGACGTACACGTGATTCGGCTCGACGGATTCCCCATCGACCGCATCGTGCACCGACATCCGGGTCAGTGGAGCGAAGAGGCGGGAAAGCTCGGAACGATGTGTGGGAGAGAGATGCGAGAGCAATACGAACGCCGCGCCGGTGTCGGGCCGCAACGCCGTCAGCATCTGTGTAAAGGCCTCCACGCTGCCGGCGGACGCACCGATGCCCACGACCACGGCGGGCACGAGTCCCGGAGCTTCGTGAGATGTTTTTGGATGCGGGTTGTGGACACCATCAGACGACACGGGCGTCTCGGTAGGGAAGAGGCGCGAAGCCAGTGTAAAATCCTACCCGGTAAGCGTGCCACACGTCAAGAACGCCGCACAAGCAAAAGGCGGAGAGACCTCGTCTCTCTGCCCATGGCCCGTCGCGCCTCTGGCCGCTTCTTACCAGCGATAGTGCGCAAACGCGCGGTTGGCCTCGGCCATCCGGTGCGTGTCTTCCTTCTTCTTGATGGTGTTGCCTTCGCCCTTCGAGGCGAGAATCAGCTCCGCGGCGAGCCGCTCGGACATCGTCTTCTCCGTGCGGGCGCGCGAGAAGGAGATGAGCCACCGCATGGCCAGCGCGGTGCGGCGGTCGGGGCGCACCTCCACGGGCACCTGCAGCGACGCGCCGCCCACCCGGCGACTCTTGACCTCGAGCGTTGGCTTGGCGTTGTTGACCGCCTGCTTGAACACCGACACCCCAGGCTGCCCCGTCCGCTCCTCGATCATGTCCATGGCCGAGTAGAAAATCCCCTCGGCGACGCTCTTCTTTCCTTCGAACATGAGATTGTTGACGAACTTGGAGACCGTCTGGCTGTCGTAGCGCGGATCGGGGGGGACCGGGCGCTTGACCGCCTTGTTCCGCCGGCTCACTTCTTCCCTCCCTTGGCCGCCGGCGCGCTGCCCGCCGCCTTGGGCCGCTTGGCGCCGTACTTGGAGCGGCTCTTCCGGCGGTCGTTGACGCCGGCGGAGTCGAGCGTGCCGCGCACAATATGGTAGCGCACGCCCGGCAGGTCCTTCACGCGGCCGCCCCGGATGAGAACGATCGAGTGCTCCTGGAGGTTGTGACCTTCGCCGGGAATGTAGGCGGTCACCTCGAACCCGTTGGTGAGCCGGACACGCGCCACCTTGCGGAGCGCCGAGTTGGGCTTCTTGGGCGTGGTGGTGTAGACCCTGGTGCACACGCCGCGTCGCTGCGGATTGGACTTGAGGGCCGGCGCCTTGTCTTTCGCTAACACGTCTTTCCGGCCGTGCCGGATGAGCTGATTGATGGTCGGCATTCGCTCGTCGAGTTGAGTGCAATGCATCCCCATTCCGGGGACAGACTTGCAAAGTTAGTTGTGAAATGGGCCTCGGTCAAGCGAGTTGTCCCGCTCCTCCGCACGCGGCACCCCCCGCCTCGCAATGGGCGGCGCACCGTGCGCCTCGCACAGGGAGGCACCCGACCTTCGCGACAGGTAAGCCGTTTCGTCGCACGAACCTGAGCGACGCGAGAGGAGCGGCCTCCAACTTGCCACTCCGGCTCTGCCCGGATGCCGCCCCCGGCGTCGAGCCTCACTGCCGGAGCCAGCGTGC
>JBDTTA010000176.1:0-5878 GCA_039930845.1 Gemmatimonadales bacterium
CTGACCGTCACGGTCGTCCCGGCCTCGGGCACCGGCGACTTGCAGGGTCTGACGGGCCAGATGCTGATAACCGTGGCAGCGGGGAAGCATTCCTACGAGTTCGAGTACAGACTACCCTCCGGATCGTAACCGCTCGCCGACTCTCGCAGGCTTCGACTGACGATGCGGTTATTCCTACTTTTTCTCGAATGAGGAAACGCCATGGCAGAAGAGCCGCTCGCCCAGCAACTGGCCAAGCTCCGCAGCCTTCTCGACGAGGTGGATACCCGCCTCACGCGAGCGCCGGCCACCCCCCCGGGCCTTGAGGACCTCAAGCGTTCAGTCGATACGCTCCGCACGAACATGTGGGCCATCCTCTCCGCGGGGCACGGCGCCCTGGCTCCGGTTCGTATCGAGCGACTGAAGCTTCGTCGCGCCATCGAGGGCATTCAGGCGGTTCGTTCGAGCCTCACTTCCCAGGCACCCGGGAAGCTCCATCCCGAGCATATGGAGCTGCAGCTGCTGGCCCGTGAGCTCGCGGACCAGATCGGTAAGCTTCGATGAGCATCTCCAGGGGGGAGGATTCGAATGGCCGTCGTCAGCGTTCGATACATCGTCACTGACCTCGATGCGGCGATCGCCTTCTATACCACGCATCTCGGCTTCACGATCGAAATGCGGCCGGCCCCCACATTCGGGATGCTCTCGCGGGGAAATCTCCAACTTCTCCTGAGCGTTCCCAGCGGCAGCGGAGGCGGCGGGCAATCGATGCCCGACGGCCGGACTCCCGAGCCGGGCGGCTGGAATCGATTTCAACTCGAGGTCACCGATCTCCCTGCGGCCATCGAGCGGTTGCGGAACGCGGGCGTGCGCTTTCGCAATGAGATGGTGATCGGCATCGGCGGAAACCAGGTGTTGCTGGAGGATCCGTCGGGCAATCCGATCGAATTGTTCGAAGGGGCCCGAAGGACTTAGCCGGCGCCTCCCCTGGCACATCCGAGTCTGACCGGAGGGCACATGCCCGACATCTCGCGCCCGCTGCGGCGCTCCAGGACCAACCGGCAGATCGCCGGGGTCGTCGGCGGCCTGGCGGAATATTTCCACGTTGACCCCACATTGCTGCGCGTCATCTATGTCGTGGGCTCGATCGTGTCGGTCGCGTTCCCGGGGATCCTCGTGTACGCCCTGCTCTGGCTGCTCGTCCCGGAAGCCGAGCGGCCCGAGCAGGACAGCGGTCCCGGATGACGGGCTTCCGCTACTTCACCTGCGACGTCTTCACCGACACCCGTTTCGGTGGCAATCAGCTTGCCGTGCTGCCGGATGCCCGTGGCCTGTCGGACACCGCGATGCAGCAGATCGCGCGGGAATTCAACTTTTCCGAGAGCACGTTCGTGCTCCCACCCGAGCAGGGGCATACCCGTCGTGTCCGGATTTTCACGCCGTGGGTCGAGGTCCCGTTTGCAGGCCATCCCAATATCGGCACGGCGTTCGCGCTGGCCACGGCCGGCGAGCTGGGGTCGGTCGACCAGCCCGTGACAGTGACGTTCGAGGAGCGGGCGGGATTGGTACCGGTCACCATCCGGCGGCGCGATGACGGGGTGATCTGTTGTGAGCTCAGCGCGCCGGAGCCGCTCTCGCTCGGCGCGCTCGTCCCGGTCGATGCCCTCGCCGCGGCCGTCTCGCTGTCGCCGGACGATGTGGTGACCAGCACCCATCCCCCACAGGTGGCGTCGGTCGGCCTGCCGTTCGTCGTAGCCGAGCTGCGCGACCGGTCGGCGCTGGAGCGGGCCCGGCCAGGCATGCCGGCAATCGAGGCCCTCGTCTCCCTCGGTATCGTCCCCGACATCCTTCTGTACGTTCACGGCAGCGGCGACTTCGACCTCCGCGCGCGCATGTTCGCTCCGCTCGACGGGGTGCCGGAGGATCCGGCCACCGGCAGCGCCAATTGCGCGCTGGCCGCGCTGCTCGGGGGGCTCGGGTCCACGCCCGATGGCATCCGCCGCTGGCGAATCGCGCAGGGCGTGGAGATGGGCCGGCCGAGTGTGCTCGAGGCGAGCGTGGTGAAGCGGTCGGGCAGGGTGGTCGAGGCGCGGATCGGAGGGGCGAGCGTCTTTGTGAGCGAAGGGACGATCCACCTGGACTAAGCCGATATCCAATCCGGAGGAACAGCATGGCCACTGTTCAAAAGCTGCGGCGGGCCTATGCAGCCTAGCCCTGGAGAGGTGGGGCTGATTGCTCGCCAGTGGCATGGCCGGGTGCGCGCGGTGGACGCCGACGCCTACTACGCATATCTGCTGCGCAGCGGCCTTGCAGATTATCGGCACACGCCGGGCAATCGCGGGGTCCAGGTCCTTCGCCGGCAGGAGGGCGACGTGGTGCATTACCTGCTGACCACCCTCTGGGACTCATGGGCCAGCATCCGGGCGTTCGCTGGTGATGACATTGCGCGGGCGCGGTACTACCCCGAGGACACCCGGTATCTGCTCGAGATGGAACCGACCGTTGTCCATTTTGAGGTGCTCGAGGCTGACGCCGAACAGTGAGGCATCCGGAGGCATCTGCATGAAGTTCATTCTGCGGACGACGCCGTCCGGATCGCGGCGGAGTTCACCTGGCGAGCTCATTCATATCGTCGACCCCGGTACTCGATCCAGCCGGGTTGGTGGCGATGCGCAGGATCGTGGTGCGTCCAGTGGATGAGGCCGCCGCGGTCGTTCCAGATATACTCACCCCGGACCGCCACCGAATCCCCCTGGCGGACCGGGACACGCGGAGCGAGATCCTGGTTATGGGCGACGAGAATCGTGAGATTGTCGGCAACTCTCACGATAAACCGCTGATGCCGCGCCCCGTCGTTGTCATCGGGGAGGAGGCGCGTCACGCGGCCATGCGCGTCGACCTCGATTCCAGATGTGTGCGCCAGCGCCGCCGTCTGGAGCGCGAGATTGGCGGTGCCCGGACCCGCTGCTGCAACGGGTGTCCTGGCTACGGAACCATTGGACGAGGGCCTGACCCACAATTGCAGGCCCACCACGACGAGCACGATGAGCGCCGGAACGACGCGAATGAGTAATCGGCTGGGCATGTGCATGGACTCTCCACAGCGATGGCGCCACGGCCGCTGACCCGTCTTCGCAAGCAGACGCTGAGGAACAATGGGTAAAGGACGACTCGAAGCGTTCAGCGATGGTGTGCTGGCGATCATCATCACGATCATGGTGCTGGAGATGAAGGTGCCGCACGAGGTCGAGCCCGCCGCATTGCAGCCGCTGATCCCGGTGTTTCTGAGTTATGTGCTCAGCTTCATCTATCTCGGAATCTACTGGAACAATCATCATCACATGCTCCATGTCACCCACCGGGTGAACGGCACCATCCTGTGGGCCAACCTGCACCTCCTGTTCTGGCTCTCCCTGGTGCCGTTCGTCACCGGGTGGATGGGGGAAAATCACTTCGCGCCGGTGCCAGTGGCCCTCTACGGGGTGATTCTCCTCCTGGCGGCGATCGCGTACTGGCTGCTGCAGCGCGCGATCCTTACCCAGGAAGGGCCCCATTCCGTGCTGGCGCAGGCGGTGGGCGCCGATTGGAAGGGCAGGCTGTCCCCGGTGCTCTACGCCCTCGCGATCCCCGCCGCGTTCATGCGCCCGTGGATCGCGGGAGGGTTGTACATCTTCGTGGCGCTCATGTGGCTCGTTCCGGATCGTCGAATCGAGCGGAAGGCTCCCAGGGAGCCGGCGGAAGGCGGACCCCGATGAGCAGCCGCCCCATCGATCTGTTTCGCCGACTGACCAACGGCCTCTACGTGGTGGGCGTGGCGCATGATGATCGGCGGGACGCGTTCACCGCTGCGTGGGTGACGCAGGTGAGCTTCGAGCCGCTGCTACTGGCGCTCAGCATCAACCCCTCGCATGCGTCGTACAGTCTTCTCGCCGCGAGCGGCGCCTTCACGGTGAACGTCCTGCGCCATGGCCAGCTGGAGCTGGCGCGCCACTTCGGGACTCGGTCGGGGAGGGCGGTCGATAAGCTGGCCGGGCAGCGGTGGCAGTCGGCGGCCTCGGGACCGCCGGTGCTCGAGGATGCCACGGCCTGGCTCGATTGCCGCGTGACAGCTCGCCATCCGTGTGGCGACCACGAGCTCGTGCTGGGCGAGGTTGTCGGCGGTCGAGTACTGGCGCCCGACGGTGTTCCCATGACCTATGCCGAGACGGGGAATCTCGATGGAAGTGCCGAGCTCTTTCCCGATCGCTTCCCGCACGAGCGGCGCGATCGGTGAGCGCGACGCCCGGTGGTCAGTGTGATTGTACCGACGCGCATTTCACACCGGCGCGCGCGCAGTCGGATCTCGTTGCCTACCGGCGGCGGGGACCGACCGGCACCGCGCGGCTGATGCTCCAGTGTCTGCGCGACGTTCATCTGTCAGCCGATTCTCTGCTCGACGTCGGCGCCGGCATCGGGGTGCTGCATCATGAGTTGCTCGATGCTGGCGTGGGAACGGCGGTCCACATCGAGGTGGCCCGCGCCTACGTTGAAGCGGCCAGGGAGGAATCGGCTCGGCGCGGCCATGATGGGCGAGTGCATTTTCGGTATGGAGACGTCGTGGGGCTCGTCGCGGAGCTCGCCCCGGCCGATCTGGTGACGCTGGACCGGGTGGTTTGTTGCTATCACGATCTCGAGGCCCTGATGGAGGCGTCGACCCGGAAAGCCAATCGGTACTACGCGCTGAGCTTTCCACGCGAGCGCTGGTATGTGCGGGGCCGCACCTGGTGGAAGAACCTGCGCCGCCGCCGCGCCGGAGACCCATTCCAGTTCTTCGTGCATCCCGTGGCCAGGATCCGGTCGCTGATTGCCTCGGCCGGATTCGACGTGCGATGCGCACGATCGAATCTGAACTGGGAGGTGCTCGTCTGGGAGCGGCGGGCCGCTCATCGATCGACCGCGAGCGCAGACTCTGATGCGGCCTACCCCGGCTGAAATCGCGGCGGCGGTGAACGGGACCGTCCCCGATCTCATCGCTCCCGACCTGTCAGTGCTGTTCTGCGGGATCAATCCCGGACTATACTCGGCGGCGACCGGTCACCACTTTGCCCGGCCGGGGAACCGATTCTGGCCCGCACTCCACGCCTCTGGCTTCACTGACGAGCTGCTGTCGGCGGGCGAGGAACGGCGCTTGCTGGAGTACGGTCTCGGGGTCACCAATCTCGTGCGACGGGCCACTGCCGCGGCGGCCGAGCTGACGCAGGCGGAGCTCCGGGCAGCCCGGTCGTGGCTGGCTCGCAAAGTCGCTCGCTACCGGCCGCGCAGCGTGGCAGTGCTCGGCATCGGGGCCTACCGAATCGCTTTTCGCCAGCCGAAGGCCGGGATCGGGCTCCAGCCGCGCTCGCTGGGGTCGGCCGTGATCTGGGTGCTGCCGAATCCCAGTGGTCTCAATGCGAATCACCAGCTCGCCGATATCACGCGGGCATTTCGTGCGCTTCGCGAGTTTGTCGCGCATCTCGAGTGATGGGGGGAACGAGACGATGACGACGCTGAATGCAAAGGTGGCTTACGGCATTGCGGCGGCTGTCGGCGCCGCCGGCTGGATCGGCATCAGTCAGCTCACCCACCGCCGCGAGGCGTGGGACAGTGCACTTTATTTCTCGTGGTTTCTGCCGTCGGTTGCCCTGGTCGTGGCCGCGCTCGCCTTTTTCGCCCCCGAGCGAAGCTCGCGGTGGGCCTTCACCCCCTTCGGCGCGCAGGCACTGGTCGCCTTCGTTCAGGACCCCGGTGCCAATCTGCTGCCGATGGGCCTCCTGGTGTTCGCCTTCTACGGAGCGATCTGCCTCATCCCGGCCAAACTCGGCGCGGCGGCACGCCGGCGCCTGGAGCCGCCGCAACCGGTCACGCCGGAAGGCGCGGGCTG
>JBDTTA010000177.1:0-5855 GCA_039930845.1 Gemmatimonadales bacterium
ACGACGGCGCTGAACACGAAGGCGACCGAGATCGCGAGCGCGATGAGCGTCATCATGCCGGGCAGGCGGCCGCGCAGCTCGCGGACGGCTCCCTGCATGAAGGGCCAGCCGCCGTAGAGGAAAACGGCCGTACCGAACACCGCGGGAATCCACCGCGACCCCGGGAGGGCCGGCGCGGTGTACCCCAGCGCGCGCTGAAGCATGTGGCCCCAGACGAGCGTGGGGATCGTCATTAGGAGGGTAAGCCAGAATTTGTCGCGGAACATCGCGACCGAGTGTCCGGCGTGTGTGTCGTGCCCGGCGTTGGTGCTGTCGGGGCCCTCGTGCTGTGGTCCGTGGGCCTGGTGATGCTCGTGCATCGAGGTCATGAGGCATCCTCCATCATCATTCGCATTTCCCTGGCCCGAATGCGGACATAGAGCGCGAGCCCCGCGGGCGTACGGGTGCCGTAGGTGGGATCCAGATCGGCCGGGACGAAGTTCAACGCTCCTCGAACTCCCACGCCGAGCGTGGCGCCCCTCAGGCGCGCGACCTCACGGACGTAGCCGAGCACGAGCGATCCGATATCGAATTCCCGGTCCGGAGGGCCGACGACGACGAGGTCCCCGGCGCTCTTGCGGACGTACTCGAGGCGGCCGAACACGGCATTTCGGCCATCGAGCTCCAGGTTGCTCTCGGCGGTCACGCTGTTCTCCCACTCACCGCCGCGGTGCCTGTTGGCCCCGTAAATCAGTGCGCTCGACCAGTCGCCGTCGACCCCGAACGGCTTCGAGTGCAGCAGGGCAACGGTGATCCGACGCTGCGACTCCTCGGGCCTGAGCTCCTCGGGACTCTTGAGGTAGGCATAGGATGCGCTCAGGCTCCAGTTGGCGTTCGGGTTCGCGGTGAGGCGGCCGGCCCAGGAGTCCAGGCTCCGGCCGGCGTAGTCGAAATCATAGCGATCCTCATCGGGCTCGCGGCCGTTGAACAGTGAGCCTTCGAGCTTCACCGTACGACTGAATATCGCGGCGCTGAGCACCCCGAACGAGATGTGGGTGGCATCCTGCCAATGATGGCTGAGCGGAGCCAGCGGATCGTTCGCCGCCGAGGGGCGATGCGGAAAGGCCACCGGCCCTGACGCCGGCTCCCCCACCGGCGCAAGATAGAGCGATACCGCCAGATTGGAGGCCACCGGTCGTTCATAGAGCGCGGCGAGCTCCATGAACAGGTCGTGCGGGTGCTGCCGGTCGTGCAGCGGTTCGCCTCTGTAGGACTCCCCGGTCTGGAGCAGCAACGGGTACCCGCGGCCTCCAACCGTGAACGGCTCCGCGCTGAACATCCCGCGGAATTGCAAAAATCCACCGGCCAGCCCGCGACCAGCCATGAGCATCCCCCAGTTCGGGCTGCTGACCTGATCACCGCCGCGTTGAGTGAGCTGCCTGTCGTACATCGCGTACAGAGACCCGTGAACCATGAGACTCCAGCGACCTGCCGTGAAGTGGGCCGCGTGCATCGGGGCGGCGTCGGGCAGCCACGATGTGCCCGAGCTATTCCGGGTCATCGGAATGCCGAGTACACCGGTCATCACGCCGTGCGCGGGACCCGACATGTCGGGCATCGAATCCATGGCGGCGCGGGTGTCCGGAGCAGCGGGATGTTCGTGCTGCGCCTCGAGGACGGTTGGAAAGACGACGAGTCCGGCCGCGAGTACGGCGAGTGAGTGCGTTCGCATGTTGGTCTCCTAGTCGTGAAACGGCTTCAACGGCGATCGGGACTAGGCGATCAGTTGCGGAGGCGGGGTCGGGGGCGCGTGTGAGGTGGAGCGGAGGGGCTCGTGTGGACGGCCGGCGCTTGCCCGGTGACCGAGCAGGTAGCTGGTCGCCAGGGAGGAGGCGGGAACGATCAGCGTCGTCGTGCTCGCGCAGGGCGATACCTGGGAGCACTCGGCGGGCGGACAGTGAGGGCAATCGGAGTGGGAGGACTGCTCCCAGGCGGGAGCGCCATGAACGATGTGGGGGCGGAAGAATCTGCGTCGGCGAGGGGCTAGTTCTTGCACCGGCAATCCAGGCAGCCGTGCTCGAGACACGTGCCGCAGCTACGGGCCAGTTGTTTCCGAAGCGCCTCGCGGGCCCGGTGGAGGCGCACTCCTGCATTGCCGGGTGTGATGCCGGTCTCCTCGGCGTAGCCGCGCACGCTCACGCCGTCCAGATCGACCCGGCGGAGCGCGGCAGCATACTCGGGCTTGAGCGTCTCGACGAGTCCGAGGACACACGCGCAGACCGCCGCCTCGAGCTCCGCATCCGAGTCAGCTGCGTCGGACTCGGCCGCCAATCGGTCGAGGGCCCGACTCCGGGTTCCCTGGCGGCGGAAGTGATCGGTGACGCCGTTGCGGAGCACCCGGTAGAACCAGGCGGTCGCCGACTCCGGGCTCCGCAGGGAGTCGGCGTGGTCGAGGCTTCGAACGAACGCCTCCTGCAGAATGTCTTCCGCCAGGTCGCGTGACTCCACTCGACGCTCGAGGAACGCGAGGAACCGCGCGTGGTTGTCCAGCAGTGCCTGGAGCACCTCTGGCTCGCGCGGATCGCGCTCGACGGCTTCGGGCACTACTTGCATCCGCACCCGCATGGGGCGGTACTGCACGCGCACTTCTCACAGGTGCAGCCGGTGCTGCAGGTACACCCTTGGGGCAGCTTCTCGGGGTTGCTCATCGGGACGAGCTCCTTTGTGTGCGGGTCAGCCAGCGGGTTCCATCGTCACCTTCATCCCTGCTGACGCGCACCCTCCCGGACTATTACACCTGTACACCTCGTGGAACAACTGCCTCCCCGAAAGACGAAGGCGAACCATGCCGGGCCTCGGCGCCGAACCGATGTCCCATGCGGTGTGTGCAAGAGGCCCCTTTAGAGCAGGCTTCACCCTGCCTTCACAGCCGTGTCACCATCTTTGGCGTCCGACCCGGAGCGGTTATGCCGCGCGACCCCTACTGGGGGTTACCGGCTCGAGGGTGTCCGGGAGCGTGGTTGTGGTTGATGAAGCAGGAGGCCTGAACCAGGAGACGGGATGAAAGTCGTTGACATCATGGAGCCCGCGGTAAAGACCGTGACTCGCGACACACCCGTGTCCGAGGTTGTGATCTCTCTGGCGGACGCGCAGGTCACCGGTCTTCCAGTTGTGGACGGACAGCGCCGATTAGTCGGGGTCGTCTCGACCACCGACTTGATCGCCGCGCAGGCCGAGACCCGCAGCTCCGAGGAGCGGCAGATCCTCATGGAGAAGACATCGGTGCGGGACATCATGACGACGAGGCCACTGACGATCGAGTCGACCGCGGAGGTGCATGAGGCAGCACAACACATGCTCTACGCGGAAGTGCGCCGGCTCTTTGTCGAGGAGAATGGGGCCCTGGTAGGTGTCATCTCGCAAACCGACATCGTTCGCGCGGTCGCCACGGGAAAGATCGCCTGAGGGCAGAGTGAATGGAGTGTTCCATTCACCGGATACCGAATGCGGAGGGAAGGAGTCGAGACCTGTCACTCAAGCAGAGGCGTCCACCGATCATTTCCACATGCACCCGGGAGACGTCCTTACCCCAGCACCACTCGAACCTGATGACTCCGATGATCGTCGATCAACGGAACGCCTCCACGCTCATGCACCTCGACGCCATCGAGCTCCAGCAAGGACACTCCTCGGCAGACCCCGCGCGGATTCTCGACAATTATGTCGTATTGCCCGGAACGATACCGTAACCTCGCACTGAATCCCGGCCAGTGCGACGGGATGCACGGGCTCACCACCAACCGTTCACCCCGGAGCCGGATGCCAAGGAGCCACTCAGTCCCGGCGCGATACGTCCAACCAGCTGACCCGGTGTACCAGCTCCAACCACCACGACCGGTGTGCGGCGACCTGGAGTACACATCCCCCACAGTCACGTACGGCTCGACACGGTATCGCTGCACATCGCGCGGAGTTGCCGCGTGCGTGATGGGGTTGAGCATCGAGAGCAGCTCGGCGGCCCTGTTACCGTCACCGAGTTCGGCGAACGCGATGACGGTCCAGACCGCCGCATGCGTGTACTGTCCTCCATTCTCCCGCACGCCCGGTACGTAGCCCTTGATGTAACCGGGTTCGAGCGCGGTATGATCGAATGGTGGCGCGAGCAGGAGGATGAGCCGATCATCGTGCCGAATCAGATACTGATCAACGGACGCCATGGCGCGCCGAGCACGATCGGGATCGGCGGCGCCTGACATCACGCTCCACGACTGCGCGATCGAATCAATGGCGCACGCATCACTCCCGGCCGTACCGAGCGGTGTGCCATCGTCGAAATACGCGCGGCGGTACCAGTTCCCGTCCCACGCCTCATTCTGGACGGCCTCCTTGATTTTTTTTGCATGTCCAGCCCACGTGTCGGCGCGCTCGGTCTCACCCCGAGCCGCCGCAATGGGAGCCCACATCGTGAGCGTGGTATACAGGAACCACGCAAGCCATACGCTCTCGCCCTTCCCCTTGATTCCAACGCGATTCATTCCATCGTTCCAGTCCCCCGCTCCCATCAAGGGAAGCCCGTGGGCTCCAACAGCCAGACTCCGGTCCAGCGCTCGTGCACAGTGTTCAAAGAGCGTTCCAGGAATGGCCGACATCCGCGGTTCGAAGTAGGCGTCCACCTGGTCAGCCATCAGCACAGGCCCCTCGAGGAACGGAATGACCTCGTCGAGAACGGTCCTGTCGTCAGTTACCTCCAGATAATGATTGGTCACATACGGCAACCACAGGAGGTCGTCACTGATGCGAGTACGCACGCCGCGACCAACCGGCTCGTGCCACCAATGCTGGACATCACCTTCCACGAACTGGCGCGACGCGGCTCTCCGGATCTGTCCGATCGTCAGGTCCGCGCGTGTAACAGTGAGGGCCATGACATCCTGCAGCTGATCGCGAAAGCCGTACGCGCCACTGGCCTGATAAAACGCGGTCCTCGCCCACAGCCGGCAGGCGAGTGTCTGGTACAACAGCCACTGATTGAGCAGGAGATCGAGTGATCGGTCGGGGGTCTTTACCTGTAACGTGCCCAGTACCTGATCCCACCCGTCGGTGACGACCTTGAGGCGAGCATCGAGATCGTCGGTCCGGTAACGCCGAATCAGCACCCGCGCCTGTTCGCGAGTCTCTGCCTGACCCAGAAAACAGACGATGGAAACGTGCCCGCCAGGAGGAATTGCGACCGTCGTCTGAAGCCCGCAACAGGGATCAAACCCCGCCCCGCTGCGCCCCGACAGCCGTTCGCCACGACCCAGCGCGGCGGGGCGGTCGAGCGCCCCGTTCCGCCCCAGAAACTCGGCCCGGTCGCCGGTCCACGCGGTCTGTGCGCCGCCAAGGTCGGCAAACGCGATCCGCGTGGCGAAGTCTTCATTCCACGAGTTCCGCGCGAACATCGCTCCGGTCGCGGCATCCATCTCGGTCACCACGAATGGCGCGGTCTTGCTCCGCGCCACTCCCAGCACCCATTCGATGTATGCGGTCACGGACAGGCGCTTGTGGCGTTGGGAATGGTTCGTCAGAGTGAGCCGGGAGATCTTGATCGGATCGTCCGCCGGCACAAACTGCAGCAGCGCGGCCCCCACATCGTGCGCGTCGTACGCAAATCGCGTATAGCCATGCCCATGGCGCACCACGTATTCGCTTCCCTGCTCCCGAATGGGCAGCGGGGTCGGACTCCACAGCTCGCCGGAATCCTCATCGCGGATGTAGAACATCTCGCTTGGCGGATCACTCACCGGATCGTTGGACCACGCGGTGAGAAGGTTGACCTGGCTGTTGATGGACCAGGTGCAGCCCGCTCCAGCCTCGGAGACGAGGCACCCGAAGTC
>JBDTTA010000178.1:0-5832 GCA_039930845.1 Gemmatimonadales bacterium
CCGCCACCGCCACCGCCACCAGCCGAGAACCTGCTGGCCGTCGAGCCGGATGCGCGGCTCTATTACGACGACGTCCCGTCGTTCCCGGACTCGATTCGATACGTCATCAGGGAATCCGAAACGTGGGGAAATATCTGGGCCCAGGCGACGAGAGGGCAGGCGTCCGCGCCGCCGCTGCCGGTGGTCGACTTCAGCCGCAGCATCGTCCTGCTTGTGGGGGCGGGGAAGCTCCGGACCGGTGACCAGATCCATGTTGATAGCGTCGGCACCCGCAACGGAAGGCTTGTCGCGGTGGTGCGCACGACGGTGGACTGCCATTCCATTCCGAACGCGGCGTATCCGTTCGAGCTCGTGCGGGTGAAGCGCTCGGACCGCCCGGTCGCGTTCGTCGAACGGCGCGCCAAGGCACCCGACTGCGAGTAAACCAGACCCCCGCCTTCGTGGACCTGCACAGCCACCTTGTTCCCGGCGTCGATGACGGGTCCGCCTCGATCGACGAGTCGCGCGCATCCCTGTCGGCCCTCTACGACGAGGACGTTCGCAGGCTGGTCACCACGCCGCACCTGATTCTGCCATACCTCGAGAGCGCCGCGGAGCTCGCCCGCGAGCTGTCGCGCCATCGCCGCTCGTTCGATGGCCTCGTCGCGGCCCTCGACGGGCAGCCCGGCCTCCCCACGCTCGGACTGGGACAGGAAATCTGGGCGGCCGACGGCGACGAGATGCGCCGGGCCGCGGCGCGGTCCGACATCGGCCTCGACGGATCGGATGCGATGCTGGTGGAGTTCGGATTCGACCTGCGGGGAACACACATCGACGTGATCGACGCGGCGGTGGCCGCGGGACGCCGTATCCTGATCGCCCACGTGGAGCGATACCGCTACTCGGATGGCGCGGAGCCGGTCGATCTGATGCGGCGCTGGCGGGAGCGGGGTGCGCTACTTCAGGTGAACGCGGGGAGCTTCACGGGTCACTATCAGCACTCGTCGCCCGGATCGCTCGAGCTGGCGTGGGAGATGGTGGCGGAGGGGCTGGTGGACGTGATCGCCACCGATCACCATGGCAGCCGCCGGAGCGGCGTGTCACCGCGGGAGGCGTATCACGCGCTGCAGGCCAAAGGCAAAGGTGCGCTCGCCGAGCGCGCCATGGAAATCGTGCCGGCGTCGCTGCTGCTCAGGACTCCTTCGGAAGCCGGGTAGAGCCGATCGCGTTGAGCAGATAGATCATGGGGCCCGTGGAGTCGGCCCCGCCGGTCGCCTTGGCCACGTCCATCGCCTTGGCGATCTGCTGGCGCAAATCTCCATATGCCTCTGCCGCGCCCGCATCCTCGAAATGAATCGTCCCCTTCTCGATGCGATACGCGCCGGCCTGCGCGTCGAGCACCCCGAGGAGGCTGTCCACGCCAGTGACCAGGGTGGTCGCGAGCGTCGCCAGGGCGGGCACCTCTTTCGGCGACACCTTGGCGTACCACTGCCTGATCTCCGACGACGACAGCTTCTTTTCCCGCGTCATCACCACGAACGAATCCTGAAACTGGCGATCGATCGCTTCGCGCTGCTGGCGGTAGACGCGGATGAAGTTGGCCGCACCGGCCAGCCCCATCCGGGTTTCGGTGACGCCGCCGTTCGGCGTGAGTCTCGTCGGGGCAAAGAGCTGATCAAGCCGCGACACGCGCATGCCCGACTGCAGGCGTTCGCGCGCTTCATCATGGGCGTTCGACCAGCGGCGGAGGAAGCCCTCCAGCGCTGATTCATCTTCCCTGGCCGCCGCCGGCTTCGCGGCGCTGGGCAGCACCTGGGAGAGCGTCGTGATGCGGATGGCGGGTGCTGCCGGCAGCGCGGGCGCGCGTGGCGGCGCCGAATCGGCGGAGGCCGATTCGTCGGCGCCCGTCGTCCTGCCGGTCCCGTTCGCGTCCCATCCCCCGGCGCCGCTTCCGCTCCACGCCGTGCTCGCGAGCGAGACCAGCGACTGCGAGGGCTGCTCGTCGTTCGCCGAGGCGACGACCTGGTTCGGCTGCGGCAAACCGGCCACGGCGTGATGTCCCGCCCATGGCGGGCGCGGTCCGAAGAAGGCGAGCTGCATTCCGAGGAGGAGGAGGAGCCCCGTGACACTGAGGGCCATCGGCCGCCGCCAGCGGCCGTCCTTGCCACCGACCGCGGGGCTCGCTCCGGACGCCGGCGCTGATGGGGCGTCGTTCGCGCCTTCAAGGGTTTCCGACGCAGCGTTGAAGAACGTCCAGCCTGCGCGATTATCGGCGGCAGGCTTCGACGCCTCGGCGGCCGGGTCGCGCTCCGCGGCAATGGCCTTGTAGTGCGGGTGCAGGGTGACCGAGATCCACTTCGAGGTCGCGCGGTGGTAAATGCGGGAATGCACGTCCACATCACCGCTGCGGATGGCGGCGGCCAGCTCTTCGCCGGTCCTGTACAGCTCTTCCTTACCCGGTCTCAATTCGACGAGATACATGTTCAGGCTCGACAGATTCGGGGGCCGCAAGGGCTCCTGTGGACTGGAACGAAGCTGAGGGAGGAGGACGCGTGGTGGTCCCCGGCGGGGTCCAAGTGCCAGTTCCGTGCTCTATTCCGCCTCCGGTCAGCCTCCCGGCCCGGCATCCGTCGGGTCTGATCGCCAACACCTTCCGCACCACCTACTTAAACCATGCGCCGGCCACCGAGCCCAATGGCCAGGTGGTGCCTCGGTGATTTTCGCCGGCTCGGAACGGAGGCGGCAGCGCGGCGTTTTTCCCTGGCCGATGGTGGAATGCAAGAAGTTTCGCTCCCCCGTGCATTCGATTAGAGTGCGGGGGTAGGGTTCCCTGCTCCGGGTGGTCGATTCGGAGCCACGTATCGCGAAACACGCACCCCGCTCGATTGGCGGCGGTTGGAGGACGTATGAAGAAAGACGCGGAGAGAGATCGGCTGCCCGATCTCGATGCACAGAGTGGCGGACACGTGGGACTCGCCGGCGCCATTGCGCTCGCCGCGGTGGTCGGGCTCGGTGTAGGATTGCTGGCCGCACCGCAGGCCGGTGAGCGGACGCGGAAGGCGCTCAAGGATCGGCTGGCCGGGCTCGGCGAGGACATCGAGGACGGACTCGAGGAATTCGAGGAGCGCAGTCGTCCCGCGAGGAAGATGCTCCGGAAGCGCGCGGCGTATCTGCGCGATCGCGGCGGGAAGGCGTGGGAAGAAATCGAGGATCGGCTCGAGCACCTGGAAGGCAGGAACGACAATCACTCCACCGGCTTGTTCGGCATCCTCACCTTTGCGGCAGGGTTGGCGGCCACCTATTTCGTCACCAGCGAACAGGCGGCGCCGACCCGCGAGAAGGTCCGCGACGCGGCCTCCCACCTGCGCGAGCGCGCCACCGATCGATGGGACCGTTTTCAGGAGCGGCGTCACACCAATGGCGGCGCGTCGGAAGGCGGCACTCAGGCGGAGTCAACGACAGGCAACATCGGAACGGGGGGCACGGCGGAGAAGAAGGAGCTCTGAATCGTCCAGACTGCGCGCCGCCGCGAACGCGGCGCGCGCAGGTGGATCAGTCTACAGGATCGACGTGCGAGGCCTGGTAGAGCAGTAACTGCCGGCGCACCTGGTGGGCGGCGCGGATCACCTTGCCGGGGTAGCGGTGGCAGTTGGGGGTGTTGGTGCTGGCCACGCATCCGTTGTACCGCAGCAGGGCCCGCTGCACGTTTCCCGTGCGCTTGAGATAGCCGCGAAAGACGTGCGCACCGTGGCAGATGTTGGACTCGACCTGCATCAGATCGTCCGACTCGCAGTCGAACTCGCCCGCATGGAAGTGCATCACCTGCATCAGTCCGATGGCACCCTGGCTGCTCACCGTCTTCGCCTCGAGCCTCGGATTTTCCGTCAGCAATACTCCCATCAACAGACTCGGCGCCACTTCGAGCCGTACGGACTCCTTCATGATCGCCCGCGCGATCCGGTCGGCCATCCGTACATCCTTGGTGCGCTGCCCGAGATAACTGGCAAGCGGCCGGTACTCGTAGCGCGAGACGATGTCGTGCTCGAGCGCGGCGCTGTCGACCACCGGCTCGGCCGTCCCCTTCATCGCCAGCGCCCGGAGCGCGAACAGCGCCGGCAGGGTGCGAGTCTCGATCCGCTCCCGGGGCGTGAGCACAAACGAGCCCGCCATCCCGCAGAGCGCGAGGACGACGAGAAAGCTCTGGCTGGGCGCGCGGCTGGGCCGGCGGGCCATCGGGGACGGCGTGTCGGACTGGATAAGAACCTCTCAGCCTGGATATGGAGATACCACGGAACTTCGGCCCGGGCTGCAAGAACCAAGCCCTCGCGACCTCGACGCCGTGATCGGCGGGGGATACAATACGGCCTATCCCATGACAGGGGAAGATCGTGGCAACGTGGCACCGGCTGGGCACGGAGGCGGAGCTGCTGGGGCAGGTTCCCTTCGCGACGAAGGTCGAACGGCATCGGATCGCGGTCTTCCACCACGATGGGCGCTTCCGCGCCATCTCGGACATCTGCAATCATCGTGGCGGACCGCTATCCGGGGGACGGGTGCGCGGCGAATTCGTGATGTGCCCATGGCACGCCTGGGAGTACAGCGTGATCACGGGCAAGGGCCCGGAGGGGTATGACGAGGAACAGGTGCCGGTGTATCTCATCGAATCGCGCGCGGAGGGCGTCTTCGTCCAGATCCCCCCGATCCTTCCGCGCAACCTGCTCAAGCACAAGCCATCCCATCTGCTCGAAGAGCATCCCAAGCCCGCGGGCGCTCCGCCACGCGTCCTGGGCCTCTCGACCACCGCGATGGACCAGATCAACCCGCGGCTCTCCACCTCGGATGCGCTGCTCGAGCACGCGCTGGCTCACGCGAGTGCGGGTGGGGCCGACACCCGCCTGATCAAGCTTCGCGACCTCGCGTTTCGTGCCTGCGAGGGGAATTACTCGAAGGCCTCACACGCCTGTACCTGGCCGTGCGCGATTACCGAACGCGATCCCGATGACCAGCTCACGCCGGTCTACGAGGGCATCGTCCACTGGGCCGATGTCGTCCTCCTCTCCACTCCGATCCGCTGGGGCAACGCCTCGTCGCTGTACTTTCGGATGATCGAGCGGCTCAACTGCATTCAGAATCAGATCACGATTCACAACAAGCGGCTCATCAACAACAAGGTCGCCGCGCTCATCATCACCGGCGGGCAGGACAATATCCAGGCGGTGGCCGGCGGGATGCTCACCTTCTGGTCGGAGCTCGGTTTCGTCTTCCCTGCGTTTCCCTTCATCGCACATTCGCGGGGGTGGGATGCCGAGGACATGCAGAACAATGTCCGCCAGGTGCGAGCCAGCGAGCCGCTGCACGCCGCGGCGCGGGAGCTGGTGGACCGCGCGCTCGATTCGTGGCGAGTGCTCGATCGCCATGCCGCGGAGTTCGGACGACCGATGCCGCGCGCGGGACGAAAGGCCAGCTCGATCGACACGACCGAGGAGGTCATGCCATGAACGAGCGCATGCAGGTGGCCAGGGCCTACGAGAAGGCGCTCTTCGCCGGCAGGATGGATGCGGTGAGCGAATGCTTCACCGACGACATCGTCTACTGGGTGGCGGGGACGCCGCCGCTCGGCGGGGAATGGCGTGGCCGCGAGGCGGTCCTCCGCGCGATGTCGAATCGAGAGTTCGGTCTGGGCCAGGCCGACTGGGGCCGCGAGGAACTCGCCCGCGACTGGTACGATGCCGAGGACAGAGTCATCGTCGAGATCCGGGAGAGAAGCTGGCTCAAGAGTGAGCCAGCCGACGTGATGGATCAGCGAACCTGCGTCGTCATTCGTTTTCGCGACAACCGCATTTGCGGCATGCG
>JBDTTA010000179.1:0-5830 GCA_039930845.1 Gemmatimonadales bacterium
CTGTACGGGCCGCTGCACGGGGGCGCCAATGAGGCAGTCCTCCAGATGCTCGACGAGATCGGCGACAAGAAGAACATTCCGCGATTCATCGAAGAGGTGAAGGCCGGTCGCGGGCGCCTGATGGGATTCGGGCACCGGGTGTACAAGTCGTACGATCCCCGCGCCAAGCTCATCAAGAAGGTGGCGGACGAAGTGTTCGAGCAGACCGGCCTCAATCCCAAGCTCGAAATCGCGCTGGAAATGGAGCGGATCGCGCTCGAGGACGAGTACTTCATCAAGCGGAAGCTCTATCCCAACGTGGATTTCTATTCGGGACTGATCTATCAGGCGATGGGCTATCCCACCGAGTACTTCACCGTCCTGTTCGCGCTCGGCCGCATGCCCGGATGGCTGGCGCAATGGGAGGAGATGCTGCTCGACAAGGACCAGAAGATCGCGCGGCCGAGACAGATCTACATGGGCGCAGGCGAGCGCCCGTTCGTGCCGATGGCCAAGCGGTAGTCGAGATGACCGACCAGATCGACACCCTCCTTTCCGAGATTCGCCGATTCGTCCCCCCGCCGGCCTTTGCTGGTCAGGCGAATGCAAGCCGGGCGCTCTATGACGCCGCCGCCGATCGCGAGGGCTTCTGGGCGGAGCAGGCGCGGGGCCTCGACTGGATCACCCCGTGGCGTCAGGTCCTCGACTGGAAGCTGCCCCACGCAAAGTGGTTTGTCGGCGGAACGCTGAATGCGTCGGCCAACTGCCTCGATCGTCATCTCGCGGGACCCAACCGCAACAAGGCTGCGATCATCTGGGAGGGCGAGCCGGGCGATCGCCGGGTGCTCACCTACTGGGACCTCGCCCGCGAAGTGCGCCGCTGCGCCAATGCGCTCAAGGGACTCGGCGTGAAGAAGGGCGATCGGGTGGCAATCTATCTGCCGATGGTGCCGGAGGCGGTCATCGCGATGCTCGCGTGCGCTCGGATCGGCGCGGTCCACTCGGTCATCTTCGGCGGGTTCTCGGCGGAATCCGTACGCGACCGCGTCAACGACGCGGAGGCCCGAGTGATCATCACCTCCGACGGCGGCTATCGCAGGGGACAGGTCATTCCGCTCAAGCGCATGGTGGACCAGGCGATGGCGCAGACGCCCTCGGTGGAACACTGCGTCGTGGTGCGGCGCCGGCCGTCGGGCGATGGCGACGAGTCCTTCGCGGAGATGAAGGAGGGACGCGACCACTGGTGGCACCGGCTGCTGGACGCCGCCTCCCCGGAATGCGAGCCCGAGCCGATGGACTCGGAGGACCTGCTCTTCATTCTCTATACATCGGGTACGACGGGGAAGCCCAAGGGAATCGTGCATACCACCGGAGGCTACCTCACGCAGGTGGCCGCCACCTCGAAATACGTCTTCGATCTCAAACCGGAGGACGTGTTCTGGTGCACCGCCGATGTCGGCTGGGTGACGGGACACTCGTACGTGGTATACGGTCCGCTCGCCAACGCCGCCACCGTGCTGCTCTACGAAGGCGCGCCCGACTGGCCGGAGCGCGACCGGTTCTGGGAGCTGATCGAGCGCTACGGGGTCACCATTCTCTATACCGCGCCCACGGCCATTCGCGCGTTCATGAAGTGGGGCACGGAGCATCCCGCCCGGCACGATCTCTCCACTCTCCGGCTGCTCGGATCGGTCGGTGAGCCGATCAATCCGGAGGCGTGGATCTGGTATCACACACACATCGGCGGCGGGCGGTGCCCGATCGTGGATACATGGTGGCAAACCGAGACCGGCGGGATCATGATCACACCCCTGCCCGGCGTCACCACCACGAAGCCCGGATCGGCCACGCAGGCCTTTCCCGGCATCGTGGCCGAACTGGTGGATACCACCGGGAAGGTGCTCCCCGCGGGCGGCGGATTTCTCACCCTCGCCGCTCCCTGGCCCGGCATGCTGCGCACCATCTATGGCGACGACCAGCGGTACCAGGAGACGTACTGGTCGCGCTTTCCCGGCCGCTACTTCGCCGGCGATGGCGCCAAGCTCGACGACGAGGGCTACTGGTGGCTCCTCGGACGTGTGGACGACGTGCTGAACGTGGCGGGACACCGGATCGGGACGATGGAGGTCGAGAGCGCACTCGTGGAGCATCCGGCGGTGGCCGAGGCCGCGGTGGTGGGCAAGGCGCACGAGATCAAGGGCCAGGCGCTCGCGGCCTTCGTGACGCTCAAGGACTCACACGCCGCGAGTGACTCGCTCAAGGACGATCTGAAGGCCCACGTCACGCTCAAGATCGGCGCCATCGCCAGGCCCGACGACATCTTCTTCTCGGCGGACCTGCCGAAGACGCGAAGCGGAAAAATCATGCGGCGGCTGCTCAAGGACATTGCGGAGGGTCGCGCGCTGGGCGATACGACGACGCTGGCGGATCCGGCGGTGGTCGGCCGGCTGAAGGAGCAGTACGAATCGCAGGAGAGCTGAGCCGTTCTACCCTATCGGCAAATCCTCCCCTTCCAGGTACGTATACCCCTCCAGTCCCGCCACGAAGTCCGCGATAAAGCTGTTGGCCTCCTGACGAGTCAGATCCTTCGCGTTCGACACCTTCCGCCGGAACGTCGCCAGCAGGTCCGACCCGTGAAACTGGACATAGTTGAGCACCTCGTTCACGGTGTCCCCGTGCACGAGGTCGGTCACTTCGTAGCCCTGCTCGGTCAGCCGCACGTGGACCGCATTGGTGTCCCCGAAGAGATTGTGCAGGTCGCCGAGAATCTCCTGATACGCCCCCGTGAGAAAGATGCCGAGGATGTAGGGCTCACCCTCGCGCACCGCGTGGAGATCGAGCGATGGCTTTCCCTTGCGTCCGCCGACGAACCGGTCGATCACCCCGTCGGAATCGCAGGTGACGTCCTGCAGCGTTCCCCGCCGGTTGGGCGCCTCACCGAGTCGGTGGATCGGCATGATGGGAAAGAGCTGGTCGATGGCCCAGTTGTCGGGCAGTGACTGGAAGACCGAGAAGTTGCAGAAATAGCGATCCACCAGCTCGGCCTCGATGTGGGACGCGATCTCGGGGAAGCCGGCCTTGTCGTCGCCGATGGCGCGCTGGAGTGCGTTGAGCGTAACCAGGTAGAGCTGGTCGGCATCGGCCTTGTCGCGCAGCGAGAAGACGCCGCTGGCGAAGAACTCCTGCGCGCGCTGCTTGGCGAAGACCACGTCGTGGAAGATCTCGTCGATCCGGTCGGGAGTGATTCCCTCCAGGTTTTCCGTCATCTCTATGAGGAGCGGATGGGGCTCATCCCGCAGCGGCGGTGCGAGCGGATCGATCTGCGACTCCACGTCGACCACGTTGATCAACAGCAGTGAATGGTGCGCCGTCAGCGCCCGGCCCGACTCCGAAATGAGGTGCGGCATCGGCAGTCCCTCGGTCCGGCAGACCCCGCCGATGGTGTACACCACGTCGTTGGCGTACTCGCGCATCGAGTAGTTCATGCTCGCCGGGCGGGTCGAGCGGGAGCCGTCGTAGTCCACGCCGAGGCCGCCGCCCACGTCGACGTGGGTCAGGTCGAATCCCATCCCGCGCAGCTCGGCGTAGTACCGGCCGATCTCCTCGAGGCCCGCCTTCACGAATCGAATGTCGGTGATCTGGCTGCCGAGATGGAAGTGCACGAGCTTGAGAATATTCTTGCGGCCCGCCCGCTCGAGCTGGTCGAGCAGCTTGACCAGCTCGATGGCGCCGAGTCCGAATTTCGAGCGCTCTCCCCCACTTTTCGCCCAGCGACCCGAGCCCTCGGTGGCCAGCTTGATGCGCACCCCGGCCGTGGGCTGCACGCCCATCTCATCGGCCACCTTGAGCAGCACCTCGAGCTCGGTGAGCTGCTCCAGCACGATCATCACCGGATGGCCGAGCTTCTGCCCCATGAGCGCCAATCGCATGAACTCCTCGTCCTTGTAGCCGTTGCAGACGATGAGGTGGTTGGTGTTCTCATTGAGGCCGAGGATGGCCTGGAGCTCCGGCTTGCTGCCGCACTCGAGCCCCACGCCGAGGGGCGCGCCGAATTCCACAATCTCCTGCACCACGTGGCGCTGCTGGTTCACCTTGATGGGGTAGACCGTGGTGTAGCTCCCCTCGTAGCCGAACTCCTTGATCGCGCTGTTGAAGTCGGAAGCGAGGGTGTGGATGCGCGAGCGGAGGATGTCGGAAAAGCGGAGCAGCAGGGGCAGTCCCACCCCCTGCGCGTTCAGATCCATCGCGAGAGTATAGAGATCGAGGCCGCGCTTGCGATTGGCGTCGGGGTGGACGGCCACGTGACCCTCGGGATTGATCCGGAAGTATCCCTGTCCCCATCCGCTCATGTTGTAGAGCTTTTCGGCATCCTTGACGGTCCAGGTGGGCGGCGCGATGGTGGTGGCGATTTCAGTCTCCGTCGAAGGGGCGAAGCGGCAATTTTAATTGCTTCGTGGCGGCCGCGCCACACAAGGACGCCCCATCCCTCCGTGCAGCTTCTGGCACCCGGGCTAACCGCTTTCACCACACGTTAGTGCTGGCTCGCTACAAGCGCTCCGCCGGGGCCGGCCGGGGCATAAACATCGCGTTCAGGGCCTCCTGCGGGCCAGGGGTCAGAAAGCCACAAGGTGCACCATGGAAGAATCGAGGAACCCATGATCGTCGCAAGCCTGATCACCGTGCGGCGGCTCTCTTCGGAGACCCGCCTTCATCTCGAAATCCAGTTCGCCAGGGCGTTCGAGGCCCTGGCCGAAACCCATTGCCTCCAGGCCGTGGAATTCGTCCGGCGCCTTCGCACCAGGATGCCGGTCGACGAATCATTGGACCGGTATGTCAGGGAAGTCGGCGTGCCGGCCGCCATGGAGGAAACGGTTCGGGCCCGTGCGCTGATCACCATCGGGCCGAGGGCGGCACACGCCCGCGAGGCGGAGCATGGAACCGGGGGATGGAATCCGCTCCGTCCCGACCACCTGCTGGAGACGATCCGCCGGCTGGCTCAGGATGCCGACGCGATCGGCCTCGATTGCCGGATCGCCGCCTCGGTGTCGGCGGAGGCAGTGACGGCCACGCACATCGCCATGGCGCTCGGCGTCGTGGAAGTGCTCGAGGGTGAGTATTCGGCGGACGAGGCCATCATGCACTACATCCGCTATTTCAACCTGCCGTCCGTCGAAGCGCAGATCATCCTGCGCCGCGCCCTGGCGCAGCTCGCCACGCGCGAAGACTACGTGCCGAACACGTTGTTCGAGCGGTCGGTGTCAGGCAACGCGTGGCGCGGATCGACCACCACCTTCCGCACCGGCCTGGCACTCCGCACCCGATAGGCAAAGCGATTTCCGAGGTTCCACATCTCCACGGGCAGCCCGACGCGTTCCGTGGAGCCGTCGTCATAGGTCAGATCCATCTCCAGTGGCAGCGTCATGCTGCCGCGATTGGTCAGGTACACCTTCTGCACTGAATCGGCGGTGGCCACCGAGTCCACCGCCTGGTCGAGCCTCGCGGTCGTATAGATCCAGTCGCGCCAGAAGTAGTCCAGATCCATCCCTGACACATCGCGCATCAGCCGGAAGAAGTCGGCAGGTTGCGGGTGCTTGTAGGCCCACGTGCGGATGTACTCGCGGAAGGCGCGATCGAACCGCTCCGTGCCGAGGACCTCGTACCGCAGCGTCTGCATCATGAGTGCTGGCTTCTGATAGCCGGTCCAGAAGAGGTCATGTGACTCGACTGGTCGCGTGATGAGCGGCTGCTCCTTGCCGGGGATGGCGTGGTCGGGGTACAGGTGCAGTGGGTGCACCTCGATGCTGTCGCCATACGGTGTGCCCGCGAAGTATTTCGCTGCGTTGCCGAGATC
>JBDTTA010000180.1:0-5823 GCA_039930845.1 Gemmatimonadales bacterium
CAGCACCTCGATGTCGCCAGGGCCAAGGCCAATCTCGCCATGGCCAGGCACATCTACCGTGACCCGATCGTGGAGCGGTCCGGTTGCTGGCCGGCGAATCCGTGAAACCTCGACAATCGTGCCCGTCTTGCCGATGACGCGCGCGACACCCGTCCGCAGCACTCGGGCCTGACGCCCGGGCACGCAGTCGTTGATCTCGGCCATAGAAGTCTCCTTGGTGTACCGCCCGTCCTATCTGCCTCGGGCCGCAGCTTCATGCGTTCGTCATGCGGCGGCTATCCGAATAACGACTCGAAGTCTGTTCTAGGGAAGGATGGTCTGCCCCGACTCATGGCCGGTCACGCTGCGCACATAGGCTTGCGCCACGCTGTCCGCTGGCAGCCCGCCTTCCAGGGGCATTCCGTAGGCTTTGAGGGTCTCGGTCACCCAGGGCGGGGACACCACATTGATCCGGATCCCGCGTGGGGCCTCGAGGGCCGCGGCACGACCAAAGCCCTCGAGGCCGGCGTTCACCAGACTCACGGCACCACTCCCGACCATCGGCTTCTGCCCGAGCGAGCCGGCGGTGATGGTGATGGAGCCTCCATCCTTCACCGACGCCAGGCCGTAGCGCACCACATTCACCTGGCCCAGCAGCTTGTTGTCCACCGAGAACCGAAAGTCGTCGTCCGAGAGGTCGGGAAACGGCTTGAAGCGGGCGTCACCAGCGGCGCTCACAATGGCATCGATCCGGCCGACCGTGTTGAAGAGGCTCTTGATGGAGGCAACATCGCTCAGGTCGACGTGAAGAGCCGACTTGCTCCGGCTCGCCAGGAGGACGTCGTGGGAGGGCTGCAAAGCCGCGGCGACTGCGCGACCGATGGTGCCGGTGGCACCGATTAGTAGGATTCGCACAGGGGGGAATGTAAACCAGGAGCGACCCCGGGACGCCGGGTAACGACTTGCGCATCGGACGTTGACGACCCCGCCGTCCCGGCGCGGGCCGCGTACGCGTTGTTCACGACCATCGCGTGGTCGGACCGGGCGGTGACCCTCTTCGTGTTCGCCATCAGCAACCTGCTCGCCATCGCCTAGCCCACCTGCCGCGCTTTCCAACTGCCTGGCCTCGAGGACACGCGCCAACCCGAAGAGAACCCGGGCAACTCAGGCCGGCAGCCCGAGCCGCGCCAGGAGTTGCCCGAACCGTGGATCCTGGCGTAGCGCATCGCACGTCGGCTCACCGACGAACGGCATGTATGCGGAGCGGGAAACCATCCCCTGCTCCAGAAGCTCGAACGCCGCATCACGCTCACCCAGTTGGAACAGGGCGGTGGCCAGGTAGCTGGTGGCGTACAGCGCGCCCCCCGCCTTCAACTCCTGCTGGAGCCGGCGGCAGAGGGTGACGGCCTCCGCCCGGCGTCCAGCGCCCGCGAGCAGAAGCGCCTGGAGCCCATCCGTGGTCGACTGCTGATACCCGGAGGTGGTGACCTTCCCCAACTCCTCGATCGCTTCACCGTGCCGCCCGGTGGCCGCCAGCGCCCGGGCAAGCCATGCCGTGATGAGCCGATGTCCCGGCTCCGCTCGCCACAGGATCTGGAAGCGCTCCAGCGCCTCGCGGTGCCGCCGGGCAAAGTAGTAGCACCGCCCGACGGAAAGCTGCACCACCGGCGAGAGCGGATCGAGCGCCTCGGCCTGGTGGATCCAGCGCAGGCTCTCGCCGTGCCGGCCCAACTGGGCGAGGAGAACGGCATACCAGGTCTGGGCGTAAACGTTCTCCGGTTGGATCTGCAGCGCTTGCCGGAACTCGCCCTCGGCCCTGGCCCAGTCCCAGTCGAACAGAAAGTGGACGACCCCCAGCCAGGTGTGCGCCTGGGACGATCGCGGGTCGCACCGCAACGCTTCGAGCGCTGCCGCCCTGGCGCGAGGCATCGCGTGATTGGGATCGAGATCGCCGAACTCTCCGAACCCCCGCAGGGCCCAGCACTCCGCCAGTCCCGCGTGCGCCAGGGCATAGTGAGGGTCCGCCTCGAGCGCCTGCTCGAAGTACTCGATGCCGAGCGCGAATCCTTCCTCCGTGCGCTTCAGGGTGGCGTAGCGGCCCCGCAGGTACAGGGTATAGGCGTTGAGCGCCGGGGTGGGAAAGTGCACCAGGTTGGCGGGCACCGAGTGGGCCGATACCGGCAGCACCGCCACGATCGCGCGGGCCAGCTCCTCCTGGAGCGCGAACACGTCGTCCAGGGTGCGTTCGTAAGTCTCCGACCAGAGATGGCAGCCATCGGCGGCATCGATGAGCTGCGCGGTCAGGCGGATGCGATTCCCGATCTTGCGCACGCTGCCCTCGACCAGGGCGTTCACGCCCAGACGGACGGCGATGTCGCGCGCGTCGATATCCTTGCCCTTGAAGGCGAACGCGGAGCTCCGCGCGGCGACCCGCAGTCCCGGCACCCGTGCCAGCGCATTGGACAGCTCTTCGGTCATGCCGTCGCTGAAGTACTCGTTCTCCTGGTCGGGGGTCAGGTTGACGAAGGGGAGCACCGCGATCGCGGGTGTGGTTGGCGCCGCGATCGGAGCCTGGGGCGGCGGGTTCCGGAGCCGATCGGCCAGGGCGACGACCCCGGGGTCCGGATCGGTGCCGACTTCCGCCCGCAGCGCGCCTTCATAGGTCTTCGCGAATCTCAGCGCCCCCGCCCGATCGCCCGCGTCGGCCATCGCCGTCATGCAGCCGATGACGATTCGCGCATTGAGCGGGTCCGCCTCCGCCGCCTGCCACCACCACTCTGCCGCGGCTGCCGCATCTCCGCGCCTGCTCGCCGCCGCCGCGAGCGACTCCAGCGCACCCAGGTAGCGCTGGGCGAGCCGGGTCCGCTCACCCTCCACCCAACGCTCGAACTCGGGCACGCCAGCCAGGAAGAAGCCGTCGAGGAACGGTCCCCCGTAGGCGCCGACCGCGCGCGTAAAGTCCCCGGCCTCGAGCGCCGAGATGAACTCCGCCAGATCGACCGCCAACAGCTCCGGATTGAGCGACAGGTCGGTCGTGCCGAGGAAGAGGCTCTCGGCGGCGAGGTCGCGGCGAAGGCTGTAGAGCAGTTGAGTCAGGCTGTGGAGGGCGTGATCGGTGGAGCTGTCCGGCCAGAGGTAGGCCACGAGCTTGTCGCGGCTCAGCCCCCGCCGGCCGGCGCCGCCGAGCAGCGCCAGCAGGGCAAGGGCCTTCCGCTGCGAGGCGGCGCCCCTCCGGATCTGCTTCCCGCCCTCGACCGACAGGCCGCCGAGCGTCAGGAGCCGCATCCAATCCCCGCGTGAGACGGGTATGACACCTGTATGACTGGGGCGTGATTGCCCGGCGCTAGTGTAGGGCGCGATACCGAGGATGGCAAGCAACTTTCACAGAGGATAACCCATGTCGCCCCGCATCTCGCGCCGCCTGGCCCTGGCCACCGTCGCCCCCCTGGTCCCGCTCCTGCTCCTCGCCGCGCGCCCGCCCCATCAAATGACCCGCGTCGCCGGCACCTTCACCATGACGTACAGCCAGCGACACCCGATCCCCGTGCCCGACACCGACGGCCACGTGGTCATCGCCACCGAGGCCACCGGCAAGAACCAGAGCACCGGACCGTCCACGTTCGAAGACGGGGCCTCGGTGACCATCGTGGAGTCGGCGGACATGACCCAGGGCAGCGGCCCCCACCAGGGGTACGCCATCGTATCCCTCAACGGCAGCACCTCCGTGCGACAGTGGAATGGAAAGCTGACCACGGTCCTCGGCCCGGACCACCAGCCGGCCACCAGTTTCAAGGGAACCTGGACCTCGGTGAAAGGCCCGGCGGGCCACGGCACCTACGAAGGGCGGATCACGGGTCCGGATACGTACACGGTCGAGTGGGCCGGCCAGATAGCCCTCAACTAGGAGGACGCGTCCGCATGTCTACCGAGACAATCGCCCCGGGCGCCACGGTGGTGGCGCCACACCGGGAGCTCGACCGGGTCGTCGCCCGGCTGCAGGAAGGGGCCGCGGCGTTCGTCCGCCTGTCCATGCCGGAGCGGATCGCGCTCGCCCGCGCGATGCAGGCCGGGTATCTCCAGATCGCGGAGCGGAGTGTGCGGGCGGCCTGCGAGGCCAAGGGCATCCCGACCGGCACGCCGATGGAAGGGGAGGAGTGGGCCACCGGCCCGTGGAGTGTGGTCCGTCAGCTCCGCCTGGTCGCCGAGTCGCTCCAGGCGCTCGCACGCACGGGGAACACGCCGATCGGTGCCGTCAGCCTGGCCTCCGATGGGCGCCTCACCGCACGGGTCTTCCCGGCCAACCGGGTGGACGGCGTGCTCTTCTCGGGGATCACGGTGGACGTGCGCTTCCAGGACGGCATCGACGAGGCACGCATGCATGCCGCCCGCGCCGGTTACTACAAGCATGCGCCCCACGAGGGGCGCACCGTCCTCGTCCTCGGGGCCGGCAACATCGCGGCCATCCCGGCGATGGACGTCATCACCAAGCTGTTCAACGAAGGCAAGGTCTGCCTGCTCAAGATGAATCCGGTTAACGCCTACCTCGGGCCCTTCATCGAGGTCGCGTTTGCCGAAGCCATTCAGCGGCGCTTCGTCGCGGTGGTGTACGGTGGGGGAGAAGAGGGAGCGTACCTGGCGCAGCACGCCGGGATCGACGAGATCCATCTCACCGGCTCCGATCGGACCTACGACCAGATCGTCTGGGGGCCGCCGGGTCCGGAGCGGGAGGCGCGCAAGGCCCGGAACGCGCCGGTGCTCGGCAAGCCAGTCACCGCCGAGCTGGGGAGCGTCTCTCCCGTGCTGGTGGTGCCGGGGCGGTACAGCGATCGCGAGCTCGCGTTCCAGGCGGAAAGCATTGCAGGCGCAATAGTCATGAACGCCTCGTTCCTCTGCAATTCGCCCAACATGCTCATCACGCCCAGGGGATGGAGCGGCCGCGGGCCGTTGCTGGCGGCGCTCGAACGCGCTTTTGCCCTGGCGCCGGTGCGGCGGGCCTATTATCCGGGCGCGGAGGACCGGTGGCGGGACCTCACCGGCGGGCGCTCCCAGAAACGGACGATCGGCGCGGCCGGTCCCGGCCAGCTCCCGTGGACGATCGTTCCCGGCCTCGATGCTACCGATTCGCGAGAGCGGGCGTTCTCCACCGAGCCGTTCTGTTCCATCCTGTTCGAGACCGAGGTCGGCAGCGACGATCCGGTGGAGTTTCTGGACCGGGCGGTGGACTTCGCCAACAACCGGCTGTGGGGGACGTTGTCGGCCAACCTGGTGATCCACCCCCAGGCGATGGAGGATCCGCGCCTCGCGGAGGCGGCCGAGCGGGCGATCGCGCGACTCCGCTATGGCGCGGTCGGGGTGAACAGCTGGGCCGGATACCTGTTCGCGTACGGGACGCCGCCATGGGGCGCCTATCCCGGCTCGGAACCCGCCGACATCCAGAGCGGGACGGGGTGGGTTCACAACACCACCATGCTCGAAGGAATCGAAAAGGCTGTGTTGCGGCACCCGCTGACGATCGTGCCCAAACCGTCCACCTTCCCCAGCCACCGGACCGCGCACACGATGCTCCGGCGGCTGACCGCGCTGGAGGAGCGGGCAAGCTGGGCCCGGGTGCCGGGCGTGGTCGCGGCGGCCATGCGGGGGTGAGTGTCTCGCTTGGCAGCACGGCGCTTGCGAGCGGCCGATGGAATCGGCTTTTCAGGGGACCGATCGGCAAACTCCTTCGCGACCCGAGCCCCTCGTCCGGCAAAATGAGCCATTGTTCCCGGCACCGGGCCTCGTCGGGATCTCGACCAGGGCCCAGGTCTCTGTTTCCTTTCTCCTGTAAAGCAAGGCCGCGCCAACCTG
>JBDTTA010000181.1:0-5820 GCA_039930845.1 Gemmatimonadales bacterium
CATCCATACCGGATCGAGCGCCTCGCCGATATGGGCCTCGAAGTCGGCATGGCGGTTGTGCCGGGTGGCGGGCCACCAGAGCGAGGGAAAGAAGGCGAAGCGGTACCCCTGCGATTTGAGGAATCGAACGGTGCGGTTGTTTTCGACCAGATAGTTCGGCAGGGTGGGATCGGACGTCGGCCCGGTCACGTCGCGGGACACATCGGCAATCTGGCTCGCGTTGAGCAGCGAAGGAATCGACAGCACGGTGTGCAGATAGTTGCTGTGGACCGCCGGCACCACGAAGCCGAGCTGCCTGAGGCTGTCCAGGAACTCATGGTTATCGAAGCCATACCGCCCCTCGGTAATCTCGGCGTTGGCGTATTCGTCCAGGACGATCAGATAGATGTCGCGTCTTGGCGACGTGGCGGCGCCGGGCCGCGTCCCGATCGGCTGCGCCAGCCGTCGAACCACGGCACTCTCCCGCAGCGCACGGGCGCTCCGAACCTCCGCCCTCCCGATCGAAAGCGCCGACCACCCCACGACCAGCCCACCGACCAGCGTCAGAAAGGTCGCGACCCGGTCGGTGATCGTGGGCCGCCGGAGGAGCCACCAGCCGAGCCCCAGCGTAACCGCCAGACAGACCGGCAGGAGGACCAGCTGCGTCGCGATCTTTCCCCGGCCTCCCACGGCGTCCGCGAGCCGCGGATAGCACCAGAACCAGAGCACCACGGCGAGTACGATCAGCGGCGGCAACCGGCCGCCCCACCGTCCGCGCGCCAGCCCCGCGGCGATGGCGTAGACGACCGCACATCCCGCGATCACCACGGCCATGATCATCACGAGGTCGCCGAGATCCGACTGGCCCGGGTTCGCCGCCACGAGATGAAGCGCGGGAACGATGGCCAGGAGAAACGGATACACCTGCACCCGCAGGCGCTTCATGCAGCCGCGGAGTCGTGACAGGAGGTCATCTCGTACACCGTCCGCCCGGAGTCGGCGACCGGCTGGACACTCGTGATCCGGAAGTAGCGCCGGAACGCTTCCTCGAACCCCTCGACCGAGTAGCCGGGAAAGACGTCGGCCCGGTTGCGCAGCAATCGCCGAACCTGGACGTCCTCCTTGGGCACGAACTCGATGACGAGGATCCGTCCCAGCCGGGAAAGAAATGACGCGATGCGATCGAGCGGCACGTTGCGGCCGATGGCCAGATGATGGACGAGCGCCAGGGCCAGCACCGCGTCCGCGGGGCCGCGCTGCTCGAGCGACAGACGCTCGGTGTGCGCCCATCCCTGCGCGGGGGAGGGGTTGGCGAGGTCGAGCAGGAGCGGAAGGAGACCGGTCTCACCCTGGGCGCGCACCCGGCGATAGTCGCGCTCGACGGCCGCGGGATCGATGTCGAACGCGACGACCTGCGATGCCGTCTCCCGCGCGGCCCGGCTGTACTCGCCGGTGTTGGCGCCGAGATCCCAGATCATCTCGGCCTTCAGGGGCGCGAGCGCACTCGTGATGATCTCCCGCTTGGAGCGCGCCGCCTCGTCGGAGTAGCTGTTGTCGGTCACGTAATCAGCCCATTCCGTGCCCGATGCCTTCCACTCCAGGCGCTCGATGCAGCGCCGCAGGCCGCCCACGAGCGCGAGCGCCGCGTCTCGTGTCATGACGCGGCGCTTGCCACGTGCCGTCACGACGGCCGTTTCCGCGTAGCGGGCCTGTGCCCTGGCGTGCAGGTGCACGTGAAAGAGGATGTTGGGATTGAGCCAGCTTCCACGAGACAGCAGCCGGCTGCCAAGCTCGAGCGGCACCCCGTCGAGGTAGGTCCGCAGGAGCTCGCCGCATCGCACGTCGATGCGGCTCATCAGCAGTAACGGCAGCAGGAAGTGCTCGCAGAATTGCCGGTACGCCACCCATGCACTGCCCTCTTCGCGCGGCTCGAAGGAGAGCGTGTCGATGAAGAGGGGATGGCCGTCGCGAAACTGCACATTGTATGCGCTCGCGTCGCGCAGCGTAAAGTCGCGCGTCAGCGCACGCTCGTGGACGGCAAGCGTCAGCAGCGCCGCATCGCGGAGCTGACCGAACGACCACTCGTATGGATAGGAGACGAACGGAATCCGCTCGGGCTCGAGTAACGCGCAGGCGTCCGCGGTCGCGGCGAGGTCGAGTGGGGCATTCCGGTGGGGCACCAGCAGACCCTCACCCGCGAGATCGTCGTACAACCCCGACGCGATAAAGGCGTCGAATGGCGCCTTGAACGGCCTGTTGACCTGGCGGTAAAGCGTGCCATCACGGGTGAAGACAAACCCGCTGGGATCCCGGAATGACCCGTCTACTGCTTGCCAGTCCACCGGTTGCGGCCGGGGAGGAGCGACTTGAACGCGGATTTCGCACCCTCTCGAACGCGTGAGAACATGGCGAGGAATGAGAGGACCCCCGCGGCAATGAACTGGAGGATCAGACTCCCTGCGGTGGGATCGATATACATGGATGACCCTTCGTCGTGATGGATTGGTGTCGCAACCGTCACCAATTCGTGACGTTGAGCCCCAAGCTAGAGGTCGAGAGGGGGGGGCGACGTGAGGTAGATCACATTCCGACCGATGCCCCTCGCGATCGCGGCATGACGATGGAGCGGACGGTGCGAACCAGCTCGTCGGGTGTAAAAGGTTTGAACATCACCGGGATGTCCCTGGGAAGCGCCGCGTGGAGCCCCTGGTCGGCCCGGCCCGTGATGAGCAGGACCCGCTGCGCCGGACGTTCGGTCCTGACGCGCCGGATGAGGGTGGTGCCGTCCCAGCGTGGCATGACCATATCCACGACCAGCAGATCGAACGGGCCATTGCCCTCTTCGATCAATCCCCAGGCCTCCATCCCATCGCCGGCCAGCACCACGCTGAATCCCTCGGCTTCCAGCGCCCGGGCGATCATGGAGCGCAATACAGGCTCATCGTCCACGACCAGCACCGACAATCCCATGGTATCCGTACGGGTCTCCAGGTTGACCGGGAAGTTTGAGGCGTATTCACTACGATACCGCCCGCGGACCCGATATTCTGCGACGGGCGTCACATCCGCTTTCCCCCCGTGCCCGGCCGGTTACCTTTGGCGCATGCCGTCACTGCCCCACCGCTGTCTCCTCCTCCTCGTCGATGGACTGCGGCCCGATCTCGGCGAAGCGATGCTCATGGCCGGCGAGCTTCCGAATCTTGCGGCCATGCTCGAGCACGGTGGCCGGAACCGTGCGATCACCGTTTTCCCATCCACCACCAGCGTCGCCTACCTCCCCTTCCTGACGGGCTGCACCCCGGGCCGGTGCAACATTCCCTCCATTCGCTGGCTCGATCGCCGGAGCTATGGCGGACGCTGGTGGCGCGAGCGGGAGTCGGTGCGAAGCTACTGCGGCTATCAGGCGCCACGCCTCGACGCCGATATTTCGCCGAATGTTCGCACCATCTTCGAGCTCGTGCCGGAGAGCATGGGGATCTTCACTCCCGTCGCCCGGGGACTCACGCCCACGCGCGATCCCTCGCGGCGCGAGCGTCAGTTCTGGGGCTCGCTGGCCCACTTCGCCCAGTGGCACCAGCCCTCCGACGACGCGGTGTCACGCCACCTGCTCAAGGCCATCGACGGCACCTCGCGATTCGTCTTCGCCCAGTTTCCCGCGGTGGACGGATACACCCACCAGACCACACCCGATGCGGAGCCCGTGCGGCGCGCGCTCCGGAAGGTGGACCGGACCGTGGGTGCCGCGCGCGAGCGGCTCCGCGGGCGCGGCGAGCTGGAGACGACGCTGATACTCGTCGTGAGCGACCATGGCGCCACGACGGTGCGCGAGCACCTGGATCTGGCCGGGTGGTTCCGGCATCAGGGAATCCCGACCCTCTCGCATCCGGTCATCTGGGAGCGCAACCCACGCGCGGCGGTCATGGTGGCGGGAAACGGGTCGGCAATGGTCTACGCCCGGCCCGACGAGCGGCGCGATCATCGGTGGCCGATCGAGCAGCTGAGGCGCACAGAGGCCTTCGGCGTCGCCACCGATGTCATCGCGAGGCTCGTCGCGGAGCCGTCGGTCGCGTTCGTGGCGGCGGAGAGTGGCGCGGGAGGCGTCTGGGTGGGCAATGCCACCGGCGGCGCACGAATCGTCGCCAACGGCGGGGTGGTGACGTACACGCCCGTCGATGGTGATCCGCTCGGCGTCGGTGGAGAACGGACGGCCACCCCGCGCGAGTGGCTCGACGCCACCTGGGACTCGCCGTTTCCCGATGCGGTCTTTCATCTCCTCGACCAGTTTCGCGCCGACCGGACGGGGGATCTCGTCGTGGTCGCCAGGGAGGGTTACGACTTTCGGGAACGATATGAGGTGCCGGAGCACAAGGCGGGACACGGCAGCCTGATCCGCGCCCACATGCAGACGCCGGTGTGGGCCAGTCAGCCGGTGCCGGACATTCCGTTACGCACCGTCGATCTCTTCCCGGCGATGCTCGACTGGCTCGATGTGGAGGCGCCGCCGGGCATTGATGGTGACCCCGTCTGGCGTCCTGGCGAGCGGCTGCGGGAAACGGGCGCCGGCCTACGGCCCCGAAGGCGCTCCTCGATCCCCGCCCGCCGGTAGGACAAAAAGCCCTGCAGATACTCGTCATCGTTGCGGTCGTCGGCCTGGCCGTGGTGGCCGTTTCCCTGGTTATAGAGACGCTGCGACCGGGCCCGCCGATACCCCGGCAGTTGCGCTGGGCGCCCGACATTCGAGTCGAGTACGCCGAGTTCACGGGGCATCGCCTTCGATACGTCACGGCGGGGCGGGGTCCCACGCTCGTTCTCCTGCACACGCTCAGAACGCAGCTCGATCTCTTCGAGAAGGTCGTGCCCGGTCTCGCCGGGGCATTTACCGTATATGCCGTCGACTACCCCGGTCACGGCTATTCGAACATGCCCAGTGCTTCGTACTTACGCCACCTTCTTTGCCGACGCCGTCGAGGGGTTTCTCGATTGCCTGGATCTGCATGACGTGACCATCGCCGGCGTGTCGATCGGGGCGTCGATTGGATTGATCCTCGCTGCCCGTCACAATCCGCGCGTGTCGCGCGTGGTCGCCATATGAATCCGTACGACTACGCGCGGGGTCGTGGGATGGCGCGCAGCTCCTGGGTCGGCCGATTGCTCATGGCCATCATCGACGTACCGGTGCTCGGCGAGACCGTGATGCGGCTCCGAAGCTATCCCGTCATCAGATCCGTGCTGAACGGCGGCGTGGCCGACCCGCGTCACGTTCCGCTCCCGCCGATGAAGGAGCGGTACGTCGCAGGCAACCGCCCGGGTCCACGGGAGAGGTCCCCCCGCCCGCGCCGCGTAGCAGGCGGCAGCCTTGAGCTTCGGCCGGTGCCACCCCGTTCACCGGTGGCAGCCTAGCAACTTTACTATCCCTAAAGCCGCCGGTATCCTTCCCATGATTCAGATTCCTCGTATCGGACCCAAGCCCCTCTCATCCACCGGAGCTGCCGTGAAGCGTCCGCGGAAGCACCCCCGCAACCCGGAAGATGATCTGCGCCTCCAGGACACCGTGCGCCTCTCTGCGGTGGGACTGGCCAAGGTCCTGGGGGATCTCGAGGCCCGCGTCATGCGTGCAGTCTGGCAGCTGGCGAAGCCGGTGCCGGCCCGGGCGGTGCACGATCTGGTCGTGAAAGAGCATCGCGTCGCCTTCCTTACGGTTGTGACGGTGCTGAACAAGCTGGTCGTCAAGGGACTGCTGAAACGCGAGAAGCGCGATGACCTGCTGCACTTCGAGGCGCGGATCACGGAGGACGCGTTCATGGCGCACGCGTCCCGCCGAGTCGTCGAGGGGATCCTTTC
>JBDTTA010000182.1:0-5797 GCA_039930845.1 Gemmatimonadales bacterium
GCCTCGACTCGCGTACCGGTTCCCTCGAGGCGGGCAAGGCCGCCGACTTCGTGCTGCTCGATGTTCCGGACGTCAACCTGTGGTTGTACCACCTTCAGCCCAATGCCGCGGTCGCCACGGTCGTGCGTGGAACGGTGTTTCGAAACGTCCGCAACATCCCTATTCCGGGCTGATCCGGCCACTCCCGTCCGACGCCCCTGTCGCATTTGTGCCAGCTTGCGCTTTCGAAACGTCAGTTGCAGTGTAGTGCACCCTGCCAGCTGAGACCATACTGCTACACGGAGACGCCATGGCACAGCGCGCGTTAGGAGTGTTGCTCACGATTGCCGTGGGACTGGCGGCTGTACCGGGAGTGTCGGCACAGGTCCGCGAAATCAGCGGTACGATCACCAACACCCAGACCGGGTCGGGTGTCGGTGAGGCCACGATCGCGGTCGATGGGACGCGGATCGTTGCGCAGACGACCACTGACGGGCGCTACTCGCTCAACGCCCCCGACGGAGACGCGTCACTGACGATCCGCGCCATCGGGTACAAGGGCGCAAAGCTCCCCGTGCCGGCCAGTCAGGCCACGGCCGACGTGGCGCTCGAGCCCGATCCATTCAATCTCGAAGAAGTGGTCGTCACCGGCCAGAGCACCGGCATCGCGAAACAGAACCTGCCGAACGCCGTCGCGACGGTGAACGCCGACGAGCTCACACGCTCGCCGACGGGCACGCTCGAGAGCGCCCTTCAGGGCAAGATCCCGGGCGCGCTGATCCAGGCCAACTCCGGCGCGCCGGGCGGTGGTATGCAGCTCAACCTCCGCGGCGTGTCGACCATCAACGCCGGCGTGGACCCGCTCTTCGTGGTCGATGGCATCGTCGTGAGCGACGACGCCATTCCCAACGGGGCCAACGCGGTCACCCAGGCGCAGGCCGGCGGAAACCCGCGCAATCAGGATAACCCGGTCAACCGCATCGCCGATCTCAATCCCGAGGACATCGAGCGGATCGAAGTCCTCAAGGGCGGCTCGGCGGCGGCCATCTACGGCTCCAAGGCCACCAACGGCGTCATCATTATCACGACGAAGCACGGTCAGACCGGCAAGCCGCAGTTCAACATCACGCAGCGGTTCGGGGTCGACGCCAGGTCGAATACCCTCGGCTCGCGGACCTTCGGGACGCTCGATGAGGCGTTGAGCGTGTTCACCGATACCGCGCTCGTGACGTCGATCTATCAGCAGGGGAGGACGTTCAATTTCGAGAACGAGCTGTACGGACGCAAAGCGCTCGGCACCGAAACCAACGCCAGCGTGAGCGGCGGCACCGATCAGACGAAGTATTTCATCTCAGGCCTCGTCAAGAATCAGCCGGGCATCGCCACCAACACCGGCTACAAGAAGCAGTCGCTGCGGGTGAACCTGGACCAGGAGCTCGGGAGCTGGATCCACCTGAGCGCCAACTCCAACGTCATTCACAGTTTGTCGAAACGTGGCCTGTCGAACAACGACAACGCGGGCACGAGTCCGTTTCTCGTCTTTCCCTTTACGCCCAACTTTGTCGATCTGAGCCCGACGCAGGTGGGCGATTCGCTGGTTCCCTCCGATTTTCCGGCGAACCCGTTCGAGCGCAGCAACCCGCTGCAGACCTTTCAGTTCCTGAAAAACGACGAGGACACCTGGCGCGCGCTGGGCACGCTGACCGCGCGCATCGGCCTCGTCTCGTCGGCAAAGCACACGGTGCAGCTCATCACCATCGGCGGCGTGGACTACTTCGAGCAGGACAACAACTTCGTCTCGCCGCCGGGACTGGAGTACGAGCCGAACGACGGGCAGCCGGGCACGGTGGTGCTCGGCAAGGCATCGAACCTGAACCTCAACCTCGCGGTGAACGCCAACTACACCTACAGCCCCGAGTCGCAGAGCATCCAGAGCACCCTTTCTGCCGGCGTGCAGTACGGGGACCGCAAGCTCAACGCGACGTCGATCCTGGCTCGCACACTGCTCGAGGGTCAGGAAAACCCTGACCAGGCCACCAGTGTCACGGTGTTCCAGGACGACCGGCCGGTGCGCGACCTGGGGCTCTACGGTCAGGAAGAGCTGCTCCTGATGGATCGCAGGCTGCTCCTGACGGCCGGTATCCGGGCCGACCGGAGCAGCAGTAACGGCGACACCGGCAAGTACTTCTTCTATCCGAAGGCCGCGGCCTCGTACCGCTTGATCAAGCCCTTCGGCGGTGTGGACGAGCTCAAGTTGCGTGGCGCATTCGGGCAGACCGGCAACCAGCCGCTGTTCGGCACCAAGTTCTCACCCGACACCACCGGTACCATCGGCGGCAACTTCGGCACCTTTCCCGGACCGCGTGCCGGTGACCCGCTCATCCGTCCAGAGACACAAACGGAGTTCGAGGGTGGCTTCGATGGCACGCTCGCCGGCGGGCGCTCGGCGCTGAGCTTCACGGTGTATCAACGCACGATCAGCAACCTGCTGCTGGAGCAGACGCTGGCGCCGAGCAGCGGCCAGCTCACGCGCATCTTCAGCTCCGACAGCAAGCTCCGCAATCGCGGCGTGGAGGTGTCCCTCGCGGTGACGCCGGTGCAGACCAAGGACGTCAACTGGATCTTCACGACGACGTTTGCGAGAAATCTCAGCAAGGTCACGAGGCTCACCGTGCCGACCTTCCAGACCGGCGGCTTCGGTACCTCGCTCGGCGCCTTCCAGATCGAGCAGGACAGCTCGGCCACCCAGATCATCGGAACCGAGGGCAAGGTCGGCGACGCGGCGCCTGACTTCCAGATGTCGTTCTCGAACGATCTGCAGTTTCACCGGGTGAGCTTCGGCTTCCTGTGGGACTGGAAGCAGGGCGGCGACATCGTCAACCTGACGGAATTCCTGTACGATGCCGGGCAGAACAGCAAGGACTTCGTGACCGCCGGCGCGCAGCGTCAAACCGATTTCGGGAACGGCCTCACCAAGACCTACGTGCAGGACGGATCGTATCTCAAGCTCAGGGAGGTGACGCTGGCCTACAACCTCCCCGAGAACATCACCCGCGGGCTTTTCGGCTCGTCGGTGCGCTATGCGCGGCTCTCGGTGGCCGGCCGGAACCTGCTCCGCTTTACCGGGTATCGCGGGCTCGACCCCGAAGTGAGCAACTTCGGCAATCAGGCCATCGTCAGAAACATCGACGTGGCACCGTTCCCACCGAGCCGCAGCTTCTATTTTTCCGTCGACCTGGGCTTCTAACCATGAGGACGACCATGAGACAGACGCACGCGCTGCTCCTGCTCGCCGCTCTCGGCGTCGGAGCCTGCAGTTTCGACCTGAGCACCAACCCGAACAGCCCCGATGAGATCGGGGAGAATCCGAGCCGCGGCCAGGTGTCGGCGACGGCCAATGGTATTCTCATCGCCTTCCGCAACGAGGTGGCCGACATCGCCCTCGATGGAGCGATCCTCGGCCGCGAAGGCTATCGCTTCGACGGCTCCGATCCGCGCTTTACGGCGGAGCTGCTGCACGGTCCGCTCGATCCCGGTGGCGGGGCTTTCGGCGGTGACCACTGGGGCGAGGAGTTCGGCGCCATTCGCACGGGCAACAACCTCCTCGCGGCGCTGCCGACGGCGCAGGCGCTGACCGCGGAGGAGCAGAGCGCTACCTCGGGGTACGTCAAGACGCTCGAAGCGCTCAATTTCATATACATCCTCGACTTCCATACCGAGGACTCGATCCCGATCGCCGTGGGTACGGACGTCACCGCCGCGCCGGCGCCGTTCGTGTCGAATGCGGAGGCGTACGCCCACGTGATCGAGCTGCTCGACCAGGCACAGGCCGAGCTGGCGGCCGGCGGAAGCGCCTTCCCGTTCTCGCTGCCGTCGGGGTTTGCCGGCTTCAATACGCCGGCCACGTTCACGCAATTCAATCGTGGGCTCCGTGCCCGGGTCGCGGTGTATCAGAACCAGTTTGCCGATGCCCTCACGGCACTTGCCGCCTCGTTCATCGACCCCGCGGGACCGTTGGACAGGGGTGTGTACATGAACTACGGCACCGGGGCGGGAGACTTTGCCAATCCGCTGGCGATCGACCCCCAGAACGGCGAGAACTTTGTGCATCCCTCCATTCAGACAGGGGCCCAGCTCCAAACCGATGGAGTCACCCCGGACCGGCGCTTCGTGACCAAGGTGGTGGCGCGTCCCTCGCAGAGCTCGGACGGGTTGACCTCGGGTCTCGGGTGGATCAGGTACCCGGCACCGGACACGCCGGTTCCGATCATCAAGAACGAGGAGCTGATTCTCCTCCGCGCCGAGGCCAATATTGGTCTGCACGACCCCGGGTCGGCGCTGCCGGACATCAACTTGGTGCGCACGACTTCGGGTGGCCTGGCGGCGCTCGGGGGCTTCGCCGATGAGACGGCGGCGCTCGACGAGCTGCTCTACAACAAACTCTATTCACTCCTGTATGAGGGCGGTCACCGGTGGATCGACGCCCGGCACTATGGGCGCCTCAGTGCACTGCCGATTGACCGGCCCACGGCCGACCCGCCGGATGTGGTGTTCTCGACCTTGCCCATCCCCAATGCCGAGACCCTGCCCAGGGAGTAAGTGCCGGTGGGACAATGACAAGACGGCCCCCTCTGGCGTTCGGGGGGGCCGTCTTTCATTATGTGTATGGGGAAGAACCCGCTCCAGTCGTCGTCTCATCAACGGAGGACTCCGACATGATCCATCGCCCCAAGGCTGTCTCCCATCTTCGGTTTGTCGCGGTGTTGGCCCTCCTGCTTCCGCTCGCCGGCTGCGGGGGTGGATCGAAGTACGCTGGAAACTGGACCCGGGACCTCTATGGCGAGGGCGAGGTGCAGATGAAACTGGCCTCGAACGGCAACGTCGAGCTGATGCTGCCTTCGCCACGGTGGCCGGACTCGGTGGACATGAAGGGGCGCGCCCAATTCAAGGGCGACACGCTCATCTTCCCGGCCGACACCTCGGGGAGCCCCTGTCAGACCGCCGATGCGCGCTACGCGGTGAGCCGGACCGACGCGGAGCTCCACGTGGCGGGTCTTGGGATGGATAGCTGCGGAGGACGCAGAGCGGCGCTCGTCGGAACCTGGAAGAAATCGTAGCTCAGGCAGGCCACTGCTGCGAAACACAGTGAAAGGCCCCGAGCCCCCAGACGAGGTCGGTGCAGTCCACGCCGATCACGTCGCGGCCGGGAAAAAGGCTCTGCAGCGTGGCCGTCGCTTCCTCGTCGGTCTCGGGGTCATAGGTCGGTAGCATCACCACGCCGTTGGCCACGTAGAAGTTGGCGTAGCTGGCCGGGAGTCGCTGGCCGTCGTGGTAAAGTGCGCGTGGCATCGGCAGGGTGACGATTTCCAGGGGCCTGCCGTCCTGATCAGTCATGTTCCCGAGCCGCTCCAGGTTCATCTGGAGCGGCTCGTAGTTTTCGTCGTCGGGGTCGTTCTCGACGACGGTGACGACCGTGTTCACTCCGACAAACCGGGTGAGGTCGTCGACATGGCCGTCGGTGTCGTCGCCGGCGATGCCGTCGCCGAGCCAGAGGATGCTGGAGACGCCGAGCCAGGCGCGAAGATATTGCTCGATCTGCTCGCGATCGAGCCTGGGATTGCGGTTCGGGTTGAGGAGACAGGCCTCGGTGGTAAGCAGGGTGCCGCGCCCGTTCACGTCGATCGACCCGCCCTCGAGCACGATGCCAGGCTTGAAGCAGGGGATATCGATCTCCTCGGCGATGCGCCTGGGGACGACGTCGTCGAGGTCATAGGGCGGATACTTGTCGCCCCACGCGTTGAAGCCCCAGTCGAGGATG
>JBDTTA010000183.1:0-5767 GCA_039930845.1 Gemmatimonadales bacterium
ACCATCGCCGCCAGCGCGAACGTCACCCAGAGCACGCTCGGCGCCAGATCGATCGCCGCGAGCGCGGTGGGATCGCGCGCGAAGTTGAACACGACCAGCACCAGCGCTGCGAACACCACCGCCGAAAGCAGTGCCGTCCGGCTTCGCAGCTCGGCGCGGATGTCCTTGCCCGCGATCGCGAGCGCGAGACGGAGCGACTCAGGCACCGGCCATCGCCTGGTAGCGCGCGCTGAATGCCGCCACCGCTCCCTCGACCGGCTCATCGCACGCCCACCGTCCGCCCACCATCACCGCGACCCGCGTGGCCAGCTCCCAGACCTCCGCGAGATGGTGCGTCACCACCACCATCGCCCCCCCCGAAGCCAGCACCGACCGGAGCGTGTCCCTGAGGCCGGCCGCCGACGGCTCGTCCAGCGCAGTGAACGGCTCGTCGAGCAGGAGCACCTGTGGACGGTGAATCAGCGCGCGCGCGAGCGCCGCGCGCTGCAGCAGCCCGCGGCTCAGCCTGGCGGGCGAGTCTCCCGCGCGAGCCGTGAGGCCGGCCGACTCGAGCGCCGCGCGCGCCGCGCCTGCTGGATCCGTCAGGCCGTAGAGCCTCGCGGTAAAGGCGAGGTTTTCGGCGAGGGTGAGATCGTCGTAGAGCAGAGAGTGATGCGACAGAAAGCCGATTGCCCGACGCGCGTGGGGACTGCCGTGCAGCGGCCGGCCGAGGATCGTGATCTCTCCGGCGGTCGGTCGCAGCAGCCCCGCGAGCAGCCGGAGCAGCGTCGTCTTTCCGGCGCCGTTAGGTCCGGCCACTGCAAGCGCTTCGCCTGGCACGAGAGTGAGATCGAGATCGCGCACCACCGCCACCCGCCCGAACGCACGCCTGAGCCCCCTGGCCTCCAGCGCCGTTACCGCTGCGCCGTCGCCCTCATAAGGCGTCATCGATCCGCGCACCGAGCTCATCGAGGCGGAATGGTTTGACGATGTAGCCGGAGTGGGGAAGATCGAGGACCTTGAGCTGAGGCTCGATACTCATGTAGGCGGTGGTGATGATCACCGGCAGGGTGGGCTGCCCCGCGCGAATTTTCCGCAGCAGCTCGACGCCGTCCGTATCCGGCAGCCGCATGTCGAGCACCGCCACGTCGGGCTTGTGCCGATCGAGCATCTCCATCGCTTCCGCGCCCGTCGACGCGAACACCATATCGTACCGTGATTCGAACGCCCGTTGATAGCTGAGTCGCAACGCCGGCTCGTCCTCGACGAACAGAACGCACCGTCGGCGCTTCGCCTGCGTCATGCCAGGTACCCCAACGACCGGTGCCACGCGGCACCGCCAGAGGATAATGAGAGGTCAAGCGCGTACACTAATGGATTGCGGGGGAGCCGTCCATCCCGTCGGGGGCACGGCGCGGGCGCCGCGTCATTCATGGTCGGCTTCGACGAGGAAGAGATCGTACAGCTTGGTAAGTGTGAGCAGGAAGCGCACTTCCTCGCTCGGATTGCGGAGTGTCACCATCTGGCGCCGGTCGGCGGCCATGCGCTGGATCAGCATGAGCACCCCCAACCCCGCCGAGTCGATCTGGCGGGTATGGGTCAGGTCGATCACGAGTCTGCCGGTACCCTCCGGCATCTCCTCGAGCAGCTGGGCGGCCGCGAGTCGAACCTCGACGCGCGTCTCCAGACCGAGTATCTCGGGCGCGACCAAGCCGCGTTCCACGTCCTGCGGGGGCCTCATCCATCCTCCTTCGGCACCGAGCTATCTCTCGCAGCCCCTACAGCGCTGCTCGAGACCTCAAGTTTTGCGGCCCCGGATCACTCCGGGTGTGCTCTTATCGGGCGTATGGACGCCTCACCACAAGGCGCTACGCGGCTTCGCCCAATGGAAAGGCGAGAGTGATGCCAGCGTTCCCAGCTCGATGGGATAAAATGAGTTATGAGTGCCGTATCGCGGCCTGGTGCAACGATTTGCCGAGGCACTCCGCGGCATTCTACCGCAAAAGGGGCAGCGGGGTAAGAGTGGCGGGGTTGCGACAATTTTCGGCGGGGTCGCGACAGTCAGAGCTGGATCTGGGCCCCGAGCTCCAGCACCCGGTTGGGTGGCAGGTTGAAGAAAGCGGTGGCGGTCTGGGCGTTTCGCGCCATGACGATGAACAACGACTTGCGCCACCGTGACATGGGCGCGTTGCCGTTCGGAATCAGCGTCTCCCGGCCCAGATAGAAGCTCGTCTCCCGGGCCCGCGCGCGGAGTCCCCTCGCCTCGAGCGCCACAAGCAGCGCCGGCACGTCCGGAGACTCGGTGAAGCCGTAGTGCCCGATGACCTGGAAGAAGCCGTGCCCGAGGGGCTTGAGCTCCACCCGATCCTCGGCCTGCACCCGGGGAATTTCCTCGCCCTCGATCGACATCAGGATGACCGTCTCGTGCAGCACCTTGTTGTGCTTCAGATGATGGAGCAGCACCACCGGTGCGCCCGCCGGATCGGACGTCATGAACACCGCGATGCCCGGCACCCTGGCCGGCTTGCTCCGCGCGACGTCCTGGAGGAACAGATCGATGGGGAGGGAGTTGTCGCGCAGAATCTGCGTGAGCGCCCCGCGCCCGCGCTTCCAGGTCGTCATCAGCAGATAGACCACCACGGCGACGAGCAGCGGAAACCACCCCCCGCTGGTGATCTTCACGAGGTTCGCACCAAGGAAAGAGAGATCGACACCGAGGAAGAGCGCGCCGATCGCCGCCACCCTCCACCTCGGCCAGTGCCAGATGTCGCGGGCCACCCGGCAGAAGAGAATCGAGGTGATCGTCATCGTGCCAGTGACGGCGATGCCGTACGCCGAGGCGAGATTGGTCGTCGACTGGAAGGTGAGCACCAGAAACACGCACGCCACGCCCAGAATCCGGTTGACCTGGGGCAGATAGATCTGTCCGATGGCGGTGTCGGAGGTGTGCTGGATGGTCATGCGCGGACTGTAGCCAAGCTGCATGGCCTGACGGGTGAGCGAGAACGCGCCAGAGATCAGGGCCTGCGACGCGACGATGGCCGCGGCCGTGGACACCGCCACCATGGGGTAGAGCCCCCACGCGGGAACCAGGGCATAGAAGGGATTGCCGGTGGCCGCCGGGTTGGCGATCAGCAGCGCGCCCTGGCCGAAATAGTTGAGCGTAAGCGCCGGCAGCACCACGGCAAACCAGGTGAGCCGGATCGGCCGGGCGCCGAAGTGCCCCATGTCGGCGTACAGCGCCTCGGCGCCGGTGACCACCAGCACGACGGCGCCGAGCACCAGAAATCCACGCAGCCCGTCGTGCAGGAAGAACTCCGCCGCCCACCAGGGATTGATCGCCCTGAGCACGCCGGGGTGCCGCATGATGCCGCCGATGCCCAGCAGCGAGATCGACACGAACCAGACGATCATCACCCGGCCGAATACCGCGCCGACCCGCGCCGACCCGCGCCGCTGAAAGAGGAACAACGCGATGAGAATCAGCGCGGAGATGGCCGGGACACCCCAATCGGGCAGTTGCGGCGTCGCCACGCGCAGCCCTTCCACCGCACCCAGGACCGAAATGGCCGGGGTGATGACGCCATCGCCATAGAGCAGCGCCGAGCCGAAGAGCCCGAGTGTGATGATGATCCGTCGCGTCTTGGGGTCGGCGCTTCGCGGGTGCAGCAGCGCGAGGAGGGCCATGATGCCGCCCTCGCCCCGGTTGTCGGCCCGCATGATGAAGGTGAGATACTTGAACGTGACGATGAAGTTGAGCGACCAGAAGACGAGCGACAGGAGACCGAGGATGTTGTCGACGGTGGGGGCCAGCCCGTACTCGGGGGCGAAACATTCCTTGAAGGCGTAGAGCGGGCTCGTGCCGATGTCGCCGAACACGACGCCCAGTGCGGCCACGCAGATGCCCAGCATTGCCCCGCCATGCGGAGGATGCGGCTGACCGGGGTCGTCCTCTGGGGACGGGGGCTCCTGGCTCATCGGATCAGAACCGGATCTGCGCGCCGAGCTCGACGACCCGATTCGGCGGCAGACCGAAGAACGCGGTGGCCGACTGGGCGTTCCGGGTCATGATGATGAACAGCCGCTTTCGCCAGCGCGCCATGCGGCCCATCCCCGGCACGACGACGGGAGGACCATCGCCGGCGGTGCTCGCGATGAGCGTTTCGCGGCCGAGGTAGAACGTCGTGTTCCCCGGCCGAGTCGCCACCGGACGGCCCGGCTCGATCCCCTCCGCGAGCGACCGGAGCACCGCGGGGACGTCCGGCGTCTCCATGAAGCCGTAGTTCGCGGTCACCTGATAGAACCCCTCGCCCAGCTCGCGGCATCGGACACGGTCGTCCGCGTCCACCTGTGGAATCTCTTCCGTCATGATCGAAAGCAGCATGACCTTCTCGTGCAGCACCTGGTTGTGCTTCAGATGATGCAGCAGCACCGGCGGCGCCCCCGATGTTTCCGACGTGAGAAACACCGCCGTTCCCCGGACCCGGTGCGGCTTGCGCCGGCCGATATCCTTGAGAAAGGTATCCATCGGCACCGTGTTCTCGCGGGCGATGGCGTTGAGTCGGGCCCGTCCGTTCTGCCAGGTGGTCATCATGGCGTACACCACGACCGCCACGAGCAGCGGGAACCATCCTCCATCGGGCACCTTGAGCAGATTGGCCCCGACGAAGGCAAGGTCGACGACCAGGAAGAACACGGTGAGCGCTCCCACCTTCCACTTGCCCCACTTCCACCGCCGCCGGGCAACCACGGCAAAGAGGATGGTCGTGATGGTCATCGTCATCGAGAGCGCGACACCGTAGGTGGCGGCGAGCCGGGCGGAGCTGCGGAACGAGACGACGAGCCCGAGGCAGGCCACCATCAGGATGTTGTTCAGCTGGGGAATATAGATCTGTCCGATCTCGGTGCTCGACGTATGGATGATGTTCATCCTCGGACAGTATCCCAGCTGGACCGCCTGACGCGTCAACGAGAACGCTCCCGAAATCAGCGCCTGCGACGCCACGACCGCCGCGGCGGTGGCCAGCACGACCATCGGATAGAGTCCCCACTCCGGCACCAGGGCATAAAAGGGATTGCTGGCCGCCGCGGGATCGTGCAGAAGGTATGCTCCCTGACCGAAATAGTTGAGGACGAGCGCCGGCAACACCAACCCGAACCACGCCAGCCGGATCGGCTTTCGGCCGAAATGCCCCATGTCGGCGTAGAGCGCCTCGCCCCCGGTCACGACGAGGATGACCGCCCCCAGCACCACCACACCCGCCGCTCCCTCCCGCAGGAAGAAATCAACCGCGTGCCATGGATTGAGCGCGCGGAGCACGTTCGGCTCCAGCGCGATGCCGTGCACGCCCAGGATCGCGATCGCCACGAACCACGCGCACGTGACCGGCCCGAACAGCGCGGCGACCCCCGCCGTCCCGCGCCGCTGCAAGGCGAAGAGGCCGAGAATGACCACGAAAGCAACGGGGACCACCAGATGCTGCAACGCGGGCGTCGCGACGCTGATGCCCTCCACCGCCCCGAGCACCGAGATCGCCGGCGTGATGATGCCGTCGCCGTAGAGCAGCGCGGAGCCGAAGAGCCCGACCGTCATCATCAGCGACCCCAGGACGGTGAGGCCTCCGCTCGGCCGCGCCAGCGCCAGGAGCGCGAGAATGCCCCCTTCGCCGCGGTTGTCGGCCCGCATGACCATCGAGAGATACTTGAAGGTGACCACGAAGTTCAGCGCCCAGAACACCAGCGAGAGAATGCCGAGCACGTTTTCATGTGTGACGGGAAAGCCGTGCGG
>JBDTTA010000184.1:0-5714 GCA_039930845.1 Gemmatimonadales bacterium
CAGCCCACGGGCGACGCGTCACCCCAGGCCACGACGATTCGTGCGGCGGCACCGTCCGACGCCGCGGCCGTGGCCGCCATCTACAATCATTACATCACCAAAACGCTGGTCACCTTCGAGGAGGAACCGGTCGCGGCCGCGGAGATCGCCCGGCGCATGGAGGACGTGCGGTCCGAATCGCTGCCTTGGCTGGTCGCCGAGGAGGGCGGCCACGTCGTCGGATACGCCTACGCCACACAGTGGAGGCCCCGTGTCGGCTATCGCTTTTCTGCGGAGATCACGGTCTACCTCGATCCGGAGCATGAGGGGCGCGGGATCGGGTCGAAGCTCTATGGCCAGCTTTTTCCGATGCTGCAGGCCCGCGGCATCCGGGTCGTGATCGGCGGAATCGCCCTGCCGAACGAGGCGAGCGTGGCGCTTCATGAGAAGTTCGGCCTACGGAAAGTCGCCCACTTCGAAGCGGTGGGAGTGAAGTTCGACCAGTGGATCGACGTCGGATACTGGCAGCGCATCCTGTAGGCACCGCGCGGGTCCACATGGCAGGCTTGCAGCCTGGCGAATCCGTCTGCACTTTCTGCGGAGTCGTTTCGCAGTCCTCTCTCGAGCGCTCACGCTGAACCGGCTCGGCTCTCGCAAACGACCTGCCGCTGCCAGTCGCCCAGGAGGCGCACATGTCGATTTTCGTGGATACAGAGCACGGTCCCAGCAACAAGCTGTACAACGGCTCCAAGGCGGGGAGCTCTGCAAGCAAGGCCGAGGGGAAGATGCAGGCGGTGGTGAAGAAGATCATCGACAAGACGGCGGGTTTCACCACGGTGAAGGACGCATCCGCAAAGGGCTACACCGTCAGGCTGGAGATCGCCAAGGTCGAAGTGGCGGATCACAAGACAAAATGCACCTTGTCCGGCTCCATCGTGAGATATCCCAAGGGTGTGACCATGCAGGGGGCCAAGGGAGATGAAATGCTCAGTCTGGGCTGGGGTGGCAGCGCCACCGCCGATGGTACGAACGAGGGCGCCCTGCTGGACTGTGTCGAGGCGGTTGCCGAGAGCATGATTGCGAAGGGCGTGCCGGTCATGCGGTCGGACATGCTGAAGCGGTAAGGTCGACCTACTCCCCGGGCCGATACTTGCGCTCAGTGTGACCTTTGAGCTGCGCCGGATAGTAGTACACGTCGCGCAGCTTCCCATCCGCGTACCGCTGCGCCTGATCGTTGAAGTGCTTCGACCGCGGATCCGAGCTCAGCCCGCCTGCCGTGACCGCCTTGGCCCGCACGCTGTCCTTTCCGAACTCGACGATCGCGACGAAGCTGTTCCCGTAGGTCCCGTACATCCGCTTGGTGCCGGGGTACGTGCGCGCGCCGAACGACGCGAGCGAGCCCCACCGCGCCGAGGTGAACGGTACCGGGATGCTCGGCCCCGAGTCGCTGAACGGCTGCACGATGTCGCCGGTGAGACGCTGGAACCGGTTGATCTCACCCCACGGCGTCTTCCATGTGCCGAAGTCGCGCGTCAGCCGGCCGACGGCGGCGTCCAGCGCCGCCAGCTTGACCTCGGCCGTCGTGCGTGTGGTCATGTAGTCGTATGGCGCCATGTCGTACGCGCTCGCCGCCTGGCGCGTGAGTGTCATCAGCGTGTCGCCCCAGTACGCCGCGAGCGACGTCGGGACGCTGGCCGCCGACCACCGGTAGTCCCACGCGCGGAGCGCCGCGATCGGCTCCGCGAGCCTCGCCTTGAGCGAGTCGCTGCCCGGCGTCGAGTCGTACGCGGCCAGCAGCGGCGGGAGGAGCTGCGCGAACGCGGTGAGATAGCTGTCGAAGGCCGCGTCGCGGAGCCGATCCGGGGTGAAGTCCTTCCGATTCTCCAGCACGCGGATCGCGTGCAGTCCGCGCGGGCTCTCGCCGGCCTGGTCCATGTACTTCGGAAAATCCTTTTGCTTCGGGCTGTCCGGGCCGGCCGCCGAGTATGGCCAGTCGTTGGTGTTCTGGATCCAGCCGCTCGGGGGGTCGATCACGTGCGGAGTGTCTTCGAGGCCGTGAAATCCACGCCACCCGGTAGCGGTGTCGCTCCCGTCTACCGGCCGGGTCCAGTCGAGGCGATCGTTTCTCTTCGGGATCCACTGCGGATGGAAATAGGCGATGTGGCCGTCGGCGTCGGCGTAGACGGTGTTGTTCGACGAGTTGGCCCGCAGCTCCATCACCTTCTCGTACTCGGCGAGCGTCCGCGCCCTGGTGCGCAGGAACGACTGGCTCAGCGCCTCGACCGGCCTCTCCATGAGACTGACGCTGATCCATTTGCCGTCCGCCGAGCGCACGATGGGCCCGTGCCGCGTGCGGTACGTGGTGAACGTCCTGGTCTTCATGCCGGCCGCGGTGCGGTACGGAACAACGATGTGCGACGTGCGTACACCTCTCCGGGTGACCTTCTCCGCGTACTCGTCGATCACGTCCGCCCCGGTGGAGGTGTGCATCCAGCCGACGCGGTCGTTGAATCCCTGATAGACGAAGAATTGTCCCCACGTCACCGCGCCGTAGGCGTCAAGGCCCTCGTCGCTCGTCATCTGGAGTTCGGAGCGGAAGAAGAACGACGTGTGGGGATTGATGAGAAGGAGCGCCCGGCCGTTGACGGTGTTCTTCGGCGCGATCGCGAAGCCGTTCGAGCCGGTCGGCTCCTTCGTGGCGCTGTCCGCCTCGAGCGGCGCCGGCCGGCCGGCGCTGTCGCCATAAAACGCCCGGAGCTGGTCGAGGTCCACGCTCTCGATGTCGCCGCCGATGCTGCCTTCGCTGAAGGTGAGCGCCATCCACGGCTCGAAGCGGGTGATGACCCGCGGTTTCACCTTTGGATGCGTATGCAGGTAGTAGTTGAGGCCGTCGGCCCACGCGTCCATCAGCTTTCTGAGCCATGACGGGCTCACGGCGTACTTCGCCCTCATCTGCCCGGGATCGATGAAGAGCTTCATTCTCAAGTCCTGCCAGATCGCGCTCTCCCCCTCCGCCTCGGCCAGCCGCCCCATCGCATTGAGATAGTTGGTCTCGATCCGGTTGAAGTCGTCCTCCGCCTGGGCGTAGATCATCCCGAAGACGGCGTCGGCGTCGGTCTTCCCGTGAACGTGGGCGATGCCCCAGTCGTCCCGCACGATGGTGACCGCGCGCGCCTCGCGCTCCCACCGGGCGGCGTCGCTCGATTGGGAGCTGGCGGCCGGGGCCTGGACGATCGTGGCGGCGGAGAGCAGCAGCAGCAGGGGATGCATTGGCTCTCGTCGGAGGGTTCGAGGACGGGAGGAATCTAGGTCGTCCCGCGGCTATCTTGAAGCGATTCAATTCCCTCCCCGGAGACCGACCCCATGATCGTTCGCGTGCTTGGCGTGCCGATGGACCTCGGATCGGGGCGTCGCGGTGTGGACATGGGTCCATCCGCCATCCGCATTGCCGGCCTCGCCGACCGCCTGCAGGAGCTCGGGTACACCGTCGTCGACGAAGGCGACGTCGACATCAAGAACATGGAGCAGCTCAAGGTCGGCGATGCGACTGCCCGCTACCTCGCCGAGATCGCCCGCGCCTCCGGCGTGGTGAGCAGGAAGGTCGAGAAGATCATGAGCCGCGGGGACTTCCCCCTCATCCTCGGCGGCGATCACTCCATCGCGGCGGGAACCGTCTCCGGGATCGGCGCCGTCGCCCGCGCGGCAAAGAAGAAGATCGGGCTGCTCTGGGTGGACGCGCACGGCGACATCAACACCCCCGACACCTCCCCCTCCGGCAACATCCACGGGATGCCCGTCGCGGCGCTCCTCGGCTACGGTCCGTCCGAGCTGACCGGGATCGGCGGCAGTGGTCCGAAAATCGACCCGGCCAACGTGGTGCTCGTCGGGATCAGGAGTCTCGATGAGGGCGAGAAGCAGCTGCTCAAGAAAGCCGGTGTCCAGGTGCACACGATGGCCGACATCGACAGGCACGGAATCCACCGTATAATGAAGAAGGCCCTCGGGCGTCTGACCGACGGGACGGACTACCTGCACGTGAGCTTTGATCTCGATGCGGTGGATCCCACGGTGGCGCCCGGGGTCGGCACGCCGGTCAAGGGCGGCCTCGATTACCGCGAGGCCCACCTCATCATGGAGCTGCTCCACGATTCGGGACGGATGACCTCGCTCGAGATGGTCGAGGTGAACCCGATCCTCGATACGGGCAACGCCTCCGCCGCCTTCGCTGTAGAGCTGGTGCAGTCGGCGTTCGGAAAGAAGATCCTATAGGAGGACTCGATGTCAGTCGCTTCACGCGCACTTCCCCCGGCCGCCGTCATCATGGCTGCCGCGCTCTTTGCTCTCCCGTCCACCGCTGTTGCCCAGGCTCCCACCCTGCCCAGCGACACCCTCTCCGCGAACTACGCGCCGCCGAGTGAGATGGCGCCGATGCCGGAGCACGCGCCGAGCCTGCCGAGCGACACGATCGGGATCGAGGCGCCGATCGATGAGGGATACGACCCGATGGTCACCGACTCGCTCAACCCCGGGCCGGCGCCCGACGACTCTACCGCCGCTCTGCCCGCCCCCTCTCCGTATTGAGGCCGGTTGATTTGAGGTAACGCAGCATCTCGGCAGTGCGCTCGAAGACGCGCACGCCGGGATGCGCGAGTGCGCGGTCCCGCGGCTCGAGCTTGAGGTCGAGATGGGGCCACCGCCGCCCCGAGTGAAGCGCCTGACGCGGCGCCCCCACCTCTCTCCGGAACTCGTCGAGCTCGGCGAGATCGTTCGTCGTCGAGAGCACATGGGAAAAGCCGGGCGCCATCAGGTTCTCCCGGTCCATGACGATCACGCTCCATCCCTCAGGAACGCGATCACTTCCCGCACCACCTGGGGATCACGCAGCACCGCCCGATGCCCGAGCCCCTGCGTGGGGATCAGCCGCGCGTGAGGAAAGGCGCGGGCGAGTGCCTCCGCGTGTGAGAAAGGCACCTCGCCATCCTCGCGATCGTGGATCACGAGCGTGGGGACGAGAATGCCCGGGGCGAATGTCGGAATGTGCAGGTCTTCCAGCCGCGCCCCGAGCCGCGCCTCGAGGTTCCGCTGCATCGCCTGCCGGGTGGGAAGGGGAATCCGCAGATAATCGCCGAAGTCCCGGGAGTAGCGTTGCACGTCCGCGGGAGACGCGGCGATCACCAGCCGGGGCGCCAGAAGCCCGTCGCGAACGGCGATGCACGCGGCCGCGCCTCCGAGGGAGTGGCCGAGCACGCCATGAATGTCGCCGACGTGGTCGGCCACCGCACGGATCGCTCGAGCGAATTCCGGAAGCGTCGCGAACCTGCCCGTAGAGCGGCCGTGCGCCGGCGCGTCGTGCGCCACGACCCGGAAGCCCTCGTCCACGAGCGTGGTGGCCAGCTCGCGGAAGCGACCGGCCCGGCTTCCCCAGCCGTGCGCGAGCAGTATCGTCGGCCCTTTGCCCCACGTCCACGCCGCGAGCCGCTGCCCCGCGCATTGCACCTCGAAGCGCGAGCCGGTGGCCACGAACTCCTCGTCGGCAGGGGCAACCTCGTGGTGCGGCGGCGTGCAGAAGAGGGTCTCCGCCCACCGCGCCGCCACACCGGGCGCCACCGTGCCGACGGTGCGAAAGGCGACGCGGAGCGCCCGGATGCGCAGGGGTGCACCGCTCATCGTGGGCTGGTGTGGTGGCTCATTCCCGGATTATGGCCGGATCGTGGGCCCGACCGCCAGCCGCGGCG
>JBDTTA010000185.1:0-5703 GCA_039930845.1 Gemmatimonadales bacterium
GCGGGCCTCAGCATCCTCCTGCAGGAGGGGATCGGCGACACCATCCGCGTCTCCCTGACGCCCTCCCCTGGCGGCGACCGCACCGAGGAGGTGCGTGTGGGACAGCAGGTGCTCCAGTCGCTTGGCCTCCGGAGCTTTACCCCCCAGGTGACCAGCTGCCCCGGCTGCGGCCGCACCACCAGCACCTTCTTCCAGCAGATGGCGCAGGAGATCCAGGACTACCTGCGCGAGCAGATGCCGGTGTGGCGCGGTGAGCGGCAGGGCGTGGAGGAGATGAAGGTGGCCGTGATGGGGTGCGTGGTGAACGGGCCGGGCGAATCGAAGCACGCCAACATCGGCATTTCCCTCCCCGGCACGTTCGAGGAGCCGAAGGCGCCGGTGTACGTCGACGGGCGGCTGATGGTGACGCTCAAGGGTCAGAACATCGTCCCCGAGTTCCTCGCCATTCTCGAGAACTACGTGGCGACGCGGTACTGATCACGTGCTTCCTTCACTTCTCGCTCCCGCCCTCGACTCGACGCTCCGCGACAATCCGCTGACCGCCGTCGTGCTGCTCTTCGGCGCCGGCCTGGCGACGAGCCTCACGCCGTGCGTGTACCCCATGATCCCCATCACCAGCGGCATTCTCGGTGGGGCGGGAGCGGCCGGGCGGTCCCGCCGCCGCACCCTGACGATGACCCTGCTGTACGTGAGCGGCCTCGCGCTCGTGTACTCGGTCCTCGGCCTCCTCGCGGGCCTCACGGGGACGATTTTCGGGACGATCAGCTCCAACCCGTGGGCCTACTTCGTTACCGCCAATCTGCTGCTCGTGTTCGGGCTGGCCATGCTGGACGTCTTTAGCGTGAGCGCCCCCGAGAAGGCACTGGCCTGGGCCGGCCGGATTGCCGGCGATTCGCCGGGAGGCGTCTTTCTCATGGGCGCCGCCTCGGGGCTGGTGGCGGCGCCGTGCGGCGCTCCGGCGTTTGCCGCGGTGCTCACCTACGTTGCGGGTACCGGCAGCCCGGCGCTCGGTTTTCTGTATCTGCTCGTGTTCTCACTCGGGTTGACGGCGCTGCTGGTCGTGGTCGGACTCTTCAGCGGTGTGATCGCGACGCTGCCGCGTGCCGGCCGGTGGACGCTCTGGGTCAAGCGGACCGGCGGCGTCCTGATGCTTGCCATGGCCGAGTACTATCTCGTCAAGATGGGGAGTGTGATGTGAAGGGACGACTGATACTGGCCGCCGCGATGTTCCTCGCCCCCGCCCTGGTGCGTGCACAGGAGGACGGCCTGGTGGTCGGCTCCCGAGCGCCGGCCGTGGTGGTGCACGATCTCGACGGAAAACCGGTGGACGTGGGCCAGTACATCGGGAAGAAGCCGGTGCTGCTCGAGTTCTGGGCCACCTGGTGCGAGCTCTGCGAGCAGTTGCTCCCGCGAGTGCGCGCCGCGCACGAGGAATTCGGCGACCGGGTGGAGTTCTTCGGCATCAACGTGACGGTCAATCAGAGCCCGGCCCGTGTTCGGCGCTGGGTCGAATCCAACAAGCCGCCGTTCCGGACGCTATACGATGACCAGGGCACGAGCACGCGCGCCTACGCCGCGCCCGCCACCTCGTACGTCGTCATCGTGGACCGGGCAGGGAAGGTGGCCTACACCGGTATCGGCGGCACCCAGGACCTGGCCGCCGTACTTCGCCGGGTGACCGCCGAATAGTCAACCTCTTTCAGGACCACACCCCCATGTCAGTCTTGCTCCGCTCCATCACGGTCGCCGCGCTTGCCCTCGCCTCCGTGGCGCCACTCGCCGCTCAAGGCGGCTCCGCCACCGCGCTGCTCGTTTCCGGGCCGAGCGTCGGGCGCCGGGCCCCCAACTTCACGCTCCCCTGGGCCAACAAGGACGGGATCGGTCCCGCCGGCGCGCCCTACGAGCTCTGGCGCGACCGTGGCAAGACGGTCGTGCTCGCCTTCTACCCGAAGGACTTCACCTCGGGCTGCACCGCCGAGCTGCGAACCTTCGCCGAACAATATGACTCCCTCTTCGGCCCCGGCGTCGTTGTCCTCGGCGTCAGCAGAGACTCACTGGAGAGTCATGTGCGCTTCGCGACGAGCCTCGCCCTTCCGTTCCGGCTGCTCAGCGATCCCGATCAGGCGGTGGCCCGAACGTTCGGCAGCAATGGCGAGGAGTACATGCATCGCACCGTGTACGTCATCGGTCCGACGGGTGCAGTGACCTATCGCAACCTGAGTTTCAACGCGCTCGATCCCAGGCACTACGCCGAGCTCGCCGGCGCGGTCCGCGCGGCCAGAGGCGGCTGACCGTCGTTCCCGGTTTCCACATCCGGAGGTGACCATTCCGTATCACACGAAGGTGGGCGTCGGCCTGGCCGCCGCCCTCGCGCTGTTGGCTGCCCCACTGTCTGCACAACAGGACGAAGCGCATGAGGTCGTGTGGCGCATCGGCGGCCTCCGCAACGGCTTCTGCGTCCTTTTTCTGGTCGACCCACAGCTCGCCGCCAAGAACCTTCCCGCAGGCCTTCGGGTCGTCACGGCAGGCCAGGCTGCCGATCTCCATCCCGCCCTCAAGAGCGAGCTCGAAGCGCAGCCCGAGCTGGGCACATGGAGCCCGTCCCACCTCTGTTTCTACGCTGCGGACACCATCCAGACGGACCAATATGTCCTGGCCGACAAGCATGGACGAAAATCCCAGCTCCTCGCCCTGTGGACCGTGAGCGCCGCCGAGACGCGATCTGGGGAAAAGCGGGACATTGCCCTGCTCATGCTCACGAACAGTTCCCGCCTGGTTCGTTCGGGCCGCCTGGCCGGGCAGACGCTGCACGAGGTCAAGGCGACGCTGGGCCGGGTGCCTGAGGTCGACGAGAACGGCGAGCCGAGCGAGGACAACCGGTTTCAGGTGAAAGTCGGCAAGACCCTCGTCACCTGGGATGGCCGGCACGCGAGCGACAGCGCCGCCGCCAGCGGCTCCGTGGCCATCGCCTGGGCGGCGCGAGCCAACGCCCCTTCCAAAGGGCGGGGGAGCCTGACCCTTGCGCCGCTCTGGGCCTCGCCCATGGTCGGGGCGCTCAAGGTCGAGGGGAAGGACGACCTTGCCACGGCGCTTCAAGGCTCCCCGTTGCGCTTCGTGGGCCCTCTCTATCGGGGTGGCGGCGGAGAAATACACCTGACCCGCTGATCCCGGCAGCATCCCGAACACGATTAGCCGAAACGCCCGAAATGCCATGTCGATGATGTTCATAATTAGTTCATCTGAATAAATACTTGATGGGTAGCGACAGTGTCGAGTTCCAGGAATCTACTGGAGATGTCACTGTGTTAATACCTCATTCTAAACATCTTAAACGTCTGACTTAAAGTAGAACATGATATATTGAACACTATTTCCGCCTGCGATTTCCCAGAATCCAGATATACACTTCTCCGGGTTTTCCACATGTGGAAACCGACCTCCGAGTGCCTGATCGCATGGCTCCCATGACCCCGACGTCAGCCGGTTTCCTTCGCGCACGACGGGTGGCGGGCCTGCTCCCCGGAGGCCAGGCGGATGCCGTCTGGTGGGCGGACGGTGTCGTGATGGGGGTGGGAAAAGCGGCTGATCTCGCCCGCACAATCCCGCGAGGAACCCCGGAGTACGACCTGCCGGGCACGCTCGTCACCCCCGGCTTCGTGGATGGTCATACCCACTTTGCCCACTGGGCGCTCAACCGGCGGCGCGTAGAGCTCGCTGGAACACGTACCAGGGACGAAGTCGTGGCGAGGGTGGGGTCCGCCGCGCCGGTCCAGGGCTGGGTGATCGGGCAGGGCTGGGACGCGAATGGATGGGCCGCCGCGCCCGACAGGGAAGCACTCGATCGGGTGCAACCCGGCCCGGTGTACCTCGATTCGCTCGACGTGCACGCCGCGTGGGTCAATAGCGCCGCGCTGGCCGCGGCAGCCGTCACCAGGCACACGCCAGATCCCTACGGAGGAAGGGTCGTTCGGGACGCCGCAGGAGAGCCGACGGGGCTTCTCCTCGAGCGAGCAGTCGAGTTGATCTTGCCGCACCTCCCCGAGCCCCCGCAAGACACGCTCGACGAGGCGATTCTCGATGCTCAGTGTGAAGCCCACCGGTTGGGCGTCACCGGCATCCACAACGTCGAGGGGCTGTTCGCCTGGTCGGCGTTCGAGCGGATGGAGGCGCGCCAGGCGCTCAAGCTCCGGGTGCTTTTCCACCCGCCGGTCGCGGCGCTGCCGGCGCTCCTCCGGCGGCGGACCCGGAGCGGCGATGGCTCCGCCCATTTGATGACAGGCGGCATCAAACTCTTTCTCGACGGCAGTCTCGGCAGCCGCACCGCGTGGATGCTGGAGCCGTACGAGGGGAGCGGCGACAGGGGGATGCCCATTACGGACGAGTCCGAGGCGCGCGCCGCGATGCGAATGGCTGCAGGCGCGGGGGTCGCGTGCACGGTGCACGCGATCGGCGATGCGGCGGTCCGGCGAGCGCTCGATCTGATCGAGCCGCTCCCCGCGGCGGCAATTCCTCATCGCATCGAGCACTTCCAGTGCGTCCACCCGCGTGACCTCGGACGGGCTTCCGCGGCGGGCATCGTGCTCTCGATGCAGCCCGCGCATCTCCTCGCCGACATCCCTCTGGTGGAGCAGCACTGGGGGGCGCGCGGCGCGGGCGCCTACGCCTTCCGGTCCCTCCTGCGCGAGGGGGCGATGCTGGTGTTCGGGAGCGACGTGCCGGTGGCCTCGATCGACCCGCGCACCGGGGTCTTCGCCGCGCTGGAACGCCGCGCCGATGACGGCGGTCCCGCAGGCGGGTGGAGACCCGGTGAGAAACTGCGATTCGAGGAGGTCCTCCGCGGCTACACCGCGAGCGCCGCCGTCGCGGGAGGAGTGGCGCACCGGCGTGGCACGCTCTCGCCCGGGCTCGACGCCGATCTTGTGGCGTGGGACGTAGATCCCGACATCGATGAGGACGACGGCTTTGCGTTCCGCGCCGGTTGGGCGGCGCTCACCGTTGTCGCGGGCGAGGTCGTGATGCAATCGTGATGCGGCACCGCCCGCCCTGCATTAAACTCCTCCCCATGCCTCGCAATTCCGTCCGCCGCACCAAAATCGTCGCGACCCTCGGCCCGGCGTGGGATCAGCCCGCGCAGATGACCGCGCTGCTCGACGCCGGCGTCAACGTCGTCCGCATCAACGCGTCGCACGGCACGCCGGACATCAGGGCGCGCTGGATTGCGTGCCTCCGTGAGCTCGCCGCGTCGCGCTCCGACTCCCTGGGGATCCTGCTCGACCTGCAGGGCCCGCGGATCCGTATCGGATCGCTCGAGGCCCCGATTCACCTGCTCCCCGGGCAGCTCGTCGCCTTTGCGCCGGAGGAAGAGGCGGTGCCCGGCGAGATACCCACCACGTACGAGGCGCTGGCGAACGACGTGCGCGAGGGCGCGCGGATTCTCCTCGACGACGGACTCCTCTCACTTGTCGTGGAGGAGATCTCCAATCGGCGCGTGCGCGCCAGAGTGGTGTACGGCGGCGAGCTCAGGGCGCACAAGGGGATGAACCTCCCGGGCATCGAGGTCAGCGCCCCGGCGCTCACCCCCAAGGACCACGAGGACGTCAGACAGGCGGTCGACGCAGGCGTCGACTACATCGCGCTGTCGTTCGTCCGCCGGCCCGAGGACATCGAGCAGTTGCGGGCGCTGGTGCCGCGGTCGATGAAGCT
>JBDTTA010000186.1:0-5696 GCA_039930845.1 Gemmatimonadales bacterium
GACCTGGCCGTCGCCACGCCGTCGGCGGAATATGAGCGTTTGACGCACGACGCTGGCAAATCGCTGACGACCCTCACGGCGGACGTCCGCGACCGCGCCTCGCTCGAGTCCGCCAAGCGGCAACTCGACGCCGACGGCGTGAAGCCAACGATTCTGGTCAATAATGCGGGCGTCGATCAGCCGCCGGGTCCGGCGAAGACATATCGCATCGAGGAAGTCCCCGTCGGGCAATTCAGAAGTGTTCTGGAAGTGAATGTGACCGGCGCATTCCAGGCCGCGCAGGTATTCGGGCCGGACATGGTGAGGGCGGGGCGGGGCTCGATCATCAACATCGGCTCGCTCTACGCCTCGGTCTCGCCCGACGCCCGTTTCTACGACCATCTTCAGAGCGATCCACCGTTCCTCAAGCCCCCCGCGTACGGCGCATCTAAGGCAGCGCTAGTCAGTCTGACTCGCTATCTCGCCACACATTGGGGGCCAAGTGGAGTGCGCGTCAACGCGCTGTCGCCGGGGGGCGTGGAGGGCGGGCAGGATCCGGAATTCAGGCGGAAGTTCACGGCGCGGGTGCCGCTGGGCCGCATGGCTGCCCCCCAGGATCTCGGGGGCCCGCTTATATTCCTGGCATCGGACGCTTCGTCCTATGTAACCGGTATCGAACTCCGGGTGGACGGTGGGTTTACCGCCTGGTGAACCCTAGTCACGGAAGCGGCTCCTCGATGGGAAACCTTCGGATTCCCCAGCTCATCCCCAATTTCATCGATGGCCAGGAAGTCGCCGCCCTCTCCGGGGAGCGGTTCGTGAAGCACGCTCCCGCGACGGGAAAGGCGCTCACCGAAGTCGCCCGCTCGAAGGCGAATGATGTCGCGGCTGCGATCCGGGCGGCCCGGAAGGCGCAGCCGGCGTGGGCCGACGCGACCGTAGTAAGCCGTGGCGACCTCTTGAGGGAGATCGCGCTCAGCTTGCGCGACAAGCGGGACGACGTGGCTCGGCTCGTCGCCGAGGAAACCGGAAAGTCGATGAAGGACGCACGCGGCGAGACTGGTGCCGCGATCGAGATGGGAATGTTCATCGCCGGCGAAGGACGGCGATTCTACGGTCGCACGACGACGAGCGCGATTCCGAACAAATCCGCGCTGACCGTGCGACAGCCGCTGGGGGTTGCCGGCCTCATCATCGCAGCGAACACGCCGATCGCGAATGTGGCATGGAAGGTCTTTCCCGCGCTGCTCTGCGGGAACGCGGCCGTCCTCAAGGCCGCCGAGGACACGCCGTTGAGCGCATGGGCATTCGCCCGAATCGCCGCTGAGTCCGGGTTGCCGCCTGGGCTACTCAATGTGGTACACGGATTCGGCGAAGAGGCAGGAGTCCCGCTGGTGGAATCGCGGGATGTGGACGTAATAAGCTTCACCGGCTCGACGGCGGTCGGACGATACATCGCGCAGGCTGCTGGCGCGCGCCTGGCCAAGGTGTGCCTGGAACTGGGGGGCAAGAACCCCCTCATCGTGTGCGACGACGCCGATCTCGACGCGGCCGTTGAAGCCGCCGTGCTGTCGGCGTTCAGCAACGCTGGGCAGCGCTGCGCCGCCGGGAGCCGTCTGATCGTCTTCGACGCGATTTACGAACTCTTCAGGGAGCGCCTGCTCGCGCGAGTGGCCCGGATTCGAGTCGGCACCGGCGACGATGACGACTTCGGCCCGGTGATCAACGAGGCGCAGCTCGAGAGAATGTGTGCCGCGGTCGAAGCCGGACGTGCGAGTGGCGTCACCGTGCTGACCGGGGGGAAACGGCTGTCAGGTCCCGGATACGACGGAGGCTATTTCATGGCCCCCACGCTCCTGGAACACGTGGCGTCCGATTCCCCCGTCTCCCGCACCGAGCTCTTCGGCCCAATCTCCGTGCTCTACCGAGTGGCCGGGTTCGACGAAGCGCTTGCGCTGGCTAACGACTCACCTTACGGCCTCACGGCGTCCATCCACACCAACAGCGTCCACCGAGGAATGACGTTTCTCAATCGGGTGCGCTCCGGCGTGGCGGTCGTGAACGGCGCCACCTACGGGAGCGAGCCGCATCTGCCGTTCGGTGGCCTTGGCGACTCGGGGACCGGTTGGCGCGAGGCGGGCACTGAAGTGCTTGACGTCTACTCCGATTGGAAGACGATCTACGTCAACTATAACCCGCGAGCGGTCTGACGGCGTGGGCACTCCAACCTCCATCGCCCTCATTCCCGCACGCGTCGGATCCAAGCGCGTGCCGGGTAAGAATGTCCGACCGTTGGCCGGCCACCCCCTCATTGCCTATTCCATTGCCGCGGCACGTGCCAGCGGGATTTTCGCCTCCGTGGTGGTATCCACCGACTCCTCCGAAATCGCCGACATCGCCCGCCACTACGGGGCGGAGATACCTTTCATGCGCCCGGAGGCGCTGGCGGCGGACCTCTCTGCAGATATCGAGTGGGTGACTTACACCCTCGGCAAGCTCACCAGTGCCGGCCGCGACTTCGAGAGCTTCAGTCTACTGCGGCCGACGAGCCCATTCCGCCAGGCCGACACGATCCGGCGGGCGTGGGCGCGATTCCTCTCGAACCGCGATGCCGACTCGCTCCGCGCAATCGAGAGGTGCCGGCAGCACCCGGGAAAGATGTGGACGGTGGAGGGCGATCGCATGCGGCCGCTGCTTCGCCAGGGCGGAGACGGACCACCATCGCACAGCCGGCCATACCAATCGCTCCCCGCGGTCTACGTGCAGAACGCAAGCCTGGAAATCGCGTGGACGCGAACGGTGCGCGAAACCGGTACGATCGCCGGCGATGCGATCGTACCATTCTTCACTGAAGCACATGAAGGATTCGACGTGAACGAACCCAAGGATTGGTGGTACGCCGAACACCTGCTCGCGACCGGAGCTGCGACGCTGCCCTCGATTTCAGTCGAGCCGTGGCCCGGCACTGCTGCGGGAGATGCATGAGCGGGCCGGAGATCGTCTATGTGCCTCTGGCGGAGATAGCACGCGTTCGAGCGTATCGCGGAGACCCCACACGGCGCGCGGAGGCGTTCGCGGCGATCGCCCGCATCAATACCCTGTATATGATCGCCCGGGCCGGCTCCGGCCACATCGGAAGCAGTTTCAGCAGCCTCGACATCGTCTCCTGGCTCCATCTCGAAGAGATGCGCGGAATCGGGAAGAAGAAGGCCGGGATGCAGGACCTCTTCTTCTCCTCCAAGGGACACGACGTGCCAGGGCTCTATGCCGTGCTCATCGGGCTTGGCCTGCTCCCCTTCGAGAAGCTCGACACCCTGAGACGGCTCGGCGGCCTTCCGGGGCATCCTGACGTCGGCACGCCAGGAATGGTCGCGAACTCCGGCCCCCTGGGAATGGGAATCTCGAAGGCCAAAGGGATGGTCCGTGCGGCGCGCCTCGAGGGTGTGGACCGGCGGATTTTCGTGATGACCGGCGACGGCGAGCTGCAGGAGGGGCAGATTTGGGAATCGCTCGCGGGCGCCGTAAACGAGCGGATGGGTGAGATCACCGTGATCGTGGACTCGAACAAGATCCAGTCCGATACGTTGGTCAAGTCGGTGAGCGATCTCGGCGACGTAATGCGGAAGTTCGAGGCATTCGGCTGGCTGGCGGCACGGTGTGATGGCCATGACCTGTCCGCGCTCGCCCGAATTCTCAAGGAGTTTCGCGGCGTGACGGACCGGCCCAAGGTGCTCGTCGCCGACACCGTGAAGGGTCGCGGAGTCTCTTTCATGGAAGCGCTGGCGCCCGGCGAGAAGTACTACCGCTTTCACAGCGGCGCACCCGATGACCAGATCTACGCACGAGCCGCGGAGGAATTGATCGCGACGGCCAACGCCTGCCTGATGGAAATGGAGCTGCCGCCGCTCCGGCCCGCCCGCTCGTCGCGCCCGGACCGGGCGAGCATCCAGGGGGCCCAGCGGTTCGTTCCCGCGTATTCACGGGCGCTGGTAGTGCAGGCGGAGCGAAATCCGAAAATCGTTGCGCTCGACGCAGATCTCGTGCTCGACACCGGCCTGATTCCGTTCTCGGAGCGGTTTCCCGACCGCTTCATCGAATGCGGAATTGCGGAACAGGACATGGTGTCGCAGGCGGGAGGTCTCGCCCTCAGCGGGTTTCTGCCGGTCGTGCACTCCTTCGCTTGTTTTCTCTCGACCAGGCCCAACGAGCAGATCTACAACAATGCCACCGAGCGGCGACGAATCGTGTACGTCGGCTCGTTGGCGGGATTGCTGCCCGGCGGCCCGGGACACTCTCATCAATCGGTGAGAGACATAGCCTCGCTCGGGGCGATGCCCGGCCTCGAGATGGTACAGCCCTGTTGCGAGGACGAGGTCGTGCAGGCCGTGGAGTACTGCCTGGCGCGAGCGGAGACGAGCTGCTACCTGCGCCTCGTCTCTGTTCCCTGGCACGTCCCGTTCGCGCTACCCGCGGACTATTCTCTGGAGCGTGGCCGCGGGGTGTCGATCACCGAAGGCGACGACGCCGTCCTCTTTGCCTACGGCCCCGTCATGCTCAGCCAGGCGTTCAAGGCGGCGGAACTGCTGCGCGCCCGACAGGGATATGGACTGCGGGTGGTAAATCTGCCCTGGCTCAATTTGGTGGACTCGGCGTGGCTAGCGGCCGAGGTGGGAGAGATTCGGAATGTCATTACGGTGGATGATCATTACGTGGCGGGGGGACAGGGAGAAATGCTCTCGGCGCGGCTCGCGGAGCTTGGACTGCCAGGAGGGCTGCGCGTCCGCCGGCTGGGGGTGCGGGACATTCCGGAGTGCGGCCAGAACGACGAGGTGTTGAGGGCCCACCGACTCGATTCAGAGAGTCTGGCCGAAGATGTGACGGCGGTACCGCCCGGCATCGGCACCGGCTCATGATTGTCTTCTGGGACATCGACGGCACGCTGCTCACGACGGGACGGGCGGGGATCTTCGCGTGGGAGGACGCGTTCGGTGAGGTCACCGGCATTCGCCTCGATCTGGACCTGTTCGATACCGCGGGAGTTCCCGACCACGGCATCGCCAGACGCTTGCTCGCCGAGTTGGCAGGCGTCCCCGATCCCGACCCAGAGCTAGTGTCGCGCCTCATGAGGGGCTACGAAGCCAGGCTTCCCGAGGCACTTCACCGCCGGAGCGGCGCCGTTCTCCCGAATGTTCGCGAGATCCTCGAGGCGCTGGCCAGTGACCCGACGGCCCGTTCCTGGTTGCTCACCGGCAACACCGAGCGCGGCGCCCGCGCCAAGCTGGCTCACTATGGCCTGCTCCATTTCTTTCAAGGTGGCGGCTTCTCAGATCGCGACGGAGATCGTGACGCGATCGCCCGAACGGCCTTGGGGGGCGCAATGTCGGCGGGCTGCGCCGTCCATGCGGACAGAGTCTATGTCGTCGGCGACACCCCGCACGACGTCCGTTGTGGTGCCGCGATCGGCGCCAGGACCATCGCCGTGGCCACCGGGCGCCACACTATGGCCGAACTGGCGGCCGTGTCGCCTTGGCGTACTCTGAGACAGCTTCCAGAACCGCGGGAATTTCTGTCCATTTTGAGGGAGGTTGGGGTCCCCGCCGATGTATGACCCAGCCGCACAGCGGGCCCCGGAGCCCGGCCTACTCGTCGCTGCTCCGTTCCCCCTGAGCCTTCGTAATTTCTTCTCAACGGGGTTGGTCACCGAACTCGCTTCCCAG
>JBDTTA010000187.1:0-5626 GCA_039930845.1 Gemmatimonadales bacterium
GGCTCGCCCGCGAACATCGCATCGATGCGCTCGCGAAGTCCGCGCTCACGCGCGAGGGCCAGCAGTAGCCGAACCGTCTCGCCGGTGATCCGATGCTTGGAGTAGTCGAGGAAGAGTCCGACCTCCTCCGCGCTCAGTGTTTCCGCCCGCGTCGGATCGCCGGCGAAGAGGTCGCGAAGATGGAGGTCGCAGACGCTCCGGTAGTGCGCCTCGAGCGCCTTCCAGGTCACCGCCGCCCGCCGGTCCCGGCGCCGGAGGTGAGCGCCTCGGCCTTGGACGTGATGCCGCCGAGCAGCTCCTTCCACGATTTGACGAAGGCTTCGGCCCCATGCTGCTGCAGATCGGTGGCGAGGGCGTCGACATCTATGCCGGCCTGAACGAACTCCGCTATCACCGACTCCGCGTCCCCGCCGTCCGCCGCGAGCGCGCCTCGCAGCTTGCCGTGGTCGGCAAAGGCAAGGAGAGTGGCCTCGGGCATGGTGTTGATGGTATCCGGGGCGGCCAGCGCTTCGATATAAAACACGTCGGACGCCTGCGGGTCCTTTGTGCCGGTGCTGGCCCAGAGCAGCCGCTGGGGCCGGGCTCCCGCGGCGGCGAGCTTTTGCCAACTGGCCGAGTCGAGCAGCTCGCGGTACGCCCGATAGGTCTGGCCCGCGATCGCGATGCCCAGGCGGCCGCGGAGCGTCGCGGGCACTTTGTCGAGCACGGCCTTGTCCCACCGGCTGATGAACAGCGACGCCACCGACTCCACCGCGGGATCGAGGCCCGCCGCTATCCGACGCTCGATCCCGCGCCGGTAGGCCCCCACTGTCGCCAGATACTGTTCCCGGGAAAAGAGGAGTGTGATGTTCACCGGCACGCCGGCGAAGATCGACTCCTCGATGGCCGGAAGCCCCTCGGGCGTCCCCGGAATCTTGATGAACAGATTGGGCCGCGCGGCGCGCTGGTGCAGCGACCGCGTCTCCTCGATCGTGCGCCTGGTGTCGTGGGCGAGCAGTGGCGACACCTCGAGAGAGACCCACCCATCGGTCCCCCCGGTTGCCTCGTGAACCGGCCGGAAGAGATCGGCGGCGCGAGTCAGGTCGTCGAGTGCGAGATCGAAAAAGAGTGCCTCACCCTCGAGGCCCGCGGCCGCGCCGGTGTGAATCGATTCGTCATACCAGCCGCCGCTCTGCAGGGCGTGATCGTAAATCGTCGGGTTGGAGGTGAGTCCGGTGACCGAGAGCTCGGTGGCATAGCGCCGGAGTGTGCCTTCCTGGATCATCTCCCGCGTGATGTTGTCGAGCCAGAGACTCTGGCCCAGCTCATGGAGTTGTCGGGTGGGGATCATGGTCGCTCCTCTTGCCGCTGGCCGCACTGGCGGCGCCGAGCAGCATCGATGTATCGAATCGCAGAAGGTCGCCGATCCGCTCGACACTCATATCGGCGGGCGGAAAGGCGGCCAGGATCGCCGGGTCGTGGGCGTAGTGTCCCTGGTGAACGGAAACGGTGGTCACGCGCGGTCCCCAGAACTCCTTGACCGCCGCGAGGATCCGGAGCTTGTCGTCCACGAGTACATAGTGCTCCGCCGGGTAGCGGGACTCCACCTCGTCCAGCTCCCGCTCCTTGTGGATGCAGATCAGCACGCGCTCATCCACGGCCTGCCCGATTCCCGACCGCTGCACTTTTCGAGGCTGGAAGACCACGTCGCCGTCCGAGAGGATCACGGTCAGTGCCTCGCGTCCGAAATGTGCGAGGACGTCGAGGGCTCCGGGATACAACCGCTTCGCAAAGGGATAGTCGAGCAGGTAGGCCGACACCAGAATGATGTGCGGGTCGTGCAGCCGCTCGAGGCGGTAGCGTTGCAACGCCCCGAGGTAGTCGGAATAGCCCAGCTCGTCGCGGCGCTCGAGGAACAGTGTCCAGTAACGCTCGGCGGCGGCGGGGCCCGATTGCCGAAGCAGTTGCGCGTGATAGTCGGCCTGCGCGGCATCGTTGTCGAGCAGCGTGTTATCCACGTCGAAGAGGAAGACGACCTCGTGGCGCGCCGTCATCCGCAGTCCCACTGTTGTTCGGGGTTGTGCCAGGCTCCATTGCCGTCGAGAAGGCAATCGGCCTCCGCCGGCCCCCAGGAGCCGCGATCGTACTCGATGAGGCCAGACGGCTTTTCCAATGCCGGATCCACCACGCGCCACGCCTCGTCCACCGCATCCTCGCGCGTGAAGAGGGTCTGGTCGCCGCGCATGGCGTCGGCGAGCAGTCGCTCGTAGGGCGACGTCTGATTCGCGGTATCCTGGCAGGCGATGAGCTCGACGTCTCTGCCACGCATGGCCTCGCCGGGGAGCTTGGCTCGCGCGCCCAGGGAGAGCACGACCTGGGGACTCAGGCGGAAGCGAAAGTGATTGGCCGCGGCCACGCCGCGATCCTCGAAGAGCTCCAGTGGAGGGCGCTTGAGCTCGATGAGTACCTCCGTCACCGTCACCGGCAGGCACTTGCCGGCGCGGATGCAGAAGGGGACCCCCGCCCAGCGCCACGAATCAATCAGCAGCCGCACTGCGACGAAGGTCTCCACCTTCGAATCGGGGGCCACGCCCTGCTCCTGCCGGTACCCCCGGAACTGCCCACGCACCACATCCGACGGCTCGAGCGTGCGCATCGTCCGGAACGCCTGGCTTTTCGCATCGCGCATCGCCTCGGTCCCCCGTCCGGCCGGCGCCTCCATCGCCAGCAGACAGGCGACCTGGAGCAGGTGGTTCTGCAGTACGTCGCGGATGGCGCCGGCCTCCTCGTAGAATCGTCCCCGGCCTTCCACGCCGAATTGCTCGGCCATGGTGATCTGGACCCGCTCGATGTACGTGCGGTTCCAGATCGGCTCCAGAAAGGAATTGGCGAAACGATAGTACAGGAGGTTCTGCACCGGCTCCTTGCCGAGGAAGTGGTCGATGCGAAAGATGGCCGCCTCGGGGAAGCACTCGTGCAACGTGGCGTTGAGCGCCCGGGCCGAGGCGAGATCGCGCCCGAACGGCTTTTCCAGAACGACCCGGGCGTTTTTCGTGGCCCCCGTTCTGGCCAGGCCGGTGGTGACCGCGGTGAACAGACTGGGCGGAATGGCCAGATAGTGAAGCGGGCTTGTCGCGCCGTTCAGCGCGCGATGCAACTCCTCGTAGGTGGCGGCGTCCTCGTAGTCGCCCCCGACATAGCGCAGGAGCCCGCACAATTTGGTGAATGCCGCCTCGTCCACGGCGCCGTGCTGCTCGAGGCTCTCCCGCGCCCGCGCCCGGAGCCGGTCCAGGTTCCAACCGGAGCGCGCAACGCCCAGGATGGGCGCGCTCAAGTTCCCGTGCCGGATCATGGCCTGCAGGGCCGGAAAGATTTGCTTGAAGGCGAGGTCGCCGGTGATGCCGAAGACGACGAGCGCGTCGGAGAGAGGTTGGGACATCCTGAGATTCCTAGCTGGCGCCTTTCTCCTTGTGCCCGCCGAACTGATAGCGGAGCGCGGAAAGGAGCCTGTTGGCGAAGTCGGCTTCGCCGCGTGAGCTGAAGCGCTGTAACAGGGCGGCACTCAGCACCGGTGTCGGCACCGATTCGTCGATGGCGGCCGCGAGGGTCCAGCGCCCCTCGCCCGAGTCCGATACCCGCCCGGCAAAGGTCGACAGATCGGGGCTCTCGAGCAGCGCGCGGGCAGTGAGATCCAGCAGCCAGGAGCCGATGACGCTGCCGCGCCGCCACACTTCGGCGATCTCGGTCAGGTTCAGTTGGTACTGGTAGTGCTCCGGCTGGCGTAGCGGGGTGGTTTCCGCGTCGGCCTCCCGCGCATGAAGCCCCGCGTTGGCGTGATGCAGGACGTTGAGTCCCTCGGCGTATGCGGCCATGAGCCCGTACTCGATCCCGTTGTGCACCATCTTCACGAAATGTCCGGCCCCAGCCGGCCCGCAGTGGAGGTAGCCTCGCTCGGCGGTTCCGGTGGTGGACTCTCGTCCCGGTGTCCGGGGAGCGGCATCGATCCCCGGAGCGAGCGCCGTGAACACAGGGTCGAGATGCGCGACGACGCCCTCCTCACCGCCGATCATCAGGCAGTAGCCGCGCTCGAACCCCCAGACACCGCCACTCGTGCCCACGTCTACATAGTGCAGGCCGCTGGCCTTGAGCTCCGCGGCCCGCCGGATGTCGTCGTGGTAGTAGGAATTGCCCCCATCGATGACGATGTCCCCCGGGGCGAGGAGCGGAACCAGCGCTGCGAGCTCCCGATCTACCAGTGCCGCGGGAACCATGAGCCATATCGCACGCGGAGGCCGGAGCGCGCCGACGAAGGCGGCAAGCGAGTGGGTGCCGGTTGCCCCCTCGCCGGCGAGCGCCGCGACGGCGGGGCCGGCGACGTCATACACCACGCACTCGTGTCGTGCATGCAGCAGCCGGCGGACCATGTTGCCGCCCATCCGTCCCAACCCAATCATGCCGAGCTGCATCGCGTCCCTTTCTCCAGTCACTCGGACGAAGCCGTGGCGAGCTCCAGGCCGCGCAACGCCGCGCCGAGCAGCGCCGCACGGCTCGTGATCACATGGACGGGCAGCGGCATCAGGAACTCGCGCATGCGCCCCTTGGCGAGGAAGGCCCGCATGAACCGTCCCTCCTCGAGCGCGGGGAGAATGCGCATGGGAATGCCGCCCGCCAGATAGACTCCACCGGTGGCCAGAACCTTCAACGCCAGATTCCCGGCCTCGGCGCCCAGGATTGAAACGAAGAGCTCGAGGGCGGCGAGGGCGAGCGCGTCGGGACCGGATGGCCGCAGCGCCGCTTCACTGATGGTGCGGGGCTTGTCCTCGACGGTCGCAAGCGTGCGGGCCATCCCGGCCGACTCGGCTGCGTGGCCGGATTCCCGGAGAAACTCATAGATGGTGAGGAGGCCTGGTCCCGAGCAGACGCGCTCGATGCTGACGTGGCCGAACCGGGACGTCAGATGAGCGAGGAGCCTCGCCTGCAGGTCGGTCGCCGGGGCAAAATCGGCATGACCGCCCTCGGATGGAAATGCGAGGTACCGCGCGCCATTCCAGGCGAGAAATGACTCCCCCAGGCCGGTGCCGGGCCCGATGACCGCGACCGCGCCGCCGGAGACCGGCTTGCCCGCATTGAGGGCATGCAGATCGCCCGGCTGGAGTACGACGGTCGCCAGGGCAATCGCTTCAAGATCGTTGAGGAGGTGGACGGACGGGACCCCGATCTCCTCGGCGAGCTCGGCTTCGCCAAAATGCCAGGAGCGGCTGGTGACCAGCGCGCGGCCGGCCTGGACCGGCCCGGCCACGGCGATGGAGGCTCGCTCGACCCGGACGTCGGCCCCCGCCAGGAACTCGCGGAGCATTGGTCCAGGCGATGTATACCTGGCGGTGGGAAACACGGCCTCGCGGAGCGGCGCCCGCGGGCCTCGCGCGGCGGAGAAAAGGGCCAACGCGGTCTTGGTTCCCCCGACGTCCCCCGCGAGCAGCAGGTCACTGTGCGAGGAGGCGGAATGCCCGCCGGCGGGCCGAGTGGTGTTCGACGAAACTGTCATCTCAATTCAATCTAGCCCCCTTTTTCACCTAGACCCGAAAGCCCGCACCGGAGAGCCGCCGGTCGAGGTCGTAGGCCGCGCTGATCAGCGCCAGGTGGGTAA
>JBDTTA010000188.1:0-5604 GCA_039930845.1 Gemmatimonadales bacterium
AAGGCGTCGCCGTCGCCTGCAACGACATCACGAGCACCAAGCGCGTGGAGGCCGCGCTCACCGCGCTCACCGCCCGCGACGAGCTCACGGGACTGCTGAATCGTCGCGGGTTCCGGCAGCTCGCCGAGCACGAGATGCTGGTCGCGCGGCGCGGCCGCCGCGTCGACGCCGTCCTCTCGCTCGACCTCAACGGCTTCAAGGCGATCAACGATACCTTCGGCCATGCGGAGGGAGACGCCGCGCTGCGTGAGGTGGCCGGCCTGCTGCGCTCGGCGTTACGGGAAGTCGACGTGATCGCGCGGTTCGGGGGCGACGAGTTCGTGGTCTACGCTCCCGGCGCCGAGAAAATCGACCAGGTCCGCCTGATGGCCGCGCGCCTGTCCGAGGCGTTCATCGCCGCCAACGGCAAGGCTCGCGCCGTAGGGCGCCGGTACGACCTGGCGGCGGGAATCGGCGTGGCGCTGGTGGAGCCGGGAGACACGCTCGACGTCCTGCTCGCTCGCGCGGACGCCGATCTGTACAGAGAGAAGAAGAGCCGCGCCTGATCGCTCGTGCCGCGTCTCAGTACACGAACGGCACCAGCGCCGCCGTCTCCCTGCGATACTGCTCGTACTCGGCGAACGTCTTCCGCATCCGGCCTTCCTCCATTCTGCTCTTGATCACAAAGGAGAGCACCACCAGAGGGAGGGCCACGAGCGCCCGCCATTCCCCGATGAACAGCGCCGTGCCCGCGAACGCGAGGATGATGCCGGTGTAGATCGGGTGTCGCACGTGCCGGTAGGGTCCGGTGCGGATGAGCGCGTGCCCTTCCTTCACGACGACGCTCGCGCTCCAGTTGCGCCCGAGGTGGCGGCGGGCCCAGACCGCGAGGCCGAGTCCCCCGGCCACGAGCAGCGGACCGAGCAGCGCAAGCGGGCCGCCGGCAGGCATGAACCGCCGGTCGAGCGCGCGCGGCAAAATCTTCGGTGCCGCCAGGAATAGCGCCGCGAGCATGAGCGGGGTCTTGTGGATGAGTTGTGTCGCGAATGACTCGCGCCACTCGTTTCTCTTGACGTTCCGGGCGGAGAGGGCCCAGTAGATCAGCCAGGAAATCCACAGCGCCGGCACGAGGGCCATGACGACGATGGACGCGGGAGTGTCTGGAGCGAGCCAGGTACCCATATATTCGATCCTAATCGAGTCGCCCGAGAGGCGACACCCGTCTCATCCTCAAGGTCAATATGACTGCCGCTCTCGCACTCGCCATCGGCTTCATCGCCGGCCTCCGCTCGATGACGGCGCCGGCCGCCGCCGCCTGGGCCGCCCGGCTCGGCTGGCTCCATCTCGACGCCACTCCGCTGGCCTTCCTCGGCTATCGCGGCACCGCGTACGTGCTCACCGCGCTCATGATCGGCGAGCTGGTGGCCGACAAGCTGCCGAAGACGCCGAGCCGGACGAAGCCGGGGCCGTTCGCCGGACGGATCGTGACGGGCGCGCTCTCCGGGGCGGCGCTCGCGGGCGGCCTCGGCGGATCGCTCCTGCTCGGTGCCATGCTCGGCGCCATTGGAGCGGTGGCGGGAACGCTCGGCGGCTATCGCGCACGCACCGGCCTGGTTGGCGCACTCGGCGTGCCGGACTATGTGGTCGCGCTCGCCGAGGATGCGCTGGCGGTGGGTGGCGCGCTCATCGTGCTGTCGGCGACGGGAGTGGGACAGTAGTTGCGTCTACGGAATGGCCTGTCGCCTGAACGGGCTCTTCCAGGGTGTCGCCGACGCCACGGAGGAGGCGATCTACAACTCGCTGTTCAGGGCGCGCACCGTGAAGTCGAAAGGGGGGACAGTCGAGGCGCTGCCGGTGGATGAGGTGGTGAAGATTCTCGACGCGCACAACGTGCGGCGGCGCTGACGGTCGCCGTCAGAGCCGGGCGTCGAAGCGGAACGGCTCGCTGGAGACGACCGACCATCGCCTCGAACCGCGGTGGGCCGGGTTGAGCAGGTAGTTCGATTCGCTCGTCACGATGGCCGATGGCACGACGAGCACCCCAGGCCGCGCGGGGTCCGTGAGCCAGGCCCGTCCGATTTCCTGCGTGCTCGATGCGGGAGGCTGCGACTTCCAGTCGGGAGGGAGGCCAGCAAGCGGAACGCGCTCCATGGACGACGGCTCGTCGGAAATCTCGATCTCGAATGCGACCAGGTTGTCTGGGAGCAAGTCGGGATCAAGGTGAACGAGCCTCTCGAGCACCGCCAGCGACAGGTGGCCCGAGGTGTACACCACGCGGCTCCCTCTCGGATGCCACCGGCCGGCGCTGTGCAGTCCGCCGAGTCCGTCGAGTGGGTTCCGGCCGTCGCGATCGAACCGCCAGACGCGCATCAGGTGGTCAGCGCATCAGGCATCGAAGCCCCAGGTGATCCGGAGCAGCTCCTCCTCCACGAGCCGCGCGCCGCTCTCGCTCTCGAGCAACGAGAGGGGCTCCCGGCCCAGTACCCGGCTCGGCCGGCGGAGCCAGGTGGCGGCCTTGGCGGGGTCCTGGAACGCTTCGATGGCGAGGGCGAAGATCCGGGCGATCCGCGCGGCCTTTTCCGACTCGGCGGCGGTGAGCGGCTTGTGCTGCTGTCTCCGCAGCTGGTACGTGCGCTTCGGCGCGATGAGTGCGTAGACCTCCTCCTTGCTCAGCAGGTCCTCCCGTACCATCCACTCGACCGCCGCCGTGGGCAGCCCGCGCCTGACCGCCTCGACGAGGTCGGATTCGGATGTGACCGTCCGCTTGAGGACGGGGCGGCCGCCGAGGATGGCGGCGATCTTGAACGCGGGGCTGGTCATGCGGCGGTCCTGTGCATAGTTGCACGAAAATATGCGCAATGATGCGCAGTGACGCAAGAGCCGGCGGCGTAACGTATTGTAGATTCTAGGCTTCGGCGACCATGCCGGCGAGGCGAAAGGTGCCCGGAATGTCACCACCACGACTGTTCGAGGCCATGCCCGCATGACCCATCTCACCGTGCCCGTCACCTCCATCGACCACATCCTCGGCCCGCCAAATGCGCCGGTCACGCTGGTGGAGTATGGCGACTTCGAGTGCCCCAACTGCGCCGCCGCGTTCCCCATCATCCGCGGCCTGATCGATTCGCTGGGGAGCCGTCTCCGCTTCGTCTTCCGGCACTTCCCGATCGTCATCAGCCACGACCACGCGCAGAAGGCAGCGGAGGCTTCGGAGGCCGCGGGAGCGCAGGGAAAGTTCTGGGAGATGCACGACGTCTTGTTCCGGCACCAGGACGAGCTCGACCGGGAATCGCTGGTGTCCTATGCGCAGGAGCTGGATCTTGACGTCGAGCGCTTCAGGCGTGAGCTGCTGGGAGACGTATATAACGATCGGGTGTATCGGGACATGGACAGCGGGCAGGAAAGCGGAGTGTCCTGGACGCCGACGTTTTTCCTGAACGGCGAGCGATACCCGCTCGCGCGGGACTTCGACGGGTTGGTGCGGTTGGTGAGGGAGCGGGTGGATCGGCCGGCGGGGAGAAGGTAATACTATCTGCGGCGAAAGGACTAAGGCCTTCCCGCATACTCAATCAACCTGCACAACAGATTCACCAGCCGCATCTCCTCCACCGACCTGCAGCGCGCCGAGGGGGCTTCCTACTTCCCTGCCACAGCCACGAGCTGCCGCGTCCAGTTCTCCGACACCACCAGCTCGCCCGGCTGTCCGGCCTCGCCCTCGCGCATCACCAAGAACCGCTTGTCGTCGGGGCTCACGGAGTAGGACGGCACCGGCCCGGGTGTGGCGAACTGCGTGGTCGAGAACAGCGCCCGCTGCTTCCCGACCGAGAAGGTGGCGCCCGGCTCGATGGCCGCCGAGACCATGTCGCCCTTGGCGTTGATGTAGAACAGCTCCCGCCCGGTGCTCGACCAGGCGGGCTCGCCTCCGCCGGCGGTGGATACCTGCCACTTGGCGGACGAGGTCTCGGGGAACGGGCGGACGTACACCTCCGCCGTCCCCGATTCATTGGAAGCGTAGGCCAGCCAGCGGCCGTCGGGAGAGAGTGCGGGGAAGAACTCGCCGGAGGGCGAGGCGACGAGCGGCACCAGCGTCGTGTCGCCCGTCTTGAGCCCCATGAGATCGGGAGTGCCCCCCGCCGCCGGCGCGGTCCGAAACAGCAGCCACTTCCCGTCCCGCGAGGCCACCACCTGCCCGATGTCGAGGTCCGAATGGAACATCAGCCGGGGAGAGCCGGTCCCGTCCGCCCGCCGGGCGTAAACCGGGCCGACCCCGGCGCCCGAGCGGTCCGAGATGTACAGGACGTCCCGCCCGTCGGCCGACCATGCGGGACGCCCGCTCGAAGTGTCGGAGAAGGTGATCCGCGAGAACGGCCCCGAGGGAAGCTGCTTCACCCAGATGTCCCGGCGTCCGTCGCGCGTCAGGGCCACCGCGATCGCCTTGCCGTTGGGCGAGAGGCTCTGCGATCCGATCACGCCCTGCGGATCCCAGCCCGAGTCCGCCGGGGTCACCAGGCCCTCGCGGCTCACCCACGCCGCGCGCCGGGAGCCGAGGGTGCCGCCGGTGGTGTAGGCTATCGTGCCGTTCGGGGCGAGCGACAGGTCGATGTTGAAGCCGCCGTTCCGCACCCCGATGCCCTCGATCAGGGCGATCGGCGCGCCGGTGAGCTGGAGCGTCTTCGCGTTGAACGGGATGCCGATGAGCTTGCCGTCCGACGTGACCACCAGGAGATGGCCGGTCGGGCTGTACGTCGCATAGACGCCCCGGACGAGTGACCTGGCCTGGCCCTTCGGCAGCGGCTTCGCCATGATCTCGAAGTCGGCCGGGCCCTGGCCCACGTGGCGGAGCCGGAAGAGGATGCCGGTCGCGCCGGGCAGCACGTGCACCCACTCGGTCGCGACCTCCCTGGCCTTTGGCTGGATGTGATAGACCGGCTCGATCTCGCCGCCGGTGGCCCGCATCCTGGCCACCCCGGAGTCCACCTCGAAGTAGACGAAGCCGTCGTCGGCCCAGTCGCCGGAGCTGCTGTTGGCCTTGTCGGTCAGCGTCACCGTCGGCGCGCCGGCGAGCGACGCGATGCGGACCTCGTTGCCGTTCTTGATGAACCCCACCCGGTTGCCGTCGGGCGAGAAGAACGGGTTCGAGGCGCCGTCGGTCCCGGCGATCGGGGTGGCGTCGAGCTGGTCGATGCGCCGGAGCCAGAGGCGGGTGCCTCCCTCCGAGGGCCCGATGTAGGCCATCGCGCGGCCGTCGCGCGAGAGCGCGATCCGGGCCCCGCCCGCGCCGCTGGGCGGCTGCAGTGCCTGGCCCGGTCTGAGGGCCAGGCTGAACTGGCTGAGGAGCGGTATCGGCGCCGGGCGGAGCCATCCCCAGAGGGCGGCGGCGGCGGTCGCTGCCAGCGCCACGCCCAGCGCGGTCACGAGCAGGCCCGGCCTGCGGCGCGCGCGCGCGCGGCCCGCCGAGCCCGGCGCCGCAGCTTCGGCCGCGGGCATCGAAACAGTGGAAGTGTACGACTTGTCGCGGAGCGCGTCGGCGAACTCGGCGGCAGTGGCGAACCGGTCGGCGGGGAGTTTCTCCAGCGCCGTGAGTACTGCCGCTTCGACGTGGCGCGGGATCGTGTGGCGTTGCGG
>JBDTTA010000189.1:0-5581 GCA_039930845.1 Gemmatimonadales bacterium
CCGACCCTCGACCCCGCGACCGGCAAGTTCAGCGGTCCGCCGCAGCCGACCAACGGCGGCGGCGTGGGCTTCGTGGGTGAGTTCGCCGCCTCGGTTATCCAGCCGAGCCAGGCGGGAGCGCTGAGCATGCGGCTCGACAGCCTGCACATGGGCGTGTTCGGCGGTATCGGCTCCGTCTTCGGCGCGGTCAGCGGCGCCACCGTGCCGGTCGAGTATTTCGTGACGCTGGCCAACGGCGTGGACAGCTTCAAGGTCACGATCCCGCATGTGCCGATCCAGTTCGCGGGCGGCGGCGCCGTTGGGGCGACCAGCGACGGCATCGATTCCACGTCGGCGTTCTTCGAGGCGCTGACCGTCGATCCGACCACCGCCGCCCGGTTCGAGGGCAGCCCGCCGTTCACGCTCCAGGGTCAGGCCACCGTCAAGACCCCGGGCGGGCAGTACAACGGCGGGTGGGGTGTCGGCTCCCGGTTCGGCGACTTCGGGACACCGACGACATCCATCTATAACGGCTCGCGCTGGTTCGACGGCCCGTCGCCGACGGCCAACGAGACGGTCGACAACCCGAACCTGAACAACTGCGTCGGCGCGGCCGGCTCGAGTGGCAGTCCGCTGACTGCGTTGGAATGCGGCGCGGCGCTCACCAACTTCAACAACGCCGGTGGCCTGACCGGGGTGACGACGATCCAGCAGGCGCTGGCCTACATCAGCATCAACGGCGAGTGGCGCAACATGGACTGGCTGTTCCCGACGGTGCACCGGGCGGCCGATTTCAACGTGTACTGGGGCACTGGTGGCGTAATCGACTCGGTCATCGACGTCACCCATAACGTGACGGTGCCCTTCCAGCCCTATATGGGCGGCGGGTTTGGCATCCTGAACACCTCCGCCGCCGTCGCGGTCGACACCCGCCCGACGGTGCTGACCATGGCTGACATCGGCTGCGTGGAGCCGTTCGCCACAGGTTCGGTGTCGGTGGAGTCGAGCCTGCGCATTCCGTGCGCGGGTGCGCCGGCGGCGCTCAGCAATACGGCAGAGCTCGGCTCCGTGGCCTTCTTCCGCAACCTGACCGCGGAGGCGGGCACAGCCCCGCCGGCGGCCGACCCCGGCTTCCTGTTCTACGTGGCCGGCGACGTGTTCCTGATGTCGATGCCGGCGCTGCCGGCTGCGGGCACCGTGTGGGCGCTCCGGGACTACGCTGGCGAAATCACCGGGGGTCCCGGTGCCTACAGCTTTAAACCCGCACCGATTCGGCCGTTTACCGCAATCGGCGTCACGCAGGCGTTCGAGTTCGGCGTCTCCAGTACGGTGGCGGCCGCGACGAAGAGCGACCTGAGCAGCGTGCACACGGTACCCGACCCGTACTACGTCAAGAGCCAGTACGAGTCGAGCACCGACCAGAAAATCCTCAAATTCGTCGGGTTGCCACAGGACGCGATCATCCGGATCTACTCGGCGAGCGGCGTCCTGGTGCGGCTCCTCGAACACCATGGCGGCGCGTACTCGCCGACCAGCGCTTCACAGGGCAGTGAGATCGATTGGGACCTCCGTAATCGCAACAACCAGGTGGTTGCCAGCGGTGTGTACTTCTATCACGTCGAAGCCGGCGACGCCCGCAGGGTGGGCCGCTTCACAGTCGTGAACTTCGCCCAGTAGGCATCGACGGGGGCGGCCGGTACGGCCGCCCCAACCTCCAGGAGATCGACACATATGAAGAAGCTCACTGCACCTGGGTGGCTGCTCGCCTTCGGACTCCTCAATTCGCTTCCGGCCGGATTGGCTGCGCAGGCCATCGGCCAGCCGGTCGGACAAGAAGACAACACCGCCTACGGAACCACGTCGGCGGAGTTCCTGCTGCTCGGCGCGGGCGCACGCGGCACGGCGCTCGGCGGATCGTTCGCCGCCATCGCCACCGACGTCAGCGCACTCTACTACAATCCCGCGGGCGTAGCGCTCCTCGAGCGGCCGGGCCTGATGGTGGGCACCTACGACTACGTCGCGAATACCCGCTACTCGTGGGGCGGCGCCGCGTTCCCGCTGTCGGGTGGAAGCCGGACCATCGGCTTCCAGCTCGGCACCTTCGGTTTCAAGGACCAGCCGGTGTTTACCGAAGCGCAGCCCGATGGCACCGGAGCCACCTACTCGGTGAATCAGACCTTCGTCGGCGCCACCTTCGCCCAGAACTTCTCCGACCGGTTCTCGGCAGGCCTCACCGCGAAATACGTGAACGATCGGCTTGGCACGGTGAGCGGCAGCGCGTTCGCGGTGGACTTCGGCACCAACTTCCACGCGTCGCTCAACAACCATCCAGTCAAGTTCTCGTTCGTGCTCGCCAACCTGGGCTCGAACCTGAACTACAGCGGCACCGGCCTCGACGGCAACGTGAACCGGGATCCGCTCCCCGGCGAAGACCAGGTTCCGACGCTGCCGCAGCAGGCCAACCTGCTGACGAAGGACTTCCCGCTTCCCACGACGTTCCGGGTCGGGTTGGCCTACGATGTGATCACCGGTGACAACAACCGGCTGACCGTCATCGGCGACTTCAGCCAGCCGAACAACAACACTCCGGGCTTCGCGGTCGGCAGCGAGTGGAACTCGGCCCGCATCGGCGGGTCCAACTTCGGCTTCGCCCTTCGCGGCAGCTACAGCTACACCGGCGCCAACAACGTCGATCCCGTCAGCAGCACCACGGCGCTCGGCGACGAGGAAAAGCTGCAGGGCCTGGCACTCGGCGGCGGCCTGCAGTATGGCCAGGGCACCGGGTTCGCCCTCAGCCTCGATTACGCGTACAAGTATCTCGGCATCCTTGGCCCGACCAACTTCTTCAGCTTCACGCTGGGGTGGTAGGCGGGCTTCTCCATGGGCCGCTCGGCAGCGGCCCTACAGTATTGGTGTAGCTGACTCATGCTTGCATTCAGGCTGACGGCCCTCGCGGTCCTGACGGCGCTGGCCCCTGGTTGGCAGGGGGTGACCCAGCCAGATGCCTCTCTCGTGCTCCGCACAGTCCGGTCGTACCGCGCGGAGCAGGGCCGCACCGAGGTCAACGCATTCGTCCAGGTGCCGTACGCGGTCCTGGACCCGACCTCCGATGGGCCCAATGGCGTACTGAGTTACCGGGTGGCGGTCAAGGTGACCGATTCCACCGGACTCACACTGCTGCAGCAGTCGTGGCAGAACCATGCTCCCGGGACGGTACGCGGCCCTGACGCATTTGCAGTCGAGATGGTGCGGTTCTCGTTGGCCCCTGGGGAGTACAAGCTCGAGGTGGGAATCGAGGACTCGGTGTCCGGCCGCCGGCTCGGGTCCACGGCCACCATCGAAGGGTTCAAGGCCGCGCCGGCGGCCTCCGATCTCCTGCTGTCTCCGCAGATCCGCACCGTCACGGCCGACGATACGGTGCCACAGCCGGCGGAGCTGCGCTGGGGACGAATGCTGGTGACGGCGGCGGCACGGCTGGAGCTCACACCGCTCAGATCCACCGCGTTTTATCTGCTCGAGGCGTACTCCCCGACGCAGGAATCGGGCACCTTGAGCCTCAAGGTGTCCGACTCGGCGGGGAAGGCGATGATCACCACGGCAGCCAGCAAGGTCACGGTTCCGGCTGGCGGCGGGGTGCTCAAGGGACAGCTCGATCTCAGCGGACTTCCGCCCGGCGGTTACAACATGACCGCGTCGCTCAACATGGGGTCGGAGTCGGTGGAGCGCTCCGCGGCCTTCTCGATGGCGGCGCTCGATGAGACGCTGGAGAAGGATGTCGCCAGGCGCGAGGCGGCGCTGGTGACCGACGAGGGCTACTTCGACGCCATGAGCGATGAGCAGCTCAAGACCGCGAAAGATCCGCTCATCCTCATTGCTGGCTCCGGCGAGCTCTCCAAATACTCCAAGGAGCTGAGTCTCCGGGCCAAGCGGCGGTTCCTGACCGAATTCTGGCAGCGCCGTGATCAGACGCCGGACACGCCGGTCAACGAGACGCGCCAGTTGTTCTACGATGCGGTGGCATACGCCGATAAGCAGTACGGCGAACAGGGCCGAGCCTACGTACCCGGATGGAGAACCGACCGCGGGCGAATTTACGTCAAGAACGGCTCACCGCAGGAAACGCTGGAGCGGCGGTCCGAAGGGCGGTCGGTGCCGTACGAGGTGTGGCGTTATCGAACCGGGAAGGACCGGTATTATATCTTTGCCGACCGGTCGAGTGGTCTGGGTATCTACCAGCTCATCTACTCGAATGACCTGAAGGAAAACAGCCTGCCCAACTGGCAGGAAATTCTCCACAAGCAGGACGCGGTGATCGACATCGAGCGCTTCCTGGGGCTCGACCTCCCGCCGCGGTAGTCGGACCCAGGAACGTAGCACTCCTCAATTGCCCTTTGAACGAGGTACGAAGTATGAATCGCTTGATGTCTGGTCTGGCTGCACTCTGCTCCCTTCTGCTGGTCGCAGGCTGCAACGGTGATCCGACCGAGCCCTTGCGGGACAAGGGTATCAACAGGATCATCGCAGCACCGTCCCAACTCTTCATCGAGTTGGGAGCAACCAAGTCAGTTGACGTCGGCGCCGTGGACAGCGCGGGCAGTGGTCTCGCATTCGACTACCAATTGACCTCGGTCGGCAGCGGCATCACGGTCAAGCGTGACTCGAGCTTCCGGGGAGAGTTCCTCAGCGACAGCGTCTTCACCGTTCCGCCGACGGACCTTCAGTTCCGGTTTACCGTTGTCGCCACAGGGTACGGCGCTACATCGTTCACGGTGTCGGCCGGCGGCAAGGATCTGGTCATCCCCGTCCAGGTGGTTCCTCAGAACCAGCTCGGCGCCACGTTCAGTACCACCACCCCGGCGCTCGGCGAGACCGTGACGCTCACGGCACCTTCGGGAACCAGCTTTGCGCAGACGAGCACGGTCAGCTTCGGCACCGCGACGGCGTTCGTCGTCAGCGTGGCCGCGGATGGCTCGTCGCTCGACTTCATACCGCCGCCCAATCTCGTTGACGCTCAGGCCACGATCACCGACGTCTCGTCTACGGCGACTCCGGATTTGACCTACACGCCGACCACGACCGATGGGTTGACTTCGCCAGTCCTGACGACCTTTCCGGGAACCTTCTCGAATATCGCTCCCGCGGTCAACGAGCCGGTGACGCTGACCCTGACCGGCGCGACGTTCGACCCGGCCGCCACGCTGCTTCTCGGGACAGGTTCCCCGACCGTACTGAGCACGACGGCCACCACCCTCACCTTCCTGCCCGCTCCTGGCACGACAGCGTTGTTGACAGTCAACGGGGTCATCCTCGATGCGCTGCCGCAGTTCTCGCTCTCGCTGTCCGCACAGGAAACCGATACCCTCAGGGTGGACACGGTCATACCCACCATGGCCGGCACCGACGCCGCCGGCACGGCGCCCAGGTTCGCTATCCCGGCGTCGGGTAACTCTGTTGCCTTCTACGACGCTCCTCCCTTCGGCGCGGCGGCCTGCGGCGGGAATACCGGCTTCCCGTGTGCGCTGTACAAAATAACGTTGTCTGCCGACGCAGTGCTCGACGCCACGCTGACGTGGGACAACGCGGCAGACATGGGTCTGTATAT
>JBDTTA010000190.1:0-5565 GCA_039930845.1 Gemmatimonadales bacterium
CCCGCATCGGCAAAGACGAGCGGCGCGTCGGGCCGGCGCCCCACCAGGCGCAGGACCGAGACGACTTCCGCCAGGTCGATGCCGCCGTCCTTGTCCGCCACCTGGCGGTAGCGCTGGATCTGCGCCGCGACGGTGGGACTCAGCCCCAGGCGCCGGACGACGATTTCCTCCGCCAGCTCCTCGAGCCCGTCCTCGACCGGAGTATCGAGATTGCGGATGGCCTCGAGCAGGCTGAGGGGAATGAGCGCGGGAACGGAGGTAGGTATCGGCACGGAGTATCCGAGCGGAAGTTAGCCAAACCGTTAAATTCTTTCCATGGCCGAGCCCTCCACCGCGGTACGCTCGTTCGACAAGGAAGCGCTTCCGCATCTGGACGCGCTGTACCGGGTCGCGCTCAGGCTGACTTCCGATCCGGCCAGGGCGGAAGATCTGGTGCAGGACACCATGCTGAAGGCGTACCGGTCGTGGAAGCAGTACCGCCCGGGCACCAACGCCAAGGGGTGGCTGCTGACCATTCTCCGGAACACGTTCATCAATGATTACCGGCGCAGGAAGCTGGAGCCGGTGGCCATGGACCTCGAGGCGGTGGAGCCGCACGCCATCTACCGGGACGTCGAGATCGACGACCCTGAAGGCACCTTCTTCTCGAAGATCGTGGATGACAAGGTCACGGAGGCGGTGGATGCGCTTCCCCCCGACTTCCGGGAGGTACTCGTGCTGAGCGACATCGAAGGCCTGCACTACGCCGAAATCGCGGAGACCATCGGCGCGCCGGTCGGCACGGTCAAGTCGCGCCTCTTCCGGGCCAGACGGCTGCTGCAGGCCAAGCTCTACGAACATGCGGTGGAGATGGGTTATATCAAGCCGCGGGAGACGTAAGATGTCCGATCCGATCAACTGCGTTGAAGCGGAGGAGCGCCTGCACGATTACCTCCGGCAGGAGCTGACGCCCGAGGTCGAGCAGCAGATGCGTGCCCACATCGACCGCTGCCGCCACTGCTTCCAGCACTACCAGTTCGAAGCCAACTTCTTCCTGATGCTCGAGACCCGCGCGGCGCGCCAACCCTGCCCCGATGCCCTCCGCAAGCGGATCCTCGACCTGCTCCGGGCCGAAGCGCGCCGCGGCTGACCCACTCGCACTCTCCCAGGCACCCCCCATGGCTCAACAACGACGGCGCACACCCCGGGCTCGCGGAATGGCGGCGTTCGCCGCGTTGACGCTCCTGCTGATCACCGCCTGCAGCGCCGATTCCCTCGAGCCGCACGTCGATCAACCGGGCGGCAACCAGTCCGGCGTCAGCGGCGGCGGCACCGTCGGCACAATCATCGGCGCCTGGCAGAACGTCATCGTCATCCAGGTCCCCGGCGATCTGCAGACCTGGACCACCACCTGGCGCTTCGATGCCGAGGGTACCTGCAGGCAGACGGTGGTGACGGAGTCGCTCGCCGAGGGCTTTCCCCGGACCACCGAACGCACCTGCACCTTCACCACCTCCGGAACGAGCATCACCATCGCCTACACCGGCGCGGGAGAGCTGACGTTCACGTTCTCGCTCACCGGGCCGGCCTCCGACGTCCTCGTGCTGGATGGCTTCGAGTACAACCACATTGACTGAGCAGGCACCGACGGACGTCCTCATCGTCGGGGCCGGGCCCGCCGGCAGCGCCACGGCGACACTCCTCGCCCGCGCCGGTTGCACCGTCACGCTGGTCGACCGCGCCGCCTTCCCCCGCGACAAGGCGTGCTCCGAGTACATGGGGCCCGAGGCCGTCCGCATCCTCTCGCGGCTCGGTGTCGTCGAGGCGCTCGAGGCCACGGGCGCGCCCGCCCTCGACGGCACCGAGGTGACGGCGGCGCTCGGTGCCCGGCTGCGCGGCGCGTTCGCGCTGGCCGGCCATCACCCCTTCCGGTCCACCGGCCTCTCGGTGTCGCGACGGGTGCTCGACGCGGCGCTCGTCGGCGCCGCGGTGCGCGCGGGCGCCACGCTCCTCGAGCGCACCGCCGTCGAGGAGCTGCTGTACGATCGCGGCGCGGTAGCCGGCGCCCTCGTGCGGCAACCCGACGGCAGCCGCCTTGCCGTGCGGGCACGCCTCACGATCGGCGCCGACGGACTCAGATCGATTGTCGCGCGCCGCCTCGGCGGCTACCGGCACGGCTACCCGCGCCGGATCGGTTTCGTCGCACACCTCGACGGCGTGTCGGGCACCGGCGCCTCCGCCGAGCTGTTCGTGGGCCGGCGGGGATACGTCGGGCTCAACCCTCTTGGCGGCGGCCGCACCAATGTCGCGCTGGTGGTTCCCGCGTCCCGGGCGAGCGCCGCTCGCGGCCGCGCGGAGTCGTTTTTCCTCGAGACGCTGGATGAATTCGCCGAGGTGAGCCAGAGAGTCGCGCGTGCATCGGTGGCGCGAGCGGTCATGGTTACCGGGCCCTTTGCCGCGTCGTCGAGGAGGGTCGTCGCCGATGGCGCCGCGCTCGTCGGTGATGCCGCGGACTTCTTCGATCCGTTTACCGGCGAAGGAATCTTCAGCGCGCTCCGCGGCGCCGAGCTCCTGGCCGAGGCCGCGGTGTCCGCGCTCAACGCCGACGGCATCGTCCCGTCCCGGCTCCTCGCGCCCTACCGGCGTGCACGCCGACGCGCCTTTGCCGGGAAGTGGGCCGTCGAGCGGCTCATCGGCTACGGCATGGCATGGCCGCGTCTCTTCGACCGCGCGGTGGCTCGCCTCGGCCGCCGCGGCTCCATGGCGCATACGCTCATCGGCGTCACCGGCGACTTCGTCCCCGCATCCGAGGTGCTCAACCCGTACTTCCTCGCCCGGATGGTGCTGTGAAGCCGGATGCGGTCGAGCCGTCCACTTTCCGGCAGCTCATGGGGCGCTTCGCCACCGGTGTCACCGTCATCACGCTCGAGGGGCCCGATGGCAAGCCGGCGGGAATGACCGCCAGCAGCCTCGCCTCCGTGTCGCTCGAGCCGCCGCTCCTCTCGGTGTGCATCGACCGCGAGGCCGACCTGCACGATCTCATCGTCGGCGCCGCCGGCTTCGTGGTGAACATCCTCGAGAGCGAGCAGGAGGCGCTGTCGCGCCGCTTCGCGGAGCAGCACCCCGACCGCTTCGCGGGAGTGGGGTATGAGATTGGTGCCGCCGGCGAAGTGCTGCTCGATGGCGCCCTGGCCCACATCAAATGCCGCCGCCACGCGCTGCACGATGGGGGAGACCACAGCATCATCGTCGGCCTCGTGACCGGCGGCTCCACCGGAGAAGGCCGGCCGCTGCTCTACTACCGCGGCGGCTACACGGCGCCGGGATGAGTACCGTCGAACCGCTCGCCATTGCTCCGATCGGTACGGAGCTGCTCGACGATCCCGCCGCCGATCCGGTGCTCGCCGCTGAGTCGCTGCACAACATCACGCGAGCAAACCGGTGGTTCGGCGGGGTGTGGGCGCTGCGTCACGGGCTTCGGCTCGCGCTCGGCGGCGTGCTCCCCGGCGCCACCCTCTCGCTGCTCGACCTCGGGACCGGCGCGGGCGATCTCCCCCTCGCCGCTCGCGCGTGGGCGGCGCGCCGAGGCATCACCCTGATCCCACTGGGGCTCGAGCGGAGCCCCGTCGCCGCGAGGATCGCCCATGGCCGCGGCATTCCGTGCGCGGTGGGGTGCGCCGGCGCGCCGCCCATCCGCGACAAGTCGGTCGACGTCGTGCTCGTGAGCCAGGTGGCGCACCATCTCGACGCCGATTCCGCCGTCCGGCTCTTCCGCACCTGCGACCGCCTCGCCCGGCGCGCGGTCATCGTCTCCGATCTTCGTCGTGCACTTCCCGGGCGGCTCGCCTTCTGGATCGGGGCGCGGGCGCTCCGGTTCGATCCGGTCACCGTGGCCGACGGCATGACCTCCATCCGGCGCGGCTACACGCGTCGCGAGCTTCGCGGCCTGCTCGCCGAGGCGGGGATCCGCGCGACAGTGGCGCGGCGGCCGGGCTACCGGCTCGTGGCGGTGTGGCAGCCGGCGGCGGCGTAGTGCGCACCGTCGACCGGATCCGCATGAGGGCCCCGGTGGCCCGCGTGCTCGAGGCGGCGATCGGCGTCGAGCGGTGGCCGGAGCTGCTGGGCCACTACCGGTGGGTGCGGATGCTCGAGCGCGTTGGCGACGGAGGCGTCGTGGAGATGGCCGCGTGGCGGCCATTCGGCCCGCTGCGCTATCCGACGTGGTGGGTTTCCGAAATGCGGGTCGACCGCGACGCCCCCGCGGTGCATTACCGTCACGTGCAGGGGATCACGACCGGCATGGACGTGGTGTGGGACATCCAGCCGGCAGGGGAGGAGACGGACGTGACGATCGTGCACGAGTGGGACGGCCCCCGGTGGCCGCTGATCGGACGGGTTGCCGCGGAGGCGGTCATCGGCCCGGTATTCATCCACGGCATCGCCTCACGCACGCTGGCCGGCCTTCGCCGGCAAGTCGAGCGCGACCGTGCCTGAGCCGAGACGCGTGGTCATCACCGGCATCGGCGCCGTCACGCCCATCGGGCTCGGCGTCGAAGGACTCTGGGATGGTCTCCGCCGCCGCACGTCGGCGGTCCGATGCATCACCCGCTTCGATCCCTCGATGTTCAAGTCGCGCATTGCCGGCGAGGTGGACGACTTCGTGGCCAGCGACCACATCGAGGGACGGCGCGCACGCCGGCTCGACCGCTATTCCCAGTTCACCATCGCCGCGACGCGGATGGCGCTGGAGGACTCGACGCTCGATCTCCGCAAGGAAGACCCCGACCGTATCGGCGCCATGATGGGGACGGCGCTCGGTGGCGTGGCGCATGGCGAGAGCCAGTACCACCACTTCCTGACTGAAGGCCCGCGGGCGGTGGACCCGGCGCTCGCGCTGACGGTATTCGCCGGCGCGGCGAGCTGCAACATCGCCATCGAGTTCGGCTGTACCGGTCCCAACACCACCAACGGGATGAGCTGCGCCTCGGGGGCCATCGCCATCGGCGACGCGTTCCGCGCTATTTCCCGCGGCGAGGCCGACGTCATGATCGCGGGCGGCGCGGAGGCGCCGCTCGCCCCGCTCTGTTTCGGCGCCTTTGCCATCATCCGGGCCATGTCCACCCGCAATGACGACCCTACGCACGCGAGCCGCCCGTTCGACGCCGGTCGGGACGGTTTCGTAATGGCGGAGGGATCGGCGGTGCTGGTGCTGGAGGAGCGCGGGCGGGCGCTCGCGCGCGGCGCGCCGGTGTACAGCGAGATCTGCGGGTTCGGGCTCACCAACGACGCGCATCACATGACGGCGCCGCGGCCCGACGGCCTGCAGGCGGCGCGCGCCATCAGGATCGCCCTCGCCGAGGCGCGGATCGAGCCGCACGAGGTGGACTACATCAACGCCCACGGCTCCTCAACGCCGCTCAACGATCCGACGGAGACCCGCTCGATCAAGCAGGTCTTCGGAGACCACGCGCCGCACCTCGCACTCAGCGGCACCAAGGGGTACTTCGGGCACGCGCTCGGCGCGAGCGGTGCCATCGAGGCGGCCATCTGCGCGCTGGCGTCACGCCGCGAATGGGTCCCGCCGAC
>JBDTTA010000191.1:0-5539 GCA_039930845.1 Gemmatimonadales bacterium
GCGCGGAGTTTGGGAGCTCGCCGGTGTTTCTTTCCAGGCTCGGCCGATCGTGGGCCCGGTGCGGTGGGATCCACGGTGCCGTCTTCCTTGCCAGAGACATTCCGCTGCCCCGGTCTCACCGAGCGCCCGCCAACGCCTGAAGCCTTTGACTGGGGTCGGACACCGCTCTTTCGAGCAAGTGTCGCCAATCCACCAATATCCGGGAGATCGTGGAGGCTTCGAACAGGTCCACGCTGTAGATCGCGCGGACCGCAATGACGGGCCCGCGGTCCTCCAGCTCGATCGAGAGATCGAATTTCGACGCCTCCGCCCCCGCGTCCATCTCGGTGAGGTCCCACTCCGGTCCGAGGTCGGGCATGGGCGGTTCGATAGAAAAGGTCACCTGGAACAGCGGGCTGCGGCTGAGGTCGCGCGCGGGCGTCAGCGCCCGGACCATCCGTTGAAACGGCAGGCCGTCGTGGCTTAGCGCTTCTACCAGCACCTCGCGGACACGCCGCAGAATCTCCCGAAACGTGGGATTGCCGCCGAGGTCGATCCGGACGACCAGGGTCCGGAGAAAGTGTCCGATGAGGCGCTCGAGCTCGGGATGATCCCGGCCGCCGCTCACGCTGCCGATCAGCATGTCGGTCTGGCCCGACCACCGGTGCACGGTGACGGCGAAGCTCGCGAGAAGAAACATGAATAGCGTGCAACTCTCGCCGAGCGCGGTGCTCCTGACGGCTGCCGTGAGGTCGCTGGGAAACTCGAACCGCACGAGCCCACCCCGGAAGCTCTGCCTGCGCGGGCGAGGATGGTCCGCCGGGAGCTCGATCGTCACCGGGGCGCCGGCAAGCTGCTTCCGCCAATAGTCGATCAGCGGCTCCAGCGCTGCCTCGCCGGAACTGCGGCGCTGCCAGTGGGCGAAGTCTGCATATTGGAGTGGCGGATCCTCCAGGACGCAAGGTGCCCCTCCCATTTTCGCCTCGTAGAGGCCCGCTACCTCCGGCAGAAAGACACGGTAGATCGAGATGCCGTCGAAGACCATATGATGTAGACAGAGAAATAAACGGTGATCGCTATCCGACAACGTCACGAGCCGGGCGCGCACCCCCGGCTCCCGGAACAGATCGAACGGCCTGCGAAGGTCCTCGGCGGCGAGCTCCAGTGCCAATGCCTCGCGCCCGCTCTGGGGGAGATAGCGGAGGTCCGCGAGTCGCAGGCGCGGCTCGTGCTCCATGGGCACCTGAACAAGTTGTCCATCGGACCACTGGATTGTTGTGCGCCAGATCTCGTACCGCCGGACGACTTCACCGAAGCTCGCGGCGAACGCCACTGGATCGAGCAGCCCCTTGCGGTGAATGGTGAGGGACTCGGTATAGAGGGGAGCTTCCGGAGCCAGCTGGCTGTGGAGCCAGAGCTGCTCCTGGCCGAACGAGAGCGGAGCGGCCTCACCCACCGGCCGTCGGGGGATCGTGCGCCGTGGCCGGTCGGTCGGTCGTTGTAGAACGAGCCGCCGCTTCACCATGGGCATTTCCCCAACCACCGAGGCTCTACCGACACTACGCTAGAACGTGACGTTGAGGGCCGTGACACCTCTCAGCCCGGAGTTGTCCCGCCATACCAGGGGCCCGGGCTCAAGCCGGAGGTCTGGCATCCGTCGCAGCAGGGCCTCTAACGCTTCCTGCCCTTCGATTCTCGCGAGCGCGGCCCCGAAGCAGAAATGAGCCGCATAACCAAAGGCCAGATGCCGATTGTCCTGACGGCGGATGTCGAAGCGGTCGGGCTCCGGAAAGCGCTCCGGGTCCCTGTTCGCCGCCGCCATCACCGCCATGACGGCCTGGCGTTGGCGGATCACCTTGCCGCCCAGTTCTCTGTCGGTTGGAGCCAGCCGGCCGGTGTGCTGACTCGGGCTCTCATAGCGCAACATCTCCTCGACCGCGGATGGGACCAACGAGAGATCACCCCGCAAGCGGTCCAATTCCTCGGCGTTGCGCAGGAGCGTGAGGACGCCGTTCCCGATCAGATTCGTGGTTGTTTCCTGACCTCCAACCATGGTGACGATACACGTCGCCACGACTTCCTCGTCGGTCAAGCGATCGCCATCCACCTCGGCGGTCATCAGCGAGTGCACGAGCCCTTCCCGGGGAAGCGTTCGCTGCTGACGAATCGCTTCATGGAAATAGCCGGTCATGTCGTGCACCGTGCGCAGCATCCGCGGAGCTCGCTCGGGGTTGTGCTGGAAGTTGCCCAGCATCTCCGCAAAGTCCGCGGTCCATGCCTTGAGCCGGTCGCGGTCGTCGACCGGCACACCCAGCATCTCCGCAGTCACGATCGCCGGCAACGGCTCCGCCAGATCCGCAATCACATCCAGGCGATGCGTGCTCTCGATCCGGTCGAGGAGCCGGCCGACGATGTCTCGAATGTGTGACCGGAGTACCGCGACCCTGCCGGGGGTAAAGGCGTGGGAGGCCAGCTTCCGAAGACGGGTGTGCTGCGGCGGATCCATGAAGAGCATCTGTTTCACCATCAGCTGGGCAATCGGACTCAGGTCGGCCAGTCCCATGGCCTGCAATTTCTCGGGGGTATGCGTCCGCTCCGCCGAGAAGCTGTGCAGGACCTCGAGCACGTCGGCATAGCGGGTGACGACCCAGGTGTGCAGAAACGGATCCCAGTGCACCGGGTCCTCGGTGCGCAGGCGACGGAACAGCGGGTAGGGATTCGCCAGCACCTCGGGATCGAGAAGCTGGTACAGGCTCAGCGCTCCGGCCTCCCTGCCTCGGGCGCCGGCACTCTCCGCGGACATGCTCATGCTTCGATCTGCTGGCCGCTCGAGGCCACCAGCCGCTCGACCTCGGCCGATAAGGACTCCACGGTCGGCGCCTCGAAGAGACTGCGCAGGCCGATTTGCACCCCGAAGGCTTCTCGCAGCCGGGCAATCACTTGGGCACCCAGCAGAGAATGCCCCCCGAGCATGAAGAAATTGTCGTCCAGGCCGATCTCGTCGAGGTTCAGCAACTCACCTAGAATCTCGGCGACGCGCTGTTCCGTGTCCGTGCGCGGCCCATCCGAGACCTCGTCCTGCAGCGTGTTCTCCGGCGCCGGCGGCGGAAGCGCCGCACGGTCGACCTTGCCGTGGGCGGTCAGCGGCAAGGCAGCCATCCGAACGAAGGAAGCCGGAATCATGTAATCCGGGAGGGAGCCACGAAGGAAATCACGCAGGCTCGCGTTGCTGAAGTCGAGGCCCGCAGCGGGGACCACATAGGCGACCAGCCGCTTGTCGCCGGATGTGTCCTCGCGGGCAAGGACCAGACTCTCGCGGATGGCCTCGTGCCGGTTCAGCGAGCTCGAGATCTCGCCCGGCTCGATCCGATAGCCGCGGATCTTGATCTGGTCGTCTATCCGGCCCAGAAAAGCGATCTGGCCGTCGGGCAGCCGCCTGCCCAGATCACCTGTCCGGTACAGCCGACTGCCTGGTGCGTGGTCGAAGGGGTTGGGGACGAACCTCTCGGCAGTCAGGTCGGGACGGTTGTGATAGCCGCGCGCGAGACCGGCGCCCCCGATGCAGATCTCCCCGGGCGCACCTGCCTGCACCGGCCGCAGGTGCTCGTCGAGCAGGTGAATTTGCGTGTTCGCGATGCCGTGTCCGATGGGGGGCGGGACGCTCGGAGACCGGTCGGGAGGCACCACCCCAGAGGTGGCGACCACCGTGCACTCGGTTGGCCCGTAATTGTTGACCAGCAGAAAAGGCAGGTCCGACGGTGGGTAGCGGTGGAGTGTGTCACCGCCGGTCAGCAGCATGCGCAGATCGGTCTGGCGGGGCCATTTCACGTTTAGGGTGAGCAGGCGCTCGAGCAGCGGCGTGGGAACGAATCCGATGGTGATCCGCTGGGCCAGCAGCCAGTTCCATAGAAGCTCGGCCGAACTGCGGGTCTCCTCATCTGCCAGATGAAGGCTCGCTCCGGCCGCGAGGTAGGGCCAAAGCTCCCACACAGCCGCGTCGAAGCCGAGGCCCGCCACATGGCTGGCCCGATCGGCCGGGGTCACCGAGAACGCCTGCGTATGCCACGACACGAGGTTGGCCAGAGCGCCGTGTGTGATCTCGACCCCCTTCGGCGTGCCGGTGGAGCCCGAGGTGTAGATGACGTAGGACCGATCGGCGGGTCCGGGCGCGGCGGGCGGTGAGTCGGTAAGCTGTCCGGCGATTTGTGGACCGTCGATGTCCACCAGCTCTCGGTTGGCTGCCGGAAGCCGCTGGGCAAGGCGCGCGTTGCTCAGCAACACCGGTGCCTGAGCATCATCCAGCATGAACGCCAGTCGGTCGGTGGGATAGGCCGGGTCCAGGGGAACGTACGCGCCACCCGCCTTCAGGATACCGAGGGCCCCAACGACCATATCCACGGATCGCGGCAGACAAAGGCCCACGAGGACGTCTGCGCCTACGCCGAGCGAGCGCAGATGGTTCGCCACGCGGTTGGCCCGGCGATCCAGCTCGCGGTAGGTGAGCCCGCCGGCCCCGGCCGACACGGCGAGGGCGTTGGGGCTCGCCAGTGCCCGTGCGGCTACCAGCTCCGGGATACTCGTGCCGGCCCAGTCAGGCGGGTCGAGCCTCGGAGCAGGAGACTGGGGTGGAAAGGTCGTCATCACTTCACCTCGATAGAGTTGGACCCGAAAGGTTGAGCATCGGTGGCGTCGATTTGCGTCGAGTCGCCTGCCTCGTCGGGTCGCCATTTCCAGTGTCTGACACGGTATGTCCCCCACGGCGCCGCAAGCGCGCCCACGTAGCCACGGCGCGGAGAGAACTCCTGAACCCACCACCGCCTTTGGTGGTCCTCATTGCTAACCGGCGGGAGGAGGACAGCATTGCCCGGATCGAGGAAGAGCTCGAAGTTCTCGAGACCCGACATGAGCCCTCCACCCCAAGCCTTTGAGTACGCTTCCAGTCGCGTCCACCCCTGAAAGAATGCCTGCCGGCGCGCGCGCTGGGGGAGCGCTTCGAGTGCGCGACGAGCTCTCGGCGAAAGGAAGCCACCGACCGCTTCCGCTACTCCAGGGCGAACGCGTTCGACATCGACACCCAGGGACGGCGTGTGGCCGATCGCGCAAACGAAGAGGTCGTGCGAATGGGACAGACTGAAATGCACCACACCGCTCGCAAGCTCAGGCTTCCCCTGGGCTCCGCAGCGAAACGCAAGCTCCCTGGGCGTGGCTGTCACGTACCGCGCCAGGATGGTTCTCAAGGCCCCGTGTGCCAGGATGTAGCGGTCCCGGTCGAGCTCGAAGCGGAATCGGCCGGCTTTCGCCAGCTCGTCCGCCGTTAGCGTGTGCTCGAGAGCCGTGAGGGCATGCCTGTTCGCGTCCAGGGATGCTCGCCACAGGTGGATCTCATCACACTTCAGCTTGGGGACGTTGTCAGGCACATGCCACGGAGCGTCCCCGGCACCTCTCTCGGCCGCCAGACACGCGGAGCTGTGCGGTGGGGTCAATGAGGTCGGCGACCCCATCGGCCTTTGATGGTTCGGGAGGACGGCGCGCACAGCGGCACCAGCACACCGCGGATCTG
>JBDTTA010000192.1:0-5531 GCA_039930845.1 Gemmatimonadales bacterium
AGCTCAGAATGCCGGTCAGCAGGTTGTTGAAGTCGTGGGCGATGCCCCCCGCGAGTTGTCCCACCGCTTCCATCTTCTGAGACTGACGCAGCTCGTCTTCGCTCCGGCGCAGCGCGGCGTGGCTCTGCTCGCGCTCGAGGGCGAGGGTGGCGAGGCGCTCCGTCACATCCAGCGTGGCGACCACCATGTGCACCGCATCGCCGGCCTCGTCGCGAACGATCGAACCGCGAACCTCCAGGTGGGCCCAGCCCCCGTCGGCGCGGCGGAACTGGTGCTCATCGCTCCAGAGGCTCTCGCCGCGGGCGACGACGCCGTGGATCGCGGCAACGACGCGTTCGCGCTCCTCGGGGTGTAGCCGCTCGTACCACCACGCGGCCGTGCCCCCGAGGTCGCCAACGCTGTAGTCCAGGAAACCGCCGGACCCGGTGGACCAGGCTATTCGATCGGTGAGCAGGTCCCAGTCCCAGATCACGTCGTGCGTCGTCTCGACGAGGACCCGGTACCGCTCTTCTTCCCGCGCGCGCGCTTCGGTCTCGAATCGCGCCTGCCCGGTGGACTCCTGGAGCTCGACCAGGAACTGCTCGCGCCGGGAGCCTGTCTGCGGCAGGTGAGTCGTGGTCGCGAGGACCCAGACAGCCTCGCCCGACTCGTTGAAGATCCGCTTTTCAGCGGTGTAACTCCCACACTCGCCCGCCCGGAGCAACCGCATCGCCTCGCGGTCCGCCGCACGGTCGCTCTCGTGCGTGAACTCCTCGATCGGCCGCCCGACCAACCCGCCGGGAGGGGTGCCGGTCAGGTCGCCGAACGCCTTGTTGGCGCGCAGGCACCGGCCATCCGGCGCCACGAGGGCCATGGCGACGCCCGTTTCCTCGAAAATCGGGAGGGCGTCTGACCTGGAGGAACGCGCCCGGAGCTCTATTTCGGTGACCGCCCAGGCGGCAAGGTCCTGCAGGAGATCGAGATCGCGTTCCGACCAGAGCCTGGGCATCGAGTCGATGACACTGAGCGCGCCGAGGATGTGGCCGTCGCGGTCGGCGAGCGGGACGCCGGCGTAGGAAACCCAGCCAAGCTCCCGGATGGCAGGATTGGTGCGGACCAGCGGGTGCCGGCGGGCGTCCTCTACTACCAGACGCGCCCTGGACTCCACCACGTGTCGGCAAAACGAGTAAGAGATCGGGGTGGCGCGGGAGGAGGCCAGGGGCTCGGCGAGGCCGGTGGCCCCCACGAAGAACTGGCGATCGTCTTCGACGAGCGAGATGAGCGCAACCTGGGTGCCCAGCAGCCTCGCGGCCAACCGGGTCAACCGGTCGAAGGCTTCCTCGCGGGGGGTATCGAGGAGGGCGGTCCTCCGGACGGCGGCCAGTCGGGCCGGCTCGGGAGGCGCTTCACTTACCTGGGTCATAGGATCAGGAAGAATCTGCCGGGTAAATCGGCTTCGTCAAGGAAGGTGCGCCATTGCCAATAGGGGCGCGGGAAGTATCTTCCCGCCGCCCGTTACAAGGAATTTACATGCGCCTCCTCCCGCGCGACGAGAAGTTCTTCGATCTCTTCAGCGCGGTCGCGGCCTTCACGGTGGAAGCCGCCCGCCTTCAGCAGGAACTTTTCAAGTCCGACGGTCACCACCGTGGGGCTATCGTTGATCAAATCAAGCGGTTAGAGCACCAGGCCGACCAGGTCACCCACGACGTGGTGACCCGGCTCGACCGGGTCTTCATCACCCCGCTGGACCGGGAGGACATCCATCTCCTGGCCTCGAGGCTCGATGACGTGATCGACCTGATCGATGGCACCGCGCGCCGGCTGTACATCTTCCGGGCCGGGGACGCCCCCCTCGGCGCCCATCTCATCGCCGAGGTGATCGCCCGGGCCACCGTTCAGATCCAGGTGGCGGTCGAGGGACTCGAGGAGAACAAGGGCGGCACGGTGCTCGGCGCCTGCGTACAGGTCAAGCGGCTGGAGGAGGAAGGCGACTCGCTCTACCATGAGTGGATGGGCCGCCTGTTCGACGGGGAGCCTGAGCCACTGACGGTCATCAAATGGAAGGAACTGTACGACAACCTCGAGAAAACGCTCGACTACATCGAGGATGCCGGAAATGTGCTGGAGTCCATCTCCATCAAGCACGCCTGACGCATGGAGAGCAGCGTCCATCTGGTGGTGGCGATCGTTCTCGTCGCGCTTGCGTTCGACTTCATCAACGGATTCCACGACAGCGCCAACTCGATCGCCACCGTCGTCTCCACCCGGGTACTCACGCCGGGGGTGGCGGTCATCTGGGCCTCGTTCTTCAATTTCGTCGCCGCCTTCGTGGTCGGGACCGCTGTGGCCCGGACGATCAGCAAAGGCCTCATCGATCCCTCGGTCGTCGATCCCATCGTCATCCTCGCCGGACTGCTCGGCGCCATCATCTGGGACCTCATTACCTGGTATCTCGGCCTCCCGACCTCCTCGAGCCACGCGCTCCTCGGAGGTTATGGCGGGGCGGCGATCGCCAAGGCGGGATTCGGCGCCCTGATCCTGCCGGGCTGGGTCAAGCCGATCCTGTTCATTTTCATCTCGCCGCTGCTCGGCATGGCGCTCGCGCTCGGACTCACCGTCGGCCTGTCATGGCTGCTCAAGAGCCAGCGACCGGGGCCGCTCGACAAGGTGTTCCGGCGGCTGCAGCTCCTGTCCGCGGCGCTCTATTCGTTGAGCCACGGCGCCAACGACGCGCAGAAGACGATGGGCATTATCGTCGGACTGCTGGTGGCGACGCAGGGACTCTTCATTTCGGAGACGGGAGTGCTGCACCATCTCTACGTGCCCACCGCGGACCGAATACCGCTCTGGGTGGAGATGGCGGCCTATACCGCGATCGGACTGGGAACGGCGCTCGGCGGCTGGCGCATCGTCAAGACGATGGGAACCAGGATCACGAAGCTCCGGCCATTCGGCGGGTTCTGCGCGGAAACGGCGGGGGGCATTTCCATTCTCATCGCGTCGGCGCTCGGTGTCCCGGTCAGCACGACGCACACGATTACGGGTGCGATCATCGGCGTCGGCGCCGCGCAGCGGATTTCGGCGGTGCGCTGGGGGGTGGCAACCCGCATCGTGTGGGCGTGGCTGCTGACGCTGCCGATGGCGGGGGCGATCGCGGCACTCGGGTATCTGCTGCTCAGGTAGGGCTACGCCGCCCGCTCCACCAGTCCCTTCGCCTCTATGGCCGCCCTGTAGTCGCCGATCAGCCGCTCATACACCGCGCTCCAGTCCCGCTCCCGCGCCGCCTGGAGCGCGCCACGAGCCAGCCGGCGGCGAAGCGCGTGGTCCTGCAGCAGTCGCGTCAGTCCTTCAGCGATCGCCGGCGCGCTCTCCGGCTCGACCAGCCAGGCATTGTCACCGTGCTCGGAGAACTCCAGTACGCCACCCGCGGCGGCAACCAGCGCCGGCAGGCCGGAGCCCATCGCTTCGAGCAGCGAGTTGCCGAACGTCTCCGTGGTCGACGGAAAGGCGAAGAGATCGGCCGAGGCGTAGGCTTCGGCCAGATCACGACCGTGCAGCAGTCCGGGCACGTGCACACCTGGAATTTCCCGCGCGCGGATCTCCTCCTCGAGCGGGCCCTGCCCTACCAGTACGAGCTGCGCCGATCCGCGCTCCGGCGCCACCATATCCCATGCTTCCAGCAGCAGGTCGAGATTCTTCTCACGGGCCAGACGGCCGATGTAGGTGACGAGCAGATCGCCCGGCCCCGCGCCGAATCGCTCGCGGTACGCGGTGGTTCGATAGCGAGGGTGAAACACTTCCGGGTCGACCCCTCGGCTCCAGAGCCCGGTATGTCTCACCCCGTGACTGTGCAAATGCTCTTCGTAGATGCGCGAAGGGCAGAGGACCCGATGGGCGTGGCCGTAGAACCACCGCAGGTAATGCCAGCCCGCGCGGAGCGCCCAGGTCACGCCGTACCGGGCGGCGTACTGATCGTAGTCGGTGTGCGCCGATGCGATGACGGGAAGCTGGAGCTGCCGCGCCGCCTTGACTCCGGCCACGCCGAGTGAGAACTCGGTGGCGACGTGAACGACGTCCGGCCGAAAGCGCACCAGATCTTCCAGCACCTCTCGCGGACGGGGGAAGGCCCACTGTACATCCGGATAAAGGAAGAGTGGCACGCTGGGCGATCGATGCACCTCGGCGCGATCCGGCTGGCCGGCCGGGAGTGGATACGTGGCGGAGTAGACGCGGACGTCGTGGCCTCTCGCGCGGAGGGCATCGGTCAGTCGGAGCAGCGTCACACCGACGCCACTGACCATCGGCCAGTAGACCTCGGAAAACAGGGCGATCCGGAGCGGCGAGGGGTCAGTCATTGGATCAACCCTAGAGCCGACACCTTCGGGCGACAAGCCCGGCGGGGGCCGGGACGCGGCGCCACCCCTCCGGGCGGGACCGTATACATTGGCGAGATGAGATTCAGGGAGCCTGTGAACGCCTGGTCCCACCTCGTGGGGCTCGTGCTGGCCGTGGCGGGGACGATCCTCCTGCTGCGTATGGCGCATGGGGCGCGGGAGACACTGGCGTTTACCCTGTATGGGGTATCACTGGTCGTGCTCTACGCCGCGAGCACCCTCTATCATGCCCTCGCCCTTCAACCCCGGCGCCTCCGAACGCTCCGGGTCTTCGATCATATCGCCATTTACTTTCTGATCGCCGGTACCTACACGCCGGTGGCGCTCGTTACGCTGCACGGGCCGTGGGGCTGGACGCTGCTGGCCGTGGCGTGGACCATCGCCGTGGCGGGAATCCCCTTCAAGCTTCTCTTTCTCGACGCGCCAACCTGGCTGTCGACCGGGATATACCTGGCGATGGGATACATGGCGCTGCTGGCGGCGATGCCGCTCGCATCAGCGGTTCCGCTATCCGGGTTGGCATGGTTGGCGGCGGGTGGCATCGCCTACACGGTGGGAGCGTTCATCTTTGCCTGGCGGCGGCCGGACCCCTTCCCCGGCGTCTTCGGGCATCACGAGATCTGGCACCTGCTCGTACTGGTGGGGAGCGGGTGCCACTTTGCCTTCATGGTGCGCTACGTTGCGGCGGCGTGAACCTCGCACCACGCTTGTGCAATGCCGGACACCGGGCAAGCTTGCAAATGGGAGCCGGTCCGCTCTCTGGTTTCGCAAGGTCCCACTCCGGAGATTCTCCATGACCACCATCAATCCCACCACCGATCATGCGACGTTGCCGAAGGCCGCCGCAACGTTCACCAAGCGTCTTCCCATCCGCGCGCGCTACGACAACTGGATCGGGGGTGAGTATTCCCCGCCGGCCCGCGGCCAATACTTCTCCAATCCGACTCCGGTCACCGGGCAGCATCTCTGTGACGTCGCCCGGTCGACGCACGAGGACGTCGACAAGGCGCTCGACGCGGCCCATGCCGCTGCCCTGAGCTGGAACGGCACCTCTCCCGCATTCCGCGCCAACATCCTCAACCGGATTGCGGACCGGCTCGAAGAGAACCTCGAGGCCATCGCGCTCATCGAGACGATCGACAACGGCAAGCCGATCCG
>JBDTTA010000193.1:0-5505 GCA_039930845.1 Gemmatimonadales bacterium
CGAACCCGAGCACCATCGTCACCAGCGCGGTCGGGAGCGGGCGCCGCCGACGGGCGGGCGGTGGCGGCGGGCTTGCGGGCGTGGCCGAGGGTGTCGCCCTCGTCGCGGCCTGCGCTCCGACACCGGCCGGGCCGAGCGCGCGGGCGAACTCCGCGGCCGTCGCGAACCGGTCGGCGGCCGTGCGAGCCAACGCCCGCTGTACTGCCTGCTCCACGCTCTCCGGCACCGTGTCGCGCACCTGGCGCAGCGGCCGGGCGGTCTCCATGAACCGGCGCGCGATCATCGCCTGGGACGTGGGCGCGTCGAACGGCGTGGCGCCCGCCAGCATCTCGTAGAGTACGATCGCGAGGCTGTAGACATCGCTCCGCGGATCGAGGTCCTTGTCTCCCGCCGCCTGTTCGGGAGACATATATGCCGGCGTGCCGACCGCCATCCCCGTCTCGGTGAGCTGCTGATCGCCCGCCTGGGTGAGCGCCTTCCCGATGCCGAAATCGGCGACGAGCGCGTGCCCCTCGCTGAGCAGGATGTTCTCCGGCTTGATGTCGCGGTGGATGACGCCGTGGCGGTGGGCATAGTCGAGCGCGTCGGCAGTCTCCCGCGCGATGCGCAGAGCGTCGTCGAGGGGGAGCTGCTTCTCCCGGCTCAGCCGGTCGCGCAGGCTTTCGCCGTCGATGAACGGCATCGTGAACCAGAGCCGGCCGCCGGTCTCGCCGGAGTCGAGCACGGTCAGGATGTGCGGGTGCTGCAGGCGCGCGGCGAGCTTGATCTCTCTGAGGAAGCGATCGGGCCCGAGCGACATCGCCAGCTCGGGGTGCAGCACCTTGAGCGCGACGGGCCGGTCGTGCTTCAGGTCCTGGGCGAGATACACGGTCGCCATGCCGCCGCGACCGAGCTCGCGCTCGATGGTATAACGGTCGGCCAGTTCTGTCCGCAGATCGCGCGGGTCGACCAATTTCGCCTCGACGGGGAATCGGACTCGAAGTTACATCAAATCCGGTCGGGACGCCCGCTAGGACCCGCCGACCAGCCGCTGGAATCGCGGATTCGTCCGGAGCGGGTCGAAGTTGGGGTCGATGCGAAGCCAGCCGGGGGACAGATAGTACGGAACCTTGAGCAATGGCTCGAGCAGGTCGAGCGCCTTTTCCGGCTCGCCCACCAGGAGGTAAATCCGAACCAGCTGGTGCTGGAGGTACGGACCGTTGTAGGCATAGCTCGCGGTAGGCTGCAGAGCCACGCCCCGTTCGCCTTCGGTTATCGCCTCGGCCTTCAGGCCCAGGTAGGCGAGCGCCAGGCCGAGAAACACGCGGCTTTGCGCATCGTTCGGCGTATTCTCCACCCGGCGGGTAAACTCGGTGCGCGCCGTGTCGGCAAAGGCGCGGGCCCGCGCGACATCGCCCCTCAGATGGTGCGCCTCCGCAAGCACGATGGCCCAGACCGCGCGGTCGTTGAAGGCGGTTGGTGTCAGCCGGACGAGCAGGTCCTGCGGGCCGGGGGGGAGGACCCAGTAGAGATCGAAGTAGTTGGCGAAGGTGGCCGCGAGGGTGGCCGGATCGATCTCCGCGGGCGCCGCCAGAACGAGCCGCTGTGCCGCCGCGAGATCGCCCTGTCCCAGGAGCGCCATCACTTTGATCTCTAACGCCCCCACGTTGCCGGGGTCGATGGCGAGCGTGCGCTCGCTCGCGGCGATGGCCTCCGGAAACCGGCGGAGGCGGAGGTAGGTGTACGAAAGCCTCCGTCCGGTCGCGACGGACCGCGGATCGATGGCCCGGGCCCGGGTGAAGTGCGCCAGCGCATCCTCCCACCGGCCCACGTTGATCTCCGCCAGAGCCGACCCTGCGATCAGGTCGGCGTCGTTGGGCGAGACCCGCAGTCCCGCTTCGTATTCCTCGAGGCCCTTGCCGTATTCCGCCGTGGCGATGCTGAAGTAGTCCCCCATGGCCAGGTGCCCGGCCGGCTGGCCCGGGGCCAGCCGGAGCGCGCGATCGGCCGCCTCGCGCGCGCGGTGCTGCGCCTCGGGACTCGGTGTCCCGTTGGCGTAGAGCGTCGAGTACGCTCGCGACAGCTGCGCCCAGGCCTGGGCAAACGTGGAGTCGAGCGCCACCGCCTGCTCATAGAAGTCCACCGCGCGCCGCAGGTCGAGCGGAATGGCGCTCCCCATGTTCTGCGACGCGGCCTCACCCTTGAGGTACGCGTCGTACGCCGCGGCGTTCGCAGTCGGCTTCTCGGCCAGGATGGTGCGCTGCGGCGTGCCCAGTGCGACGTCGAGCGCCTGAGCCACCCGGCCGGCCACGTCGGCCTGCACCCGGAAGACGTCGGTGAGCGCCGCATCGAACGGCTGCTGCCATCTGGTCGAGCCGGTGCTCACCTGAATCAGCTCGGGGCTCACCCGGACGTGGCTCCCGGCGGCGCTCTTTTCCCACCGCACTGTTCCGGTGAGCAGGTAGTCCACGCCCAGCTCTCGGCCGATCTCCCGGGGCGTCTTGGAGGTCCGCTTGTACTGGTTCGAGCTGCTGCGCGCCGTGACCTGGAGCCCGGGCAGGGCGGCGAGTTTGCCGCGCACCTCGTCGGTGACGCCGTCCGCGAAGTACTCGTCGCCCTGCCGGCCCAGATTCTCGAACGGCAGCACGGCGAGCAATCGCGGGCCGATTCCGCCCGCAGGGTCGGCCGTTCCATGGGTGCGGAGCCAGCCGAACAGCACGCCGAGCCCGAGGACGAACCCGACGCCAAGTGCGAGAGTGAGGGGGGCGTGGCGGCGGCCGGACGCCGCCGGTGGCGGCGAGGGAATGACGGTGGTGGCCGCCGGTGCGCTGAGCGAGCCGGTCGCCGCCGCCGTTGCGGGAGACTCCAGCGCGCGCGCGAACTCGGCGGCCGTCGAGTACCGGTCGGCCGGTTGCCGGGCGAGCGCCTTCGCCACGGCGTGCGCCAGCGTCTCGGGTATCGTGTCGCGAAGCTGTCCCAGCGGCCGGGGCGATTCGGTGAACCGGCGGGCGATCATCGCCTGGGCCGTGGGGGCGGCAAACGGCGTCTCGCCCGCCAGCATCTCGTAGAGCACGATGCCCAGGCTGTAGATGTCGGTCCGCGCATCGAGATTGCGGTCGCCCGCGGCCTGCTCGGGAGACATGTACGCCGGAGTCCCGATGGAGAGTCCGGTCTCGGTGAGCTTCGACTCCGGCTCGGCGCCCAGCGCCCGGGCGATCCCGAAGTCGGCCACCAGCGCGTGGGTACCGGCGAGCAGGATGTTTTCGGGCTTCACGTCGCGATGGATAATCCCTTCGTGGTGGGCGTAGTCGAGGGCGTCGGCCGCTTCACGCGCGATGCGGAGCGCGTCCTCGACGGGGAGCTGCTTCTCCCGGTTCAGCCGGTCACGCAGACTCTCCCCGCGCACGAAGGGCATGGTGAACCAGAGGATGCCGGCGGTGTCGCCCGAGTCGAGCACGGTGAGGATGTGCGGATGCTGCAGCCGGGCGGCGATGCGGATCTCGCGCTGGAATCGCTCGGGTCCAAGTGCCGCCGCCAGCTGGGGATGGAGTACCTTTAGGGCGATGGGGCGGTCGTGCCGGAGGTCGTGGACGAGGTAGACGGTGGCCATGCCGCCGCGGCCGAGCTCGCGCTCGATCCGATAGCGGTCCGCCAGCGCCGCGCTCAGCCCAGCAACCGACTCGGCCATCCTCGTGACTCGATGTGATCTAGGAAGCCGAAATAATAGGCGCACGCGGAAGGTCGCGCCAACCCGCTTCAAGGAGGAAACATGAAAATCGGCATCATCGGCGCGGGCCAGATCGGCGGCACGCTGGCGCGCCTCCTCACCCCGCTCGGGCATGAGGTTTCCATCGCCAACTCTCGGGGGCCCGGGACGCTGGCCGATCTTGCGAAGGAGACCGGAGCGAAGGCCGTGACCGTGGAGCAGGCCGCGCGCGCCGGCGAAGTGGTCATCGTCACCATACCACAGAAAAACGTCCCCAGCCTTCCGAAGGGGCTCTTCGACGGGGTTCCGGCCGATGTGGTCGTGGTGGACACGGGCAACTACTACCCGAAGCAGCGCGACGGCAGGATCGACGACATCGAAAACGGCGTCATCGAGAGCCGGTGGGTGTCTCGACAGCTCGGCCGGCCGGTGGTCAAGGCGTTCAACAACATCTACGCGAGCCACCTGCTGGAGGGCAAGCCGAAAGGAACGCCGGGTCGAATCGCCCTCCCCGTCGCCGGCGACGACCAGCGCGCCAAGGACATCGTCATCCGGCTGCTCGACGAGTTGGGTTTCGACGGAGTGGATGCCGGGACGCTGGACGAGTCGTGGCGCCAGCAGCCCGAGACGCCGATCTACGTGACCGACTTCGACGCCGCGGGCGTGCGGAAAGGGCTGGCCGAGGCCAGGCAGGAGCGCCCGGCCTCGTTCCGCGGCTAGATTTTGGGAATGACCGACACCACCAAATCCGCCCCCCCCGAGTCCACCGACCAGGCCTACCACCCCGACATCGTCGAGTCCAAGTGGCAGGCCCGCTGGGCCGAGCGGCACACCAACGAGCCCGATCTCGACCGACCGGCCCGGCCCTTCTTCAATCTCATGATGTTCCCCTATCCCTCCGCCGAGGGGCTGCACGTGGGGAACATGTTCGCCTTTACCGGCAGCGACGCCTACGGCCGGTTCAAGCGGCTGCAGGGCTATACCGTCTTCGAGCCGATGGGGTTCGACGCCTTCGGTATCCACAGCGAGAACTACGCGATCAAGGTGGGGATCAACCCTGCGGTCCTGATCCCGAAGAACATCGAGAATTTCCGGCGCCAGCTCCGCGGGATCGGCGGCATGTTCGACTGGCGGCACGAGCTGAGCACCACCGACCCGCGCTACTACAAGTGGACCCAGTGGATTTTTCTCCAGCTCCTGAAGGCGGGGAAGGCGTACAAGAAGGCGGCGGCGGTCAACTGGTGTCCGCACGACAAGACCGTCCTGGCCAACGAGCAGGTCATCGACGGCCGGTGCGAGCGCTGCGGCACCGTGGTCGAGCAGCGGACGCTGGAGCAGTGGTTTTTTCGCATAACCGAGCACGCCGAGCGGCTGCTGGCCAATCTGGACGACAAGACCAAGATGGACTGGTCCGACTCGACGACGACGGCGCAGCGCAACTGGCTGGGGCGGAGCGAGGGGGCGGAGCTGGAATTCGCGATCGAGGGAGTGGCGGTGGGGTCCTCTCCGTCTTCTCCGTCCTCTCCGTCCATCAGAGTTTTCACCACTCGGCCCGATACGATCTTCGGCGCCACCTTCATGGTCCTGGCGCCGGAGCACCCGCTGGTTGACGTGCTGACCTCGGCGGAGCAGCGCTCGGCGGTCGACGCGTACCGCAAGGCCGCCGCGTCGCAGGATCTCGTCTCCCGCAAGGTCGGCGAGCGCGACAAGACCGGCGTCTTCACCGGCGGCTACACCGTCAATCCGGCGACGGACGAGCGGATCCCGGTCTGGATCGCGGATTACGTATTAATGGAATACGGCACCGGCGCCATCATGGC
>JBDTTA010000194.1:0-5467 GCA_039930845.1 Gemmatimonadales bacterium
TCGAAGCGCGCCACCTCTTCCCCGCCGTACGTCACCACCACGTCCTTGATGAACCAGGCGGGAATCGGCTTCCCGTCCACCGTCCGGAAGAAGCCGGTGTCCATCGGGTGCGAGATGATCGAGTTCACGATGATCGTCTCCCCCCGCCCTATCCGGTCGGGGATCCTGATCCGGGCGTCGCCGACGGCGCTCATCAGCCGCACCCGTTGAGGGTCACGTTGACCCGCGCGTAGTCGGCCCAGACCTGCCCGTCGCTCGTCACGAGAACGGCCCGCACCCACGTCGTCCGCTTCATCTTGATGCGCGTCTGGATAGAAACCTCGCCGAGCGCGGGTGTCAGGTGAAAGACGGCGAGATGGGGATCGGGATTGTGGTCGACGATGAGGTGCACCGACTTCACATACCGGCCGGCCGTCATGGGGAGACCGCTCTCGATGATGACGGGAACGACCCGCCCGTCTTCCGCCACCGTCGGCATGTCGAGGGAAATGCTGCGCTTGTTGCCGCTCTGGATGGGGCTCCCGCCGCTGATCTCCTGGAGGATCCGGGCGATCTCCTCGTTCGGCACCTCGGGGTCGGGACCGGCCAGGCCCGAGGCCGCTGTCACCGCGAGGAGGCGATTCGAGTCGAGAAGCGCGCCCGATCCGGCCAGCCCAGCGGCCGCGAGCCCGAGGGCCCGGACAAAATCGCGGCGGGAGAAGTGATCTTCGGACGGCACGCATACCTCCATCGGGACACTACCTTGTCGAAAGGTCGGCCCCTCCCCTCGCGATGTCAAATCGGCCGGGGGGCGTCTCGGGCGCGGGGTTTGCGGGCGGAGGGCGGTAGGGCGGTAGGGCGGTAGGGCGGAATGGATGATAGGACGGGCTGAAGCGACGCGGAGCAAGCGGAAGGCCCGGGCGCGCACCTTACCGCCTTACCGCCTTACCGCCTTACCGGCCTCCCGCCCTTCTGCAACTTGTGTCACTCCCCGTCGCACCTTAGTTTAAGCCGTTCAGGCATAAGGCGATGTGCGGACCAGACCTACCTTCTACAGGTACAGAGGGACCGTGGATACCCAAGAGCTGCAGCAAGTCACGCTGTTCGACAAGTGCCGTGCGTTCACGAAAGCGCGAGAGTTACAGGCAGCCGGCCTCTATCCGTACTTCAATCCGATCTCGGAATCGGAAGACACCGTCGTCGTCATCGACGGCCAGAAGCGGATCATGCTCGGCTCGAACAACTACCTGGGACTCACTCACCACCCCAAGGTCCTCGAGGCCGCTGCCCGCGCGCTGAGCCGCTACGGTTCGGGTTGCACCGGCAGCCGCTTCCTCAACGGCACCCTCGATCTGCACGAACAGCTCGAGTCCGCCCTCGCCGAGTTCCTCGGCAAGGAAGCGTGCCTCGTCTTCTCGACCGGCTATTCGGCCAATCTGGGGCTCATTTCCGGACTCGTCGGCCGGGGCGAGGTGGTCTACCTCGACAAGCTCGACCACGCCTCGATCGTGGACGGCGCCAAGCTCTCCTACGGTGACACCGAGCGCTTCAACCACGGCGACCTCGGCAATCTCGAGCGGCGGCTGGAGCGGAACGGCGGCACCCGCGCCTCGATGATCGTGGTGGACGGCGTCTACTCGATGGAAGGCAATATCGCCGACGTCCCCTCCCTCGTGCGGATCGCCCGGAAGTACGGCGTCGCCCTGGCCCTCGACGACGCGCACGCGCTCGGCGTGCTCGGACCCAACGGCGACGGCACGGCCGCGCACTTCGGCATGACCGACGAAGTGGACATCATCGCCGGCACGTTCTCCAAGTCGCTGGCATCGATCGGCGGCTTCGTCGCGGCCAGCGAGAGCGTGATCCACTACCTCAAGCACCACAGCCGACCGCTCATCTTCACGGCGTCGCTTCCCCCGGCCAACACCGCGGGCGTGCTTGCCGCGCTCCACGTGTTACAGACTGAGCCCGAGCGGCGCGACCTGCTCTGGGCCAACACCCGCCGCCTGCATGCCGGCTTCAGGGAGATGGGTTTCGACATCGGGCCCACCGAGACGCCGATCGTCCCCGTGCTCGTGGGCCCGCTGGAGAAGACCTTCCTCATGTGGCGCCGGCTCTTCGACGCCGGGGTCTTCACCAACCCGGTGGCGCCGCCGGCGGTGCAGCCCGCGCAGTGCCGGCTCCGCACCAGCCTGATGGCCACGCATACCTTCGAGCAGATCGATTTCGCGCTGGAGCAGTTCGGCCGCATCGGGCGGGACCTGGGGGTAATCTGAACGAACCCCCGGCGCCTCGCGTCCGCGCGGCGCGCGAGAGGCGAGACGTCGACCGATTCATCGACCTGCCTTACCGGCTGCACGCGCGGGACCCTCTCTGGGTCCCGCCGTTGCGTCGGGACGTGGAGCTGCTCCTTTCCCGCGAGAAGAATCCCTTCTTCGAGCACGGTGAAGCCGAATACTTCCTCGCGGAGCGTGACGGCGAGGTCGTCGGACGCATCGCGGCGATCACCAACCGGCTGCACAACGAGACCCATGGCGACCGCGTCGGCTTCTTCGGCTTCTTCGAGTCGATCGACGACCAGTCGGTCGCCGGCGCGCTCTTTTCCGCCGCTACGGCGTGGTGCCGCGAGCGCAGGCATGACGTGCTCCGTGGCCCCGCCTCGTTCTCCGTGAACGACGAGTGCGGCCTCCTGGTCGATGGCTTCGAGACGCCGCCCACCCTGATGATGCCGCACAACCCCCGCTACTACGTGACGCTCCTCGAGCGGGCCGGCTTCGTGAGCGAGAAGAACCTCCTCGTGTACCAGGGAGGGAGCGAGGACCACTACGTGCCGGTGCCCGAGCGGCTGGCGCGCGGTACCGAGCTGATCCGGAAACGGCTCGGCATCACCATCCGCGCACTCGACATGAAGGACTTTCACGGCGAGGTGGAGCGGATCAAGGAGCTGTACAACGCCGCGTGGGAGAAGAACTGGGGATTCGTGCCGATGACCGATCATGAGATCGATCATCTCGCCGAGCAGTTCAAGCCGGTGGTGATCCCCGAGATGGTGCCGATGGCGGAAAAGGATGGCAGGGTGATCGGCTTTGGCATCGCGCTCCCCGATCTCAACGCGATCTTCCGGACCAACCGGAAGGGCCGGCTCTTTCCGATGATCCTCCGGCTCCTCTGGGCGCTCAAGATGAAGAAGATCCGGCGCGCCCGCATTCTCCTCCTCGGCATCGCCCCCGAGTATCGGGGCAAGGGGATCGACGCCATGCTCTACCACTGGATCTGGACCCGTTCGGGCCAGCGGAAGATCTACTGGGGCGAGGCCGGATGGATCCTGGAAGACAACCCCGCCATGAATGCCGGGCTCGAGAAGATGACCTTCCGCGTCTACAAGACGTACCGGCTCTACGACCGGCCGATATGAAGGTCCTGGTGACCGGCGCGACGGGGTTCATCGGCAGCCATCTCGTCGAGGCCCTGCGCCGGCGGGGCGACGAGGTGACGGCGCTCGCCCGCTCGCTCAAGAAAGCCGAGGCGCTCAGGCCGCTGGCCGTTCGCGTCATCCCGGGAGATCTCGACGACATCGTGGCGCTCTCGAAGGCGGTCGAGGGCCAGGACGTGATCTATCATGTGGCCGGGGTCATCTCGGCGCGCAGCGAGGCCGAGTTCATGGCGTCGAATCGCGGCGGGACGCGAAACCTCGTGGAGGCCACGAAGGTGTCCGGGACCGGACCGCGGTTCATCCTCGTGTCGTCGATGGCGGCGGGCGGGCCGAGCCCGCGCGGCCGGCCGCTCAAGGGGGAGGAGCCGCCGAAGCCGGTGACGCGATACGGCAGGAGCAAGCTCGCCGCCGAGCGCGTGGTCGAGGCGAGCGATCTACCCTGGACCATCGTCCGGCCGCCGATGGTGTACGGCCCGCGTGACCGTGAGGTGCTCAAGGTGTTCCGTCTCGCCCGGCTTGGGCTGGGCCCGGTGTTTGGTGACGGCACGCAGGAGTTGAGCGCGGTGCACGGCGCCGACCTGGCCGATGCCCTCATCGCCGCGGCGACAACCACGCGCACCAGTCACAAGATCTACTACGCCTGCCACGCCGAGGTCTTCACCAGCACGCATTTCGTGCGGAGCATCGCCGGAGCGATGGGGAAGCCGATCGCCGTCATACGGGTGCCGCTGTCCGTTGGGCGCGGGGTGCTTGCAATCACGGAGACCGCCGCGCGCATCACGGGGCAGACCACCATACTCACCACCGACAAGGCGAACGAGTTCTTCCAGACGGCGTGGACGGGTGACCCGGGACCGCTCACTCGCGACAGCGGATGGACCGCCGCGCACGACCTGACGGCCGGGCTCGCGGAGACGTGGAGGTGGTACCGGGACGCCGGGTGGGTGTAGCGCGCCGGCTTCTGCCGGTCGACCGCGTCCTGCTGGGCTATCTCGCGATCGTCACGGTGGTCGCGATCGCGCGCGCGCCGAGTCGGCCGGAGTTGTGGTGGCTCCTTCCCGCCCACGCGCTCTTTCTGGTTCTCGTGGTGCTCCTGCGCAGCAAGCCGCTCGGCCCGTTCGGGCGCGCGCTCGGCGAGATCTACCCTCTCCTCCTGCTCGTGGGACTGTACGCCGAGATCGGCATCCTCAACAGCGGCGGCGTGCGCGTGCACGACGCGCTGGTCCAGCGATGGGAAATGGCTCTCTTCGGCGCGCAGGTGAGCACCGAGTGGTGGAGGTCGGCGCCCAGCCGCTTCTGGTCGACGGTGCTGCACGCGGCGTACTTCTGCTACTACCTCATCGTGACGGTGCCGGCGGTCGTTTTCCTGAGCCGCGGGCGCATCGAGGAGGCGCGCCACTTCGTCCTCGTCGTGATGATCACCTTCGTCAGCTGCTATCTCGTCTTTCTCTTCTTTCCCGTGGCCGGTCCCTACTACGTCTTCGCCCATCCCGCGGCTTGGTTCATCGACAATGGGCCGGCGCGGCTGGTGTACGCGACGCTCGCGGCGGGCAGCTCGTACGGCGCGGCCTTTCCCAGCTCGCACGTCGCGGGTGCCGTGGCGGCAACGGTTGCTGCGTGGAGGGGATCGCGCAGGCTCGGGCTCGCGCTCGTGATCCCCACCCTGCTGCTCACGCTGGGTGTGGTGTACTGCCAGATGCACTATGGGGTGGACGCGCTGGCGGGGGGGGCGTTGGGATCTATCCTTGGAAAAGGGGCGCTAGGAACGGGGAAAGGGGAACGGGAAGATTGGTGAACGATGAATAGCGGAAAATGAAAACGGGGGCCGCTCGCTGCGATCCCCGTTCCCCGTTCTCTTTTCCCGGTTCCCTGCTTTTACTGCACCGTCACCTTTCCGTGCATGCCCAGCGCGAGGTGCGGGAGGCAGTAGAACCTGTAGTCGCCCGTGGGCGCCCCGGCAAACGAGATCTTGTACTCGGCGTCCTGCTCGGTGAGGAGGGGGCCTTCGAGCGGGGCCATCTGATCGGGCATGGCCGCCTTCAGCACCGCATCGGC
>JBDTTA010000195.1:0-5463 GCA_039930845.1 Gemmatimonadales bacterium
CGCCGTACGCGTTCAGACGCGTGGATTTCACCTGGCTGGCGCGGGCGGGGTCGACGGACACCCGGCAGCAGGCGGCGCTCCCCGGCCGGCCCGCTCCCTCCCAATAACTCCCCCAGCTCTGCCTCGCCAGCCGTGGTGTGGGTCCGCGAGCTCTGGACAATCGTACCGCGGCGCTGAGGCTCCGGGAGCAAGTGACCATGACACGCACGCTCGACGACGAAACCGCTTTCACGGTGTGGCCGGCCCTGCCGCTTGCCGAATGGGAGGACACCTGCCGCACGCTCCACATGTGGGCCCAGATCGTAGGCAAGACGCGACTGGCGCTCGCCCCGATGGAAAACCACTGGTGGCAAATCGCGCTCTACGTGACACCGCGCGGACTCACCACTTCGGCAATGCCCTCGGGCACCCGCACCTTTTCCGTCGACTTCGACTTTCTCGACCACCACCTGTACGTGAGAGGGAGCGACGGCGCAGTCGGCGCGCTCCCACTCGTCCCCCGGACCGTGGCCGACTTCTACGCCGCCTACATCAAGACGCTGCATTCACTGGGACTCGACGTCCGCATCCGGCCCACGCCCGTCGAAGTCGAGATCGCGATCCCGTTCAATTCGGATCGTGAGCACTCTTCCTACGACGCCGATGCCGCCAACCGCTTCTGGCGGCTGCTGGTACAGGTCGACCGCGTGTTCAAGCGGTTCCGCGGTCGGTTTGTCGGAAAGGTCAGCCCGGTGCACTTCTTCTGGGGAAGCTTCGATCTGGCGGTGACGCGGTTCTCGGGACGCCCCGCGCCGCTGCATCCCGGTGGTGCCCCCAACTGCCCGAACTACGTCATGGAAGAGGCGTACTCCCGGGAATGCGCCAGTTGCGGCTTCTGGCCCGGCGGTGGCGCCGTCGCGGACGCCGCGTTTTACGCGTACGCCTATCCCGAGCCGCCCGGATATGCCGACCATCCGGTCCGCCCCGCCGGCGCGAGCTATCACACCGACGCGCGGGAATTCATCCTGCCGTACGAGCGGGTCCGAACGGCCTCCGTCCCCGATGATGTGCTGCTCGAGTTCCTGCAGTCCACCTACGAGGCCGCCGCCGGTCTCGGCCGATGGGATCGCGCGCTTCTGGATCGGGCGCCGGAGGCCTGGCCGTGACCCCCTTACGCCGCTTCAGCGCGCCGGCGTGGACTGGTCGGGCCGGGCCAGCCAGGCAAAATCCACTCGCCGGAATGCGAACGGCGCCCTGCCGAGCGACAGGTACATATCATCGGGCCCGCGGGGCAGGTCGGCGCCCAGGTACTGCCTGAGCACGTTGCCGAGGACGTTGACGATGGTCACACTGTCCCCGAACGCCTTCGCGCCCTCGCCCGGGAGATAGTACGCCCCGAACGCGCCGAGCCGCTCGCGGGCCGCAGCGAGCGGGATCGTCCCGGCGCTGGTGGCCTTCTCGAAGCCCAGGGTCTTGGTGCCGTGATCGCCCTGAAGCAGGATGACCGGCGGGACGTCCGACTCGCGCAGAAGGGTGGCGACGAGCCGGAGGACCATCCGGTTGACGCACTCGACCTGGCCGACATAGCGATGCACTCCGTTCGACGAGCCGGTGAGCGGGCGGCAGTCCCGGTCGACGACGAATGGCAGGTGCGGGAACAGCAGGTGCGCGAAGACAAACGCGGGCCCGGGGCTCTTCGGTACCCGGGCGATCGCCGAGAAGGTACGGCGGTAGTGATCGTCGAAGAGGTTCCAGGCCGCCTCACGCTGGAGCAGGTCCAGCATCGAGGCCTTTCTCAACGTACGCCGGAGGTGGGACCGGCTCAGCTCGCGCAGGGGATGCCAGCCGTTCCAGACATCGACCTCCGAGTCGGCGTACTCGTTGTGCTGCGTGGCCGGCCACCACTGCGAGGGGAAGAACACGAACCGGTAGCCCTGCGACTTGACGAATGCGACGGTGCGGTTGTGCTCGACGAGATAGTTGAGAATCGACACATCCCTGGCGCGGGCGCCGAGCTCACCCGACAGCTCGGCGAGCTGACTGGTGTTGAGGAGCGATGGGATCGACAACGCCGTGTGGAGGTAGTTGCTGTGGACGGCAGGCACCGTGAAGCCGAGCCGGCGCAGGCTGTCGAGAAAGACATGGTTGTCGAAACCGAAGCGCGACGTCGTGACCCCCGCGTTGGCGTACTCGTCGAGGACGATTAGGTAGATGTCGCGCTTGGGTAGCTGCGCGGCGCCCGGCCGCGTCCGGATCGGTTGCGCCAGCCGGCGGACCACCGCGCTCTGCCGGATGGCCCGGCTGCTTTTCAGGTGCGCCATCGTGATCGAGAGCGCCGACCAGCCGACCAGGAGTACGCCGGTGAGCGTCAGGAACCTCGCCACTCCATCGAGCAAGGCCGGCCGGCGGAGGAGCCACCAGCCGAGCCCGAGCGTGGCCAGGAAGCCGGCGGGAAAGAGCACGAGGTGCGTGGCGATGCTTTTCCTGCTCCCCGCGAAGTCCACCACGTCCGGGTAACCCCAGAACCAGATCACCGCCCCCAGCACCGCCAGCGGCGGCAACCGGCCCTTCCAGCGCCCGCGCGAGACGAGGGTCGCGAGTCCATACACGATTCCGCATCCGGCCAGCACCGTGACCGTGATCGCCGCGAGATCGCCGACCGTGGACCATCCCGGATTGTTGGCGACGATGTGCACGACGGGGACAAGGGCGAGCAGGAATGGATAGGACCGGGATGGTGACGGCATGCGCGCAACTAACGGCAGGGAATTGGCTTTTTCAAGTCGGGGCGCCCGCGCCGAGTCGAGAGGTCCCGACACCCTTCCGAATCTCACCCCGGATGGCTACGCTCCCCGTGAGCCGAAACCGCCGCCCGTCATCCCGAGCCGCGATATGCCTACGTACGCCGAATATCTCAAGATCGACGAGCTGCTCACCCTGCAACGACCCCTCTCGGAAGGGCCCGAGCACGATGAGATGCTCTTCATCATCATCCACCAGGTGTATGAGCTCTGGTTCAAGGAGCTTCTGCACGAGCTGGGCTACGCATCGGGGCTGCTGCTCGGTCACGACGGCACTCGTGCCCTGCACACGCTCAAGCGCGTTCTCACCATTCTCAAGGTGATGGTCGCCCAGCTCGACATCCTCGAGACCATGACGCCGGTGGAATTTCTCTCGTTTCGCGATCGGCTCGATTCCGGCAGCGGGTTTCAGTCGCACCAGTTTCGGGAGCTCGAGTTTGCGCTCGGCCGAAAGGACCCCCGGGCCCTCGACCGCTATCCCACGGGCAGTGAGGGGCGTCGGCGGCTGGAGAGCAGGTTGGCAGCCGGCACCCTGTGGGACGCCTTTCTCCGGCACCTGGCCGGCAGCGGCATCGAGGTGCCCCGGGCCGACCTCGACCGGGATGTGACCCGGCGAGTGGAGTCGTCTCCCGCGCTGCAGGCGGTGCTGGTCGAGATCTATCACCGACACTCCGCCCTGACCGACCTCTGCGAACGGCTGGTAGATCTCGACGAGGGCATCATGGAGTGGCGGTACCGCCATGTGAAGATGGTGCAACGCACCATCGGCACGCGGCGCGGCACCGGCGGCAGCGCGGGGGCGGAGTACCTGATGACGACGATCAACCAGCCGCTCTTCCCCGATCTCTGGGCGATCAGAACCGAGCTGTAGTGAACCCACAGTCGCTCTACGATTCTCCCAACGCGCTCGCGCCGCACTATTCGCGGTTCGCGGTGTCCGACAGGCTGCTGCTCACCGGCCACTCGCACCAGGCCTGGCCCGACGTGGGCCTGGAGGCACAGGCGGCGGCGTGGCTCGACGCGGCGCGCTATGTGGACGACAAGTGGGAGCACGCCTTCGTGCAGGCTCAGCGGGTCCGCGACGGGTTCGCCAGGCTGCTGGGAGACGCGGGAGGCGGGCTGGCCCTCGCGCCGAACACCCACGAGCTGGTCGTGCGGCTGTTGTCCGCTGTGCCCCTTCGTGTCCGGACCAGGCTGGTCACGACCGATGGCGAGTTCCACACCATCCGCCGTCAGCTCGACCGGCTGGCCGAAGAGGAGATCGTCGTCGTGCGGGTCCCTGAGCGGCCGCTCGAGTCGCTCGCCGAACGGCTCGCCGGTGCCGTCGACGACCGCACCGCGCTCGTGCTCGTCTCCGCCGTGTTCTTCGACACCGGCCGCATTGCCCGCGGACTCGGGGAGGTGGCCGCGAGCTGCCGGAGTCATGGCGCCTCGTTGCTCGTCGATGCCTATCACGCGCTCAACGTCGTGCCGTTTACCGTCGCTGACGAGGGGCTGGGTGACGCGTTCGTCGTCGGTGGGGGATACAAGTACTGCCAGCTCGGCGAAGGGAACTGTTTTCTGCGGATCCCGCAGGGCACCGAGCTTCGGCCGATCGTGACGGGCTGGTACAGCGAGTTCACGGCGCTCGCCGAGCGGCAGGAGCCCGGGCACGTGGCGTATGGCGAGGCGGGCGACAGGTTCGCGGGCGCGACCTACGACCCGACGAGCCACTACCGGGGTGCCGCGGTGTTCGACTTCTTTGCCGGGCAGGGGCTCACCCCGGCGCGTCTGCGTGAGGTCAGCCAGCACCAGATCGGCGTGCTGGCCGCGGCCTTCGATGCGCTCGACCTCGATCCGGCGGTCGTGCACCGCGACCGCGACGTGCCGCTGACGGAAATCGGCGGATTCCTGGCGCTCACCTCTCCCATGGCGACGTCACTGACGCAGGCGCTGCATGCGCGCGGCGTCTTGACCGATGCCCGTGGCAGTGTGATCCGATTTGGCCCGGCGCCATATCTCTGCGATCGGCAGCTGCGGGACGCCATCGGCGCGTTGGGGGAGGTGGTGCGGGGCGATCCCCGCGCCTAATTCCGGGCGTTCACAGGCGGAGGTAGTCACGATGCAACTCGCGCGCGGCACGTTCGAAGTGAAACTCACCCCGCAGGACGATGACGGCGCAGACTCCTCACTCGGCCGGCTGACGCTCGAGAAGCAGTTCCGGGGAGACCTCGTGGCGACGAGTCGCGGTCAGATGCTCACGGCGATGACTGCGGAGCAGGGATCCGCCGGCTACGTGGCCATCGAGCGCGTGACCGGCACGCTGCAGGGTCGCACCGGCGCCTTCGTGCTTCAGCACTCCGGCACGATGGCGCGGGGCAGCCAGAGCCTCACGATCACGGTGGTGCCGGAGTCGGGGATGGGCGAGCTGGTGGGGTTGGCCGGACAGATGAACATCATGGTCGCCGACGGGAAGCATTCCTACGACTTCGAGTACAGTCTGGCGTCGGGCGAGTGAGCGCGTCGTCCGGCCTCTGCGGGGCTGTTGCAACAGACGATGGGCAGTTGGTACAGGTACAAATCCCCGCCAGCCGGTGACGGCTGACGGGGTTTTCCTTATTCCATCGGGGCGCCGGGATTTGAACCCGGGACCTCCTGCTCCCGAAGCAGGCGCGCTAACCGGGCTGCGCTACGCCCCGAAACT
>JBDTTA010000196.1:0-5423 GCA_039930845.1 Gemmatimonadales bacterium
ATGACCGGGAGTTGTTCGTGGCTAGCGGCCCGGTCCGCGCCATGGCGCTCGAGGTTCTGACCGAGTGGCGCCTGGCGGAGCTACCCGGGGCGTTCCGAAGCTGGCTCGCGGAGGGGGCACCCTCCGACGACGCGAAGAAGCTCGGTTAGGTTGGGATGCGACCGAAGCCCTAGAGGTACTGCCTGCAACGTCGAACCTCCATAGTTGCCACGCTGGGGCCGGGCACCGACCCGCCTGGGGTACTGGAAGGACTGATCGAGGCGGGACTGAATGTCGCGCGCATCAACTACTCGCATGGCTCCGCTGCCGAGCACCGCGAGCGGATCGCTCGCGTTCGCCTGCTCTCGCGCGACGTGGTGCGCCCCGTGGCCATCCTGGCGGACCTGCCCGGCCCCAAACTGCGCGTGCTTCTCTCCGCGCCGCTGCTGTTGCGGCCGGGGCAAGAAGTTACGGTCGCCTGCGCCGCGGGGGAGCCTGGCGACTTTCGCGTCACGGAGCCGGAAGTTTTTGCAGAGATCCGAACCGGACAGCGGGTCTTGCTTGATGACGGGCGCCTGCAGCTACGCGCCGTCCAGTCCGGTGGAGCGCGAATCGTACTGCGCGTCGAGACCGGTGGCACGCTCTTGCCGAACAAGGGCCTCAACCTGCCCGACACGCACTTGTCGACTCCCGCGCTGACCCCGCGCGATCACGAGGCTGTGGCCGCGGCGGCGGCCGCGCAGGTGGATTGGCTGGCCCTCTCGTTCGTCCGCTCAGCGGAGGCCGCCGACGAGTTGCGCGACGTGGCCCGTTCGCACGGATTGGACGTGCCGGTGCTGGCAAAGATCGAACGCCCCGAGGCGGTCGAGCAGGCGCGCGCGATCATCGGCGCTTTCGATGGCATCATGGTGGCGCGCGGCGACCTGGGGGTCGAGATCCCACTGGAGCAGGTGCCGCACGTCCAGAAGCAGCTGATCACCCTCGCCCGCGCGGCGGGAAAGCCGGTGGTGACCGCCACCGACATGCTCGACTCGATGCGCAGCAATTCGAGGCCGACCCGGGCAGAGGTGAATGATGTCGCCAATGCAGTCTATGATGGTACCGACGCCTTGATGCTCTCCGCCGAGACGGCAATGGGGCAATACCCCGTCGCGGCGTTGGCCTGGATGGGCCGGATTGCCCTCGAGGCGGAGGGGCACTTTTGGGAACAGGATCGGGATGTGCTCGTGCCGGACGGGTCGGTCCACGACCATGTGACCCATCTTGCCTGCGCCCTCGCGCGCGAAATCCGCGCGGACGCGATCGTGGTGCCGACCTCAACCGGGCGCGCCGCACGGCTAGTGGCGCGCCACCGCCCACGCATCCCGACCGTGGCGCCGTCATCTTCAGAGGCGGTGCGCCGGCAGCTGGCGCTGACCTGGGGCGTATGGCCCGTGCCGCTGGACGTCACCCCGGAACCCGACGCGGACCGATTGGCGCTCGCCGTGCGGTCGGCATTCGTGCACGGCGCCGTCCGTTTGGGCGACCGCGTCGTCGTTGTGGCGGAGCATGTTCAGGCGGGCGGCGAGCGCTTCCCGACGGTCCGGGTGGTCCGCGTCGGCGAGGGTGGTCGCTCGGGTGAACCGTAGCCGACGCGGGTGGAGGTCACGGCGCCGCGGTGTGATCTGCTACGGAAAGACCCCGAGCTCCATGTAACTACGAGCGATCTTCTCGATCGCCAGGACCAGGGCCGCGGTCCGAAGGTCCGGGATCTTCGGGTTGGCCGCCTGCACGCTCCGGATCTGCTGGAAGGCGGTGCTCATCGTTTCCTCGAGGCCGGAGTTGACGAGATCCTCCTCATCTGCTCCGCGGATGAGGAGGGCGCGCTCCTTCTCGGCGAGCTCTTTGCCCGTCGCACTCTCGATCGCGTGCACCATCCTCCGCGCGCTCAACTCGTCGAAACGCTTCGCCATGCGGCCGAACCGGACGTGAGAGAGGTTCTTGAGCCACTCGAAGTACGACACCGTCACGCCGCCTGCGTTCAGATACATGTCGGGAATGACCAGGACTCCGCGGGAGCGCAGGATCGCTTCCCCATCGGCGGTGGTCGGCCCGTTGGCCCGCCTCAGCTACGCAGCGGGCTCGTACCTGCCCGGCATTCTTTCGCGTGACGACGTTTTCGAGGGCGGCGGGCACCAGCACATCGCAGTCGGGTTCCAGTGCCGCGGCGTTCGACGGCAGATCCTTGGCTCCCGGAAACCCGGTGATCCGGCCGGTGTCCTTGCGGTGGCGTACGACCGACTCGAGGTCGAGCCCGTTCGGATTCGCAATAGCACCCTCGTATTCCGCCAGCCCAACGAGTACCGCTCCACCCTCTTGCAGAAACTTGGCCGCCGCGTAGCCCACGTTACCGAGTCCCTGGACGACCACGCGCTTTCCGGCCAACCCCGGCGTCAAACCGTGTCTGCCGACGAGATCGGCGTCGGCCAAAGCTTCCCGGATTCCGTAAAAAACCCCGCGCCCGGTTGCCTCGCTGCGCCCCCTGATTCCGCCCTGGGTCACGGGCTTCCCGGTGACGCAGCCGATGGCGTCGATCTCCCTGGGATGGAACTGGACGTAGGTATCCGCGATCCACGCCATCTCCCTCGCTCCGCTCCCGTAGTCCGGAGCCGGCACATCCACGCTGGGGCCGATAAAGTTCTTCTTGATGAGCTCCACGGCGTACCGGCGCGTGATCCGCTCAAGCTGCTCAACGCTCTTTGTGCGCGGGTCCACTCGGATCGCGCCCTTCGCGCCCCCGAACGGGACGTCCACGATCGCGCATTTGTAGGTCATCAGGGCCGCCAGAGCCTGCACCTCATCCGCATCGACCTCGGGCGAGTAGCGAAGGCCTCCCTTTACCGGGAGCTTGTGGTGGCTGTGCTCGGCGCGCCACGCCTCGATGACCTCAAAGCCGCCCCCTTCCTTCCGGACCGGGAAGTGAAAACGGTAGACGCTATTGCAGGTCCTGATCTGCTCGAGCAGGCCAGCCGGATAGTTTCCGTATGCCGCGGCCGCGTCGAAGTTGCGGTTTACTGTCTCAAGCAGGCTGCCGGAGGATGTAGTCATTGTCCTTGTAGTCCAGTCTCAGGAGAAAGCCACCCGGCACCGCCCGCCCTGGTGGCCGACACCGCGGCGCGAAGCAGCTGATTCGCGTAGCCCCACTCGTTGTCATACCAGCTCATGACCTTGACCAGATCGCCGTCGATGACCTTAGTGAGCTCGAGATCGACGATGGACGCGCGCGGATCGCCGACGATGTCCGACGAAACAAGCGGGTCACGCGATACTCCGAGCACCCCGGCGTAGCGCGTCGTTGCGGCTTCTTCGGTGAGGACCTGGTTCACTTCGTCCACGCTAGTCTTCCGCGAGGTGACGAACGTGATGTCCGCGATCGAGCCAACAGAAACCGGTGCCCGGACCGCAATCCCGTCGAAGAGCCCGGCGTACTCTGGCAGTGCACGCGTCGTCGCGAGCGCGGCACCCGTCGTGGTCGGGACGAGGTTCGCCGCCGCCGCCCGGCCGCGACGGAAGTGCTTGCTCGGTCCATCGATGATCGACTGGGAAGAGGTATAGGCGTGTACAGTCGTCATCACCGCCTTTGCGACACCGATGCGGCGGCCGATGACCTCGACGATGGGCGTGATGCAGTTCGTCGTGCAGCTCGCGCAGGAGAGAATGGCCGGAGGCCCTTCCGGCTGGTTCACACCATGGACAAGCGTTTCCACCCCTCCGCCTTTCGATGGCGCCGACAGGAGGACAAGTCGCGCGCCCGCGCGGACATGCTTCTCGAGATCCAGCCGCCGCGTGAGTGCCCCGGTGCACTCGAACACCAGCTCGACCTCCAGCTCCTTCCAGGGGAGGTCCAAGGGGTCACGGTTCCTCAGCGTCCGCAGCTGCCGCCCGGCCACGACCAAATCGTCTCCGTCCACCACCACGGGCTTCGAGTACCGCCCATACACCGTGTCGAAGCGCAGCAGGTAGGCGAGGTTCTCGACCTCTACCAGGTCATTGACGGCGACCAGCTCGAGCGATGGCTCGTCGGTCACCAACCTCAGGATCGCGCGTCCGATTCGGCCCAGGCCGTTGATGGCGACTTTGGTGCTCATCCCCCACTACCTGCCTTTGCGTCCGCATCCGCTCCAGGAACGCCGACGATCTTCTCGATGTCGCTCATCTTTTCTGCACTTTCGGCGAAGACACTCCGGCTGAAGATTCGGAAGGCTTCGGCCGGCCCGGGGGGCAGATGGCGTAGCTGCGCAGCGAGCTCCCAAGTTGCGTGGGGATAGAGCGGTGCGTGTGCCGACATGACTGGATGCCCCTGTTGTTGGGCACTTGCGGAACGTTTTCCGAGTGCCTTCGGCCCGAGTATGATATGGCGTGGCACACGGGGCAGCAATAAAGCCTCATGGCCTGCACCTTTCCCTGGGCGCAGCTTGTGTGAGCTGTCGCTGCAGGCCTTGACGACTTCCACGACGGCGACCGGACCCAGGAAGAAGGCAGCGATCACGCCCCAGTCGGTGACGGTGAGCGGGACGGTGCGCAGTGCCGCCTGCAGCAGCGGAGGTACACCGCTGCTGTCCGGTCAGGAGTCGTGGCTCAGGCGGCGGCCTGCTCCGCCTGCCGCACCAGCTCGACCTCAACCGAGATCTTGACCTCATTGCCGACGACGACCCCGCCCGTCTCGAGTGCCTGGTTCCAGGTGAGCCCGAAGTCCGTGCGATCGATCTTCCCGTGGGCACTGAACCCGGCCCGCTCCGCACCCCAGGGATCAGTTACCCGGCCCTGGGCCGAGACATCCAGAACGACCTCGCGCGTGATGTCGCGGATCGTGAGATCCCCGACCAGACGAAATTCGCTGTCGAGCGGGTTCCCCTCGACCTTCCGGCTTCGGAAGGTGATGGTCGGGAAGCGGGCCGCGTCAAAGAAGTCGGGAGAGCGGAGGTGCGCATCCCGTTGCTCCTGCCGCGTGTCGATGCTCGCGACCTGAATGGTCATATCCACGAGGACTGCGCTGGGGTCAGACTCGTCCATCCAGACCGCCCCGTGGACGTCGCCGAAGCGGCCCTTTACGGTCGAGATCATGAGGTGCCTGACGGCGAACTCCAGGTGCGAGTGCGCCGGGTCGAGCTGCCAACTGCTTGACCCGGCTGGGACGCCGGGGCTGCTCGCCTGAAGGGGAGAAATGGACCTCATCGTCGTACCTCCTCTCAATGTTGTTACCCGGAGGCACTGAGCGTAGGCTCAGCGCCGCACCCGCTCCGCCGCTCCTGCCACTAACGCGGGGTCTGCGCGTGGGCCTCGACCAGCCACAGCAGCTTCTCGATCTCCCGGGAGACCTCAGTCAGGATGTCCGCCGTAACAGGATCCCCCGCCTGCTCCGCCGCAGCAATCCCGGGGCGCGTCTTCGTGGCGAAGGTTGCAAG
>JBDTTA010000197.1:0-5414 GCA_039930845.1 Gemmatimonadales bacterium
GATCATCCCCCTCACCGACCGCACCGACTACCTCTCCCCCATGGCCAACAACGTCGGGCTCGCCCTGGCGGCGGAAAAGCTGATGGGGATCGAAGTCCCGGAGCGGTGCAGGGTCCTGCGGGTCATCGCGTGCGAGATGAGCCGGATCATCTCCCATCTCGTGTGGCTGGGCACGACCGGCATCGATCTCGGCGCATTCACACCCTTCCTCTGGTCGTTCCAGCAGCGCGAGCGGATCTACAACCTCCAGGAGATGTGGACCGGGGCGCGGCTCACCACCAGCCTTACGCGGGTCGGCGGCATGATGGCCGACATTCCCGAGGGTTTCGAGGCCGGTCTGCGGGAGTTCATCCGGACCTTTCCGACGACACTGGCCGAAGTGGACACGATGTTCACGCGGAACGCGATCTGGATCGGCCGGACGCAGGGGGTCGGTGTGCTCACCGCCGACGAGGCCACCAACTATTCGCTGTCGGGCCCGATGCTCCGCGCGAGCGGGGTCGACTACGACGTGCGGAAGGACCGGCCCTATCTCGACTACGAGAGCTACGATTTCGATGTCCTGGTGGGCGAGCACGGCGACATTTACGACCGCTACCGGATCCGTCTCGAGGAGATGACGCAATCCAACCGCATCCTCGAGCAGGCCCTCGACCGGCTGGAACGCCTCAGGGGCGCGCCCATCAACGTGGATGATCCGCGGGTGATTCTGCCCGCCAAATCGCGGGCGATGAGCGATATGGAGGCGATGATCTTCCATTTCAAGCAGGTGATGGAAGGGGTGAAGCCTCCCGCGGGCGAAGCGTACATGGGCATCGAGAATCCGAAGGGCGAACTCGGGTACTATTTCGTCTCCGACGGAACCGCCAAGCCGGTGCGCTGGCGAATCCGGCCGCCATCGTTCATCAACCTCGCGAGTCTTCCGAAGATGTGCGAAGGGGCGCTCCTGTCCGACGTCATCGCGATCAACGCCAGCGTCGACATCGTGATGGGGGAGGTGGACCGGTGAGTGCGCATGGCGCCGAGGGCAACGGCACCGGCACACACGACGCCCCGTATACCCCGGTGTTTGTCGGCGACACGCGGGCCCGGCTGGAGCAGCTCTTCTCGAGCTACCCGACAAAACAGGCGTGTCTGCTGCCCGCGCTCTGGATGGTGCAGGAGGAGCGCGGCTGGATTCCCGAGCCCGCAATAGAGGAAGTGGCCGGCGTGCTGGAGCTCACTCCCGCGTACGTGAAGGGCGTGGTGACCTTCTACACCATGTACCACACCCACCCCGTCGGCCGGCACTTCATTCAGGTGTGTACCACCTCACCCTGCAACATCTGCGGGGCGGAGGACGTCGCCAGGGCGTTGCTCGAGAAAACCGGCTGCCGCGAGCTGGGACTCACCAGCCCCGATGGCCGCTTCACCGTCATCGAGGTCGAGTGCCTCGGTGCCTGCGGGTTCCCGACGCCCATCCTGGTCGATGACGATTTCATCGAGGACGTCACGCCGGAGAAGGTGCCGGCCATTCTCCAGAGGTACTCGTAGTGGGCTATCCGCACCCCAGCCATCCGAAGGAGACCGTCGTCCTGTCGAAGTATTTCGGCGACGCGGAGGCCCGTACCTACGAGGGATGGTCCCGGCGCGGCGGCTACGAGGGCCTGCGCAAGGCGCTCGGCATGAGCCGCGAGGCGATCATCGAGGAGCTGAAGGCCTCGGGGCTTCGCGGCCGGGGAGGCGCCGGTTTTCCGACCGGTCTCAAGTGGTCGTTCATGCCCAAGGACGTGGTGAAGCCGCATTATCTCGTCTGCAACGCCGACGAATCGGAGCCGGGCACGTTCAAGGACCGGGAGATCATGCGCTGGACTCCGCATGCGCTGATCGAAGGGTGCGCCATCGGGTCGTATGCCATCGGCGCGGAGCGCTGCTACATCTACATCCGTGGCGAGTTCACGGAGCCATGGCGGGTCATGTCGGCGGCGGTGGCCGAGGCGTACGCGGCCGGGGCCCTGGGTGAGAGCGCGCTCGGGAGCGGCAGGCGCATCGACATCGTCTTGCATCGCGGCGCGGGCGCGTACATCTGCGGCGAAGAGACGGCGATGATGAACTCGATCGAGGGGAAGCGCGGCAACCCACGCATCAAGCCGCCCTTTCCCGCGGTGGCCGGCGTGTTCGGCATGCCGACGACGATCAACAACGTCGAGACCCTGGCTGCCGTGCCGCACATCATGGTACGCGGCGCGGACTGGTACAAGAGCCTCTGTCTCGGCAGCCCCAAGAGCACCGGCACCAAGCTGATCTCGATCTGCGGCCACGTGCAGCGGCCGGGGAACTACGAGGTCACGATGGGAACGCCCGTCAAGGACATTCTCTACGACATGGCCGGCGGGCCGAAGCCGGGGCGCACCATCAAGGCGGTCATCCCGGGTGGATCATCGGTGCCGATCATGACGCGCGAAGAGGCCGAGGAGGCGCTCTTCGACTACGAAGGGATCGTGGCCAAGGGCTCGATGCTCGGCTCGGCCGGCATGATCGTGATGGACGACACGACCGACATGGTCTACCAGATCTGGCGGCTGGCGCGCTTCTACGCCCATGAGTCGTGCGCGCAGTGCACCCAGTGCCGTGAGGGGACGGCGTGGACCACCAAGATCCTGGAGCGGATCCTTTCGGGTCGCGGCAAAGAGGCGGATTTCCAGCTGCTGCTCGACCTGTCCGAGCAGATGACGGGGAAGACGATCTGCGTGCTGAGCGACTCGTGCGCGGCGCCGGTGGTGAGTGGCATACAGAAGTTTCGCGGCGAGTTCGAGGCGTATTTGACGGGCGCGCGGGAACCATCGATGGCGGCAGTCTGAACTACCAGGAATCGAGAATGGCCGAAGAACTCGTCAACGTAACCATCGAAGGAACCGAGGTGGCCGTCCCCAAGGGCACGACCATCATCGAGGCCGCCAAGCAGGCCGGCGTCCTCATTCCGCACTATTGCTATCATCCGTCGCTGTCATCGCCGGCGTCCTGCCGCATGTGCCTCGTCGAGGTGGAAAAGGCGCCCAAGCTCGTGCCCGCGTGCGTCACGATGGTGGCCGAAGGCCAGGTCGTCCATGTCAGCAGCCCGAGCGCGTTGAAGGCGCGCGAGAGCGTGCTGGAATTCCTGCTTATCAACCATCCGCTCGATTGCCCCATCTGCGATAAGTCCGGCGAATGCGAGCTGCAGAACTACACCTTTCAGGAAGGCCGGCCGGGCACCCGGTACACGGAATACGCCAAGCGATACAATCCGGTGGAGGATTTCGGCCCCGACATCCTGTACGTGCCCAACCGGTGCGTCCTCTGTACGCGCTGCGTGCGGTTCATGGACGACGTGGCAGATACCCCCCTGCTCAATGTCTCGGAGCGGGGCGATCGCGCCGTCATCGGCATCGCGGAGTCGCAGAAACTCGACCATCCGTGGGCCGGCAACGTCGTGGACCTGTGCCCGGTGGGGTCGCTCCTTTCGAAGGACTTCCTGCACAAGGCGCGTGCCTGGGACCTCGACAAGTCCGCGAGCATCTGTCCCGGATGCACGCAGGGCTGCAACATCTCGATCGACACCCGTGACGACATCGTCGTGCGGCTCAGGCCGCGGGCCAATCTCGACGTCAACCGCCACTTCATCTGCGATTACGGACGGATGAACTACCGCTGGATGAACCGGGGCGATCGTATCGAGGCGCCGCTCGTGCGTGAGGCGGGGCGGCACGTTGCCGTGGATTGGGACACCGCGCTCGACCGCTTCGGGAGCATCGTCAGGGGGGCCTCCGGCTCCGCGGTGATCCTCGCCTCGGGTCGGGCCTCGGTCGAGTCGCTCGGCCTGGTGCGGCAGTTGGTGGATCGCCTGGAGGTCACGGCGGCAATCAAGGTTCCGCTCGGTGAAGAGGCTCCGCTTCCTGGAATTCCCGGGCTGGCGCTGCGGCGGGAGCGCGTCCCCAACCTTGCCGGCGCCGAGCTGGTGGGATACACCTCGGCGTGGGAGGCGGCGCTTGGCGCTGCGGCGAGCGCGTCGCTGGTCGTCGTGCTCGATGCGGATCTCTCGGTGGAGGACGAAGCCGCCCTGGCCGGCATTCCCGGCCTGGTCCTGCTGCTCGGGACCGTGGCCACCGAGTCGCTGCACCGAGCGGAGCTCGTCCTTCCCGTTGCAAGCATGGCCGAAGAGAACGGGACGTACGTCAATCGCGACCGGCGAATTCAGCGCTACCACCAGGCGAGGTCGCAGCCGGGCATGGCGCGCCCGGCCTGGTGGATCGCCGGCGAGGTCCTGGCCGGGCCCGGGCCCGACGCGGACGCGCCTTCGACGGCGGAAGAGGCATTCGCGCTCCTCGGCGCCCGGTGGCCGGTCTTCGCCGGGACCACCTACGCCGACATCGGCTTCGCCGGGCGGGTGCTGCCTTCCGCCGCGGCCGGCGCGCCGCGATGACGCCTGAATTGAAGGGCTTCCTCCTGCTCAGCATCATCAAGATGCTGGTCGTGTTCACGATCACGATGATCGGTGTGGCGCTCCTCACGCTCATGGAGCGGAAGGTGAGCGCGTGGATGCAGAACCGGCGCGGCCCCAACCGCGTTGGCTGGGCGGGACTGCTGCAGCCCGCCGCGGACGGTGTGAAGAACATCCTGAAGGAGGAGACCTTCCCGGCAGAGGCCAACCGGTACCTCTTTCTGCTCGCGCCGGCGCTGTCCTTCATTCCCGCGCTTCTCCTGTTCGCGGTCATTCCATTCGCCGCACCGCTGCCGGTGGACTTCGACTTCACGCTGGGCCCGCTGGGCCGTTTCGTCCACCACGGCCTGATGCCGATGGTAGTGGCGGATCTCCCCATCGGCTTTCTCTTCGTCATCGCCATCAGCTCGCTCGGAGTGTACGGCATCGCGCTCGCGGGGTGGTCGTCCAACAGCAAGTATTCGCTGCTCGGCGGATTGCGGGCGTGCGCGCAGATGATCTCCTATGAAGTGGCGATGGGGCTGAGCCTCATCCCCGTGCTCCTGATGTCGGGCAACGTGAGCTTCTCGGCGATCGTCAGTCAACAGCAATCCGGCCTCTGGTATGTGCTCCCGCTCTTTCTCTCGTTTTTCATTTTCTTCATTGCCGGGCTCGCGGAGACCAACCGCCTCCCGTTCGACCTTCCCGAGGCGGAGTCGGAGCTGATCGCCGGCTATCACACCGAGTACAGCGCGATGAAATTCTCGTTCTTCTTCATCGCCGAATACGCCAACGTGGTCACCGTCTGCGCGATGGTCACGACGCTCTTCTTTGGCGGCTGGGACATTCCGGGCGCGTGGGATGAGCGGGGCGGGGTGCTCCAGTCGATCGCCACCGGCGGGTTCTTCTTCCTGAAGGTGATGTTCTGGATCTTCGTGGTGATGTGGATCCGCTGGACGCTGCCCCGCTTCCGGTACGA
>JBDTTA010000198.1:0-5321 GCA_039930845.1 Gemmatimonadales bacterium
GATCGCGGAGCGCCGGTCAGCCTCTACACGGTGAGCCGCGAGCTGGGGCACCATTCCGAGGACATGGTTCGGCAGGTGTATGCCCACCTGGGCGACATCCGGCACCGATCGGAGGTGGTCGAGTTCCGCGTCGAGCAGCACCTCGAGCGGCTCGGCGATCGGCTTCGAAAACTGGGGTTGGTTACTGGGAACGTTACTGCGGAGCGGGCAGGGGAGGCAAAGGAAACCCCCGCTCTCACAGAACGTGAAGCGGGGGATACAGTTCCGGAGTGGGCCCGGCGCGACTCGAACGCGCGACCTCTTGCTCCGGAGGCAAGCGCTCTATCCAACTGAGCTACGGACCCGTAAGGAGTTACGCCCGCGGACCTGCAATAGTGCGGGGAAAGAGTGCCCGACACTGTTTTCTGAAGCCGAATTCTAACGCTTGGGGCCCTGAGGGGTAGTCCCTGGTGCGGCGTTCTCGAGGGACCAGTCGACCGCCAACCTCGTCGAACCATTGCTCCGGCGAAACTCGTGGGCCGAGCGACGTATCGTGCGCTGTCACACGGTTGAGTGCCGCGCGGGCCGGCCCTGTAGGCGGAGTAACTGGCGCCGGGCCGCCCGCTCGTTGACTAGGAGGCCGCGGACGACGAGCCGATCGGCCGTGGCGTGGGCGGGGCATAGGAGACGCCGGTTGCGCGGGCAACGTCACGGACCGCCACGGCCCCTTCACCGTGCACGCCCACTCCCTCCCGGCTGTGCTCGGCCTGCTCAACACGCGCTCTCGGGAGGGGTGCCGGGGCCGGGGGGTTAGTTCTTGTGGTATGCCTTCAGACATGGCGGGCTGCGGCAGTTGCCGACAACTCGCTCCGCCCCAATCAGGAGCCACAAGCCACCGTTCGTGGCGCGAAGCTTGCCCGCTCATCGGATTGCCACAGGAGTTGCGCACCCGCCGCCACCAATTCGAGGAGTCAGGATGATGGACTTAATGACTCGCGCGCTCGGGCGCGCCGAGGTTCGCAACGTGCTCGGCGGGCGACCGCAGGTAGCTGCGTGATGCCGGGCGTTGGCATCGCCGCGGCGGCCAAGACGGTCGACGATGCCGCGACCGGCGCGACTAGCCGGGCCCTCGGCCGAGTGCTGGTGGTCGACGATGAGGCGCCCAATCGGCTCCTGCTGCGCGACCTGCTGGAGGCCCGCGGCCACGAGGTGACCGAGGCGGCGAACGGGCTGGCGGCACTGGAGTCGGCACGGGCTGTGCCGCCCGACGTGGTGCTCCTGGATGTCATGATGCCGGGCCTGGACGGCCTCGAGGTCTGCAGGCGCCTGAAAGCCGATGCGGCCACGGCGCCGATCCCCGTGCTCCTAGTCACCGCGCTGGACGCCCGGGCCGATCGGCTAGCCGGTATGCGCGCGGGGGCCAACGACTTCCTCACCAAGCCGGTCGACTTGGCCGACCTCGCGCTGCGGGTCCGCAACGCCGTCATCACCCGCCGCCTCTTCGGCCAGGTCGAGGCGATGCGGGCGGTGCTCGAAGAGAACAATGCCATGCTGGAGAAGCGGGTCAGCGAGCGCACTCGGGAGCTCGAGGAGTCCCAGCTCGAGGTGCTTGAGCGGCTCTGCGGTGCGGCGGAGTTCCGCGACGACGACACCCGAAAGCACACCCGCCGGGTCGCGATTATCGCGGACGCCCTGGCCGCCAACCTGGGGATGGATGGTCGAACGTGTGACCTGCTCCGGCGGGCGGCGCCGCTGCACGATGTCGGCAAGATCGCCATCCCGGACCGCGTGCTTCTCAAGCCCGGACCCCTGACGACCGAGGAGTTCGACACCATGAAGACGCACACCACGGTGGGCGCTCAGATCCTCGGCCGCGGGCGTTCCGAGCTGATGCGCATGGCCGAGGAGATCGCGCTGTGCCACCATGAGCGTTGGGACGGCACCGGTTATCCGAACGGCTTGCGTGGTGAGGCGATCCCGCTTGTCGCCCGTGTCATGGCCGTCGCCGACGTGTTCGATGCTTTGACCCACGATCGGCCGTACCGCAAGGCTTGGCCCGTCGAAGACGTCATAGATGTAGTCGCTCGCCAGAGTGGGATTCACTTCGATCCGCGGGTTGCGCACGCGTTCCTCGAGTTGGGCTCGCACGAACGGTTCCTCTCTCTGCCCGAGCAGGACGCCCCGTGACACCGGTGCGCGAGGCAGTCCTCGACCACCGCTCGGAGCGTTGGCTCCTGCTTGTGACCGAGACGGCCGGCGTCACGGCCACCTTCCTCGGCGCGCTCGTCCTGACAGGATGGTACGCGCAAGCCCCCATCCTCCTCCAGCTTCACCCGGCTCTGGTCGCCATGCAGTTCAACACCGCCGTGGGGTTTGTGCTGGCTGGCGCAGGACTCTGGTGCCTCGCGCGCGGCCACGAGCGCCTTGGGGCGGGGTGCGGCGCGCTCCTCGCGGCTGTCGGGCTGCTCACGTTGCTCGAGTACCTCACAGGCCGCCAACTCGGACTCGATCAGCTGGTGTGGCAGCTCGGCGTCGACCGCCGGGTCATGGGTGACTTCGCGGTCATAAAGACGTCGGAGCCGGGCCGCATGGCGCCGAACACCGCCCTCAGCTTCAGCCTGCTGGGCGTCTCGTTCCTGGCCCGCGCGCTGGTCCCGGACGCACGCCGCGCCTCGATCGCCGTGGCGCTTGCAGGCGTTACGGCGGCCGCGCTCGGGCAGGTCGCCTTGATGGGGTATCTTTCCGGCATCCCGACCGCCTACGGTTGGGGCCACCTGACGCGAATGGCCGTCCACACGGCGATCGGGATTATGGTGATCGGCGCGGGCGTGACGGCGTGCGCGGCCGCCGATGCGGTCGGTCGCGGCCGGGATATCCGTCCGTGGTTTTCGTACCTCGTGGCGACCGGCGTGGCCGTGGCGACGCTGGGGCTTTGGCAAGCCCTGACCGACCGGGAGCTGGACCTGGCCGAACGATCCGTCCGGGATCACGCGGGGAGCATGGCGCATCAGCTGGACGCGGGGCTGCGTTTCCGGATGATGGCCCTCGAGCGGTTCGCGGAGCGATGGGAAAGGGGCGGTCGGCCCGAGCGCGCTGCGTGGGAGTACGCCGCGAGCCTCGACATCCGCGACTTCGGTGCCTATCAGGGGATTGGCTGGGTCGATCCGACCTTACGCCTCCGGTGGATGGTGCCCCGTCGTGGCAACGAGGCGTCCCTCGGGACGAGCCTCGAGGCAACCGAACCTCGCCGGGCGGCTGCTGTGCGAGAGGCGCTCAAGCAGGATCATGCCGTTGCCTCGCGCACCGTCGACCTCGTGCAGGGTGGACGGGGCTTCATCGCCTACACACCAATCCGGCTCGACGGTCAGCCGGAAGGACTCATCAGCGGCGTATTCCGGTGTCAATCGGTGATCGATTGGGCTCTCCCCGCGGAGGCCACGGGGGGATATGCCTTCGCCCTCTACGACGGGGACGAGCGAATCTGCGAGCGGGGCTCTTTCGAAGATGGGGGCATGGGGCGCTTCGACCAGGTGATCGCGGTGCAGCTGCCAGGGGTGTCGTGGCGTTTACGTGTCTCGCCGACGAGAACGCAACTGGCCGACGCGCGCACGATCGTACCCTGGATCATGCTGGTCGCCGGGTTGATGCTCGCGGCCCTGCTCGGGTGGACCGTACGACTCGTTCAGCTGGCCCGGACGCACGCCCGCGAGAGTGACTACGCCAACACCCGACTCCTCGAGGAAAACGCGGCACGCCGGGAGGCGGAGGTGCAGGCCGAGGCGGCGAGTCGGACCAAGAGCCAGTTCCTCGCCAACATGAGCCATGAGCTGCGCACGCCCCTGAACGCCATCATCGGCTTCGCCGAGTTGCTCGACGAGCCCGCCTTCGGGAGCCTGAGCGAGCGCCAGCGTCGCTACGCCACCAATATCGAGTCGAGCGGGCGCCACCTCCTGAGGCTGGTCAACGACATTCTCGACCTGGCGAAGATCGAGGCGGGCCGACTCGAGCTCGACCTCGCCGATGTCGAAGCCGGTGGCGTGCTCGGCGAAGTCCTGCGGAGCATCGAAGCGCTGGCTGGGGCCAAGGGACTGACCGTGACGACCGAAGTGCCCCCGGACCTCCCGCCGCTCCATGCCGACCACGCGAAGCTCGCACAGATCCTGTACAACCTGCTGAGCAATGCCATCAAGTTCACGCCCGACGGCGGGAGCATCGGGGTGGCAGCGCGTGTCGCCGACAACGAGATGCAGATCGACGTCTCCGATACTGGCATCGGGATTCCGCCGGAGGACCAGGACCGGATCTTTCTCGAGTTCGAGCAGGGGGACGGCTCCTACGCGCGAAGTCAGCAGGGCACGGGACTCGGGCTGGCGCTCACTCGCAGGCTTGTGGGGCTGCACGGCGGGCGGATGTGGGTCCAGAGCGCCCCAGGGCGGGGCAGTGTGTTCACCTGCGCGTTTCCTCTCGCGGCTCCGGCTGGGACTTCAGTGGGGCCGAGCCGCACAACAGTGGTATCCGAGCCGCTCTACCCGCCAGCCGATGGGCGGCCGCTGGTGCTGGTGGTGGAGGACGACGCGGCGAGCAGCCAGCTGCTCAGCCACTACTTTACGGAGAAGGGTTTCGCGGTGGCGCACGCCGGCACCGGCGGTGTGGCCGTGGAGCAGGCGCGTCGGCTCAAGCCGGCCGCTATCACGCTCGACATCCGCTTGGCGGGCGAAGACGGCCTCGCCGTACTGGGGCAGTTGCGGGAGCTGCCCGAAACCAGGAATACTCCGGTGTTCGTCGTCAGCGTGGACGAGGACGAGGGCCGAGGCCGCCACATGGGCATCGTGGATTGGATGGTAAAGCCGGTCGTGGGTGACCGCCTGATCGAGGCGGTGACACGAGTTATTCCGCCCAGCGACCCCCCGAGGAAGCGGAACGCGCTCGTGGTGGACGACAACCGGGAGACGGTGGAACTCCTGGCCGAGCTCCTGGCGGGACGCGGGTTCCGCGTCCGACGCGCTTACGACGGTACCTCGGCTGTCGAGTTGGCGCGCGAGGAGGTGCCGGACCTCGTCGTGCTCGACCTCGTGATGCCGGGCCTCAGCGGATTCGACGTGGTAGAGCTGCTCCGGGCGGACCCACGAACCCAACACACGCCGATCGTGATCTCCACTGTGCAGGACCTCACGACGCAGGAGCGGGGGAAGCTCGATGGCCGGGTGCACACGATTGTGACTAAGTCGGGGACGGACGACCTGCTCCGTGCGCTGCGGGAGGTGGGCGCGGCGTGACACACCAGCTAGTTCGCGGGTCGCTTCGAGAAGGTCAACGATGACAGGCAAGACCGTCCTGGTAGT
>JBDTTA010000199.1:0-5284 GCA_039930845.1 Gemmatimonadales bacterium
CGCGCGCCGGTAGTGCGGCGACTCAAAGGGAATCGGCTCGGGGTGCGCCGCGTACGCGGTCTCGGCCAGCATGCCGATCGCTCTGTTGTCGGGTCCCGGCTCGCCGGTGTCTCTCCGAACGGCCACGATGTTCTGTCGGTCCAGCAGGTTCCGCACGTCGAGATAGATCCCTCCCTGCACTTCTCCCAGCTTGAGCGCACGGCGGATCAGCAGATCCAGGCTGGTGTTGTACGGCAGTCGCGACCCGTTGGGCAGACCGACGAGCGTGTGGCCGGTGCTGTCCGACCGGGAGTAGGGGAGCCCGCTGGTGAGACGGAAGATGACCGATCCCTCGAGTCCCGCGATGGGCCTGACGCCGACGATCCTCGGACCGATCCCCTCGGGCACCTTGCCGTGGCCGATGATGGTGAGGATATGCCGGCGGTCGAAGTCGAGGGGGAACTCCGCCTTCGCCGGATGGATCGTATCCCCGATTGCATTCACGAAGATGAGCCGCGTGAGCAGGAATGGGTTGGACGAGGTGGCCGTAGCCTTCTGGAAGGTGTAGGCCACCCGAAAGCCGAAATAATCCGTGAACTCCCGCTCGGCCAGCAGCTCGAGCCCCTTCACCGAGCCGGCGTCGGCGTTGCCGAAGATCGTCGAGTCGGGATTGATCCCCAGTGGCACGGACGCCACGAGTCCGTCGAGGCGCTTGACGTACACGCCCGCCCGGAGCGAGATCGCGTCGCGCGGGCGGAACCTGACGCTCAGCTCATACTGCGTCGCCTTCTCGAAGCCGATGTCGGGGTTGCCGCGGCGGAAGCGTCCCGTGCGAGTCGTGTCGTCGAATGCGGCGTCAACGAGGAACTGGTAGTCGGGGGCCTGGGTGAATCGGCCGTAGCTCACGACGACCGTGGCCTTGTCGAGTACGGTAGACACGGCGAATCGCGGGCTGATCGTCTTCTGGGTGCCACGGGCCTCCGCGGCCGAGATGGTACCCGCGCTGAACTGGTCGTAGCGCAGGCCTGCCGTGACCGCGATGTCCGCGACCCGCACCTGGCCCTCGACGTACGCTGCGCCGCTCGTGGGCGAGAAGGCGGCGGTGGCGGGTGCGGGTACCGTGTCGCCCACGGGCAGGTAGCCGAGAACGCGCTGCCAGGTGCGCACCTGCTGCGCCGAGTACATGCCGCCGGCGTAGATGTCGAGATGGCGGATTCCGCCATAGGTCAGGTCGAGCTGGGCTCGGGTTTCGCCGAAGCGATTCCAGGCGAGGTCGCCGTTCGAGGCGCCGCCGAGAAAGAAGGCCGGCACTCCCCACGGAGAGTCGGTGCTCGGCTCCGGTCTCCCGAGTCCCGGGATCGGATCGGTCGAGGTGGATTGCGCGCGGGCCGCGTCCTCCCCGATGAAATGGAATCTCGACCCGGTGATGGCGCCCACTGAGTAGTCGACGGGGTCGGTGAGAGTGCCGCGGAGAAACTCGCGGACGAACCGGCTTGCTCTCGCGTCGACGACAAGCGGAAATCCCGAGCGGGGGTCCGTCTTGTACTGCATGTGCCCGCTGATCAGGTCACCGCGCAGGCGCGATGCCGGCGCAAATTCGGAGTCGTATTTGTAGACCGGGTCGAAGAGCAGCCGCTGGTCCTCGGAGTGCAGACCCAGCACCCGTACCGTCGCCCGTGAGGTGACCGGAATGACGAGTTTGGCCGCGCCGTTCCACTGCTCACCGCTGTTGTGCGGCAGGGGATAGGGCACCGACTGACGCGGGTCTCGCAGGTTGTCCGGAGCGGGGGCGTTGACGGCGTCGCCATCCATGCGGCCGGCGACGTCCAGCGCAGCCACGAGGCCGACCCCGCCGGCGATGGGTCCGCCGGCGCGCGCCGCGACCCGATCCAGTCCGCGATCGAGCGAGCCGCCGGCGGGGCGGTCGGTCTCGTACGCGACCCTGCCCTCCCAGGACTGGTCGGGATCACGGGTGACGACGTTGACCAGCCCCGAAAGAGCCTGGCCATACCTGGCGGAGAAACCGTTGGTAATGAGCGAAGCTTCGCCCAGGAAATCCGGCGGCAGGTTGAGGCCAAGACCGCCGCTCGACGCATCGAGCTGGTTCTTGACGCCGAGGCCGTCGAGGATGAACGACTCCTCGCCCACCCGCCCGCCGCGATAGCTCGTCCCGACACTCCCGGCCGAAAGCGCGATGGCCTCCTCGAGGGAGGACACGGGAAGATTGCGGAGGTCGGCGGCCGTGATCTTCTGCTCGCTGGCGGTGGCGAGGGGATCGAGCAACTCGTCCACCGGCGCGGTCACAACAAGTGGTGCGAGCTCGACGGCGGTGGCCTCGAGCCCGAAGTCCGCCTTGATGGTGGCGCCGGCCCGCACGACGACGCTGTCGAGCACGACGCCACGGTAACCGATCAGCCGCGCGGCGACCTTGTGCACGCCGGGCCTCACGCCGATGATCCGATAGCTCCCCGAGGTGTCCGTCACCGCACTCACGACCTGGTCGAGCAGGATCTCGGCCGACGCCAGCGACCGGTCGGTTCGGTCGTCCCGCACCCGTCCCGCCACGGCCCCGTCCGCCTGGGCCTCGGCCTCTTGGCCCGCCGCCAGCGTGAGCAGGAGCATCGCCGCGGCGATCGCCGTCCAGCGAACGGTGCTCATGGTGCGCCGAAGAGGTAGATGTCGGGATGCGCGGCGACGGTGGTATCGGCGATCGTCCCGTTGTCGAAGATGACGAGCGCATATCCGTCGGCCACGATGGACGCGCCGCCGGGCGACAACACCGGGTGGCGGAAGAGCACGCCGGGAGTGTCCAGCGGCTGGTCGGCGCCGGTGACGAGATTCACGACATGCACCACGCCGCCGCTGTCCCGCTGCGTCGGGCCCAGGAGGGGATTGATACCGAACGCCACTCGCCCGCCGACAATCGCCGCCAGCTTGTTCCCCACCACCGACACGTCCCGCGCAATGCCCGCTCCACTGAAATCGAACGCCACCGTCACCTCTCCGGTCGAAAGCGTCTTGCGGTAGACCCGGCTGTCGCCGCCGAGGGTGTAGTAGATCTCGTCCTCGGTCGGTCCAGCGGAGAGCCCGGAGGCGAAGTCGGTGCCGGGGACCGGCGTTGCGGGTGCCCCGCCTGCGGCGTCGATGGTGACGATTTTCTGATCGGAGACGACCCTGCTCGCAGCGCATCCAATGCAGTCGGAAAAATTCGCGATGGCCCCCCCGATGAAACCGAGACGCGACGGGCCGAGCCAGCGAACCGCCCGTACATGATTGTGGGTCGGCTCCCCGGAAATGGTGTATGGGATCCGTTGAATCAACGTGGCGCCATGCGGGTCTGATGTCGGCGCGATGACGAGGCCTTCGCTGAGCGCGTTCGAGGCACCGACGGGGCCGCTCGACCCGATGAAGGCGAGTCTGCCGTCTGGCGCGGGCGCGGCCGATTCGATCGCATTCGTCGAGTCGACCCCACCGACTGTGAGATCGCACGTCACCCGGGTCTGCCGTCCACCCGTCGGCGGCAGGAGCGCGAGACATACATCTCCATCCTCTCGCTCGGCCAGCTTCGTTGAATAGAGGATGCCGGAGCCGTCGGGCAGCCAGGCGGCATTCCTGTCGTCGAGGGGATTGAGCGTCAGCCGCGTCGGGGCTGTGACATCGAATGGCTCGTTGGATCCGTACGGTGGGGAGCTGAAGGGATCGGTGTGGCCGCAGCCGACCGCGGCGGCGAGCAGGGCCAGGCTCCGCAGTGGTGCCCAGGCCGGCGGGTACACCCGGATGCGAGGTGTCATGCGGCTCCTGAGAATGTGTCGGGAGTCAGGTGGGGACGCGGGTCGATTTCCCGGCCACACATCGCCCGCACCTGTTCGATTCCGGGATTCGACGGTTCCGGTTCCGAACGCAACCGGCTCCGGGGCGTCCGGGGTAACTTTTGCAAGCCTTTGATGGTCCGGCGTTTACAATCGCGGGCGACGTGGCACGCACCTTCCTTATATGGGGCCAGCCGACCCGAACGCGTGGCCGGCTTCGCATCGCCAACAAGGAAACGCTGTGGACATTCCGCGGGCGCCGGCCAAACGAGGCCGGAAGCAGATCATCTATGGTGCCGCCGCGCTGGTCGCGGTGGTCTTCGCGACGCTCGGGCTCCGGAGTCTCAAGCCGGCGGCGCCACGAGTGGATCGTTCGGCCGTGTGGATCGACTCCGTCCAGAAAGGCCCGCTGGTCATCGAGGTGCGGGGCCCGGGGACGCTGGTACCGGAACGGATTCGCTACATCTCCGCGGTGACCGCGGGTCGTGTCGAGCAACGGCTGGCTGAGGCGGGCCAGGAGGTCAAGTCGGAAACGGTGCTGCTCGAGCTGAGTAATCCCGACGTGCAACTGCAGGCGCTCGAGTCGGAGCGTCAGCTCACTGTCGCGCAGGCGGACCGCGTCAACCTGCGAGCCAATCTGGCGAGCCAGCGGCTCAACCAGGAAGCGACGGTCGCTACCGCGCGGGCGGCGTATCTCGACGGCAAGCGAAACGCCGAGGCGGCGGAGACTCTCGCCGTGAAGCAGTTGATCTCGGCGAATGATGCGAGCAGGGCGCGAGAGCACGTCGAGGAGCTGGCCACCCGCTTCAAGGTAGAGGAAGAGCGCCTCCAGGTCATGACCCAGGCGGCCGATTCGCAGATCGCGCTGCAGGAGGCCCAGGTAAGCCGGCTCAAGGACGTCACCGACTTTCAACGGGGGCGGATCCGCTCGATGGAAGTGAAGGCCGGGGCGGCGGGCACCCTCCAGGAGCTGAGCCTTGAGGTGGGTCAGTGGGCTCAATCGGGAGCGCAACTCGCCCGCATCGTGGAGCCGGGACGGCTCAAGGCGGTGCTGAGAATTCCCGAGACGCAGGCCAAGGACGTCGTCATCGGACAGCCGGCCGCCATCGACACACGCAACGGAATCGTCCCTGGACATGTCTCACGGATCGACCCCGCGGTGCTCAACGGGACGGTGACGGTCGACGTGTCGTTGAGCGGGGAGATGCCGCGCGGGGCGCGTCCCGATCTCTCGGTCGACGGAACGATCCAGGTCGAGCGGCTCGACAACGTGCTGCATGTGGGCCGACCGGCCTATGGGCAATCGGGTAGCACGGTGGGTCTCTTCAAGCTCATCGAGGGCGGTACGGCCGCCGTTCGCACCAACGTTCGTCTCGGACGGACGTCGGTGAACACGGTGGAGGTGCTCGGCGGGCTCCAGTCAGGCGAGAAGGTCATCATCTCGGACATGTCGCGGTGGGACGGATTCGATCGGGTGAGGGTGGAGTGAGGACCGG
>JBDTTA010000200.1:0-5279 GCA_039930845.1 Gemmatimonadales bacterium
GGGGCCAGGGCGCCGCCGGGGGCGGCGAGGGTGTCGTTCTGCCGGGCGGCCGCGAGCGAATCGAAGAACGAGCGCGCGCTGTCGCTCGACGCCGCCGCGCCCACCCGTGTGGAAGCGGGCACGACGGCCTCGGGATGGTAGCGGGGACCCACGGCGCAGCCCGCCGCCGCCAGCAGCATGAGCAAGGCGAGCGAACGCATCATCGGGACCCCCTGCCCTCGGCCAGTCCGCGAATCACGCGGAAGAAGAGCGGGATGAAGAAGATCCCGATCGTCGTGGCGAAGAGCATCCCCGCGAAGACACCGGTGCCGAGCGAGTGGCGGCTCCCCGCGCCGGCGCCGCTGGCGATGACGAGCGGCGCGACGCCGAGAATGAAGGCGAACGAGGTCATGAGAATCGGGCGGAACCGCTCCCGCGCCGCTTCGGTTGCCGCCTCGATCAGCGGTGTCCCGCGCGTCCTGATCTCGTTGGCGAACTCCACGATCAGGATGGCGTTCTTGGCCGCGAGACCCACGACCGTGATCAGGCCGACCTGGAAGTAGATGTCGCTCGGCGATCCGCGGATCCAGATGCCGAGGAGCGCGCCGAGCGCGCCGAACGGCACACCCAGAAGCACCGCGAAGGGGATGGACCAGCTCTCGTACTGCGCGGCGAGCACCAGGAAGACGATCACGAGGCCGAGTCCGAACACGAGGCCGGCCTGCCCCGACGAGGCCCGCTCCTGGTACGACTGTCCGGAGTAGGCGATCCCGACGCCCTGCGCCTCGAAGCGGTCGGCGATGAGCTCATCGATTTCGGACATGACCTCGCCGGAGCTACGGCCCGGCTTCGGGGTTCCGGTGAAGAGGGCGGAGCCGAAGCCGTTGAAGCGGAGCATCTGGGTCGGACCGCTCCTGAACTCCGTATGGACCAGCGCCGAGACCGGGATCATCTCATCGTTGCGGCCACGCACGTAGAGCCGGTCGAGGTCCTCGGGCGTCTGCCGGAATTGTGGCTGCGCCTCGGCCTGCACGCGGTAGGTACGGCCGTAGAGGTTGAAGTCATTGATGTACAGCGTGGACAGGAACGTCTGCAGCGTGCTGAAGAGATCGGTGAGCTTCACTCCGCGTGACTTGGCAGTGGCGCGATCGACGTCGACAAAGAGCTGCGGGACGTCGGCCCGGAAATTGGTCTGGAACGCCGCCACGGCGGGCAGCTGGTTGGCGGCCGCGGTAAAGGCCTTGACCTGGTCGGCGAAGTCGCGCACATCGCGCCCGGTGCGGTTCTGCAGATTGGCCTCCACGCCGGAGGTGGCGCCGAGCCCGGGAATTTCGGGAAGGTTGAAGGCAAAGCCGATGGCATCCTTCATCCCGAAGAGTTTCCCGTTGATGCGCCCGGTGATCGCATCGATCGATTCGTTCTTCCCGCGCTTGTTCCACGGCTTGAGCATGACGAAGAAGGTGGCGCTGTTCGTTTGATTGGTGCGACTGAGCACGTCGAGTCCGGCCAGGCCGACGACGTTGAGCACCGCCGGCTCCTCGTGGAGGAAGCCTTCCACGCGTCGCACGACCGCCGCGGTACGCTGCAGCGACGCCGCATCGGGAAGCTGCATCGCGACCGCGAAGTACCCCTTGTCCTCGGTCGGGATGAATGCCGTCGGCACCCGCCGCCAGAGCACAACGGCGAGCCCCACCAGCACCACGAACGCGGCAATCCACAGCCGGGGACGGCCCAGCACCCGGCTGACGCCATTCGAGTAGCGGTCGGTGAGCTTATGGAACCACCGGTTGAACGCGCCGAAGAAGCCGGTGGTGTGCGCCTCGTTCGACTCGCGGAGCAGGATGGAGCAGAGCGCCGGCGTGAGCGTCAGCGCCACCACGCCCGAGAGGACCACCGCGATCACCAGCGTCACGGCGAACTGCTTGAACATCTCGCCGGTGACGCCGCCCAGAAAGGCGACCGGCACGAACACGGCGCAGAGCACGAGCACGATGGCGATCAGGGCCCCGGCCACCTGGCGGATGGCGCGGTCGGCCGCCACCCGCGCGGACAGCCCCTCATCGGCCATGAGCCGCTCGGTATTCTCGATCACCACGATCGCGTCGTCCACCACGATGCCGATGGCGAGGACCAGCGCGAAGAGCGTCAGGACGTTGATCGTGAATCCGAGCACGAGCAGACCCAGGAATGTGCCTATGACGCTCACCGGTACGGCGAGCATCGGGATGAGGGTGGCCCGCCAGCTCTGGAGAAAGATGAACACCACAAGCGTCACGAGCGCCATCGCCTCGAGCAGCGTGGTGACGACTTCCTCGATGGAGGCGGTCACGAATGGGGTCGTGTCGAACGGAATCTGGTAGCGGACACCCTGGGGCAACGCGCGCGACAGCTCGTCCATCCGCTTGACCATTCCCTCCTTTGCGCTCAGCGCATTCGCGCCCGGCCGAAGGTAGGTCAGCATGCCGGCGAGCTGCTTGCCGTTGAGGTGGCCGTCGAGATCGTAGTTGCGGGAGCCGAGCACCACCTTGCCGATGTCGCGCACCCGGACGATCGACCCGTCGGATTTTGCGCGCACGACGATGTCGGCGAACTGCTCCGGCGTCTTGAGCCGCCCGAGCGTCGTGACCGGCAGCGTGAGCTCGGTACCCGGTGGCGAGGGCTCGCGGCCGAGGCGCCCGGCGGGGCTGGTGACGTTCTGTTCGCGCACCGCGTCGGCGACATCGCCGGTGGTGATGCCGAGCTGCGCCATCCGGTCGGGATCGAGCTGGATCAGCATCGAGAACTCGAGCCCGCCGAAGGTGATGGCGTTGCCGATGCCCGGCACCCGCTTGATCTCGTCCTCGACGTACAGCTTGAGGTAGTTGGTGAGATAGGCCGCGTCGTAGCGCGGGTTGTCGGAGGTGAGCGCCACGACGGAGAGGATGTCGGTGTTGGCCTTGAGAATGGTGATGCCGTTCTGGCGCACCGCGTCGGGAAGCTGCGATTCCGCCAGCTTGACGGCGTTCTGCACGTCCACCGCCGCGAGGTCCTGGGTCCGGGTCACGTCGAAATAGATCGTCAGGCTCATCGTCCCGTCGCTCGCGTTGGCCGACGTGTAATAGAGCAGCCCCTGCAGCCCGGACAGCTGCGCCTCGATCGGCGCGGCCACGGCCTCGGCGACGTCTTCGGCGGTGGCGCCGGGAAAGACGGCCTGGACCTGCACGGCGGGCGGCGTGATCTGGGGGTAGCGCGACACCGGCAGCAGCCGGATGGCGAACACGCCGAGAAGGGTGACGACGATGCTGATGACGATGGCGAGGACCGGCCGCCGGATGAAGAAGTAGCGGACCTCGTACTCGCCCCCGTTTCCCGGGGGCGTTGCGTCGCTGCTCATTTCGTGGCTCCCACCCCGGCGGTTTCCTCGGGGGCCGCCGTCGCGCTGTCGGCCAGCGGCACCGGATGCACCGTCCGGCCGGGGGCCGCCTTCTGCACGCCGTCCACCACCACGCGGTCACCCGGGATCAGGCCCTTGTCGATGATCCAGAGCTTGCCGCTCCACTGGCCGGGGTCGACATCACGCGTGGCGACGGTGTCGCCTTTGCCGACGATGAATACGTACTGGCGTCCCAGCGCCTGCTGGACCGCGCGCTGCGGCACGGTCAGCGCGCTGTCTCGGGAGAACCCGCTCAGACTGACGCGGACGAACTGGCCCGGCACAAGCAGGTGATCGGGATTCCGGAAGAGGGCGCGGAACTCCTGGGTCCCCGTGGCGGGGTCGAGCGATGGCGCCACGAAGTCGAGTTTGCCGGTGCGCGGCAGCGTGGTTCCGTCGGGCAGCGTTACCCGCACCGCGAGCGGACTTCCGGGCTGGATCAGCTTCCGCGCGTCAGGGTCCTGCTTCCAGGCGATGAGCTGTTGCGCCGAGGGACGGAAGCTCACGTAGATCGGGTCGAGCACGTCGATGGTGGTGAGCAGGTCCGACGGTCCGGTCACCCGGGCGCCGACATCCAGATTCGTCCGGCCGATGCGCCCCTCGATCTCCGCCCGGATCACGGCGTCGTCGAGGTCCTTCTTCGCCTCCGCGAGATCCCCCTCGGCCGCCTCCAGGTCCGCCCGGGCATTGTCTACATCCTGCTGCGCGACGGCGTTCTGCTTGAGGAGCGGCTCGAGCCGATCGAGCGTGCGCTTCGCGTTTTCCTGGCGCGCGCGCGCGCTCCGGTAGGATGCCTCCGGCCGAACCTGATCGACGCGGTAGAGCACCTGCCCGGGCTTCACGATGCTGCCCTCCGTGAAGGGCCTCGCCTCGATCACGCCGTCGATGCGCGAGCGCACCTCGACCCGGCGGTAGGCCTGCACCTCGCCGGTGATCTCGAACGTCGTCGGGACCCGGCGTGGCTGCACCTCCACGACCGCCACTTCCGGCGGTGGTGGCGCCTGAGGGGCCGAGTCCTTCTTGCACGCTCCACCCAGCACCATCGCCGCCGCCACGATCGTCAGCACGCGGGGCCGCGTCCCGGCCATCTCCCTCACTCGAACACTCCTTGTCTGGTCCCTCGGGGCTGCTCCGCGAGCACGAACCGGTCTACCATGTCCTCGATGCCCCGCCACATCGCTTCGCGATCGGGCATGTGCGGGTCGAACGAACTGAATGCCGACACCTTTTCGGCGACTCCCAGGAGTGCGTAGCTGATCGTCCGCGCGGCGACGTCGACGTCCATTGTCCTGAACTCGCCGGTGTTCATTCCGGTGGTGAGGATGGCGCCATAGAGCCGCCGCCACCGCCCGCCGAGCTGCTGGCAGAGCAGCCGGCCCGATTCGGGGAATTCGGCGCTCTCCGCCTTGACCACGCGTATCAGCTCGAGAATGCCCGGCTCCCATGCGCGCTCCCAGAGTCGGCGCAGGAACTGGTGCAGCAGGTCGCGCACCGGGCCCTGATGATGGGCCAGGCTCGCTTCTTCCGCCTCCACGAACGGCGCGAGCCGCTCCGCGATCATCTCCTCGAAGAGCCTGGCCTTGCTGCCGAAATAGTGGGAGACCGTGCCGGCGCATACCCCGGCATGCTCGGCGACGTGGGCGAGCGTGGTGCGCTCGTAGCCACTTTTTCCGAAGGCGAGCACGGCGCCGTCGAGGATCTCGCCGCGGCGCTCGTCGGGCCTTCGCTGCCACTTGGGGACTCGGTGCAGCTCTTCCAACGTGCTGATATCCAAATAGTTATCCAATCAGCTAATGGGCTCGACCCAGCCGCTGAATGCCGGAGGCTCGGGACAGTTCAGTATTTGAGCGGCGAAATAATAAGCGATCCGAAAGCTGTCGCAAGCGCT
>JBDTTA010000201.1:0-5279 GCA_039930845.1 Gemmatimonadales bacterium
TGTTCGGCGCCATCCTCGTGACCGGAATGCTCTCGTACCTCAGCCTGCGACTGGGGGAAACCCTGGTCAGCCGCATCGGTCAAACCGGAATCCGGGTCATGACGCGAATCATGGGGCTTCTGCTCGCGGCCGTCGCGACCCAGTTCGTGCTGACCGGCGTTCGGGAGGCGATGGTCCACTGAGTTCACCCGCCCGACTCCCCTGGATCCCCTGATCCAGAGGGCAAGACCGCCGCTGCAACAGTTGTCGCTTGCGCCGTTCGGCGGTGATGCCGAGTTTCGGTAGGTCGAATCCCCACCGCAGCCCTTTACCGGCAGGTCAGCGAGCACTGATCGTGTAAGGCATTGGACAGCACGGTATTGCGTCTACACGCAGCGACCGTGTGCGCGGCGGATGTCGGGTTGTGGCGCCGGGTTTCGTTTTAGAGAGCGTGACCCGCGCGCCCCGTCCCGGCGCGCCTGCTTCACGCAGTAATCCTTGGACAACCGGAAGGACCCTTCGCATGAATACCAGGGCCGCAATCGGCGCTCTCGCCGCATCGGCATTGCTCATCGGCGTGTCCGCCTGCAGCGACGACACCTCCGATACGACCGCCCCACCGAAAGTATCGGAGAACCGTGGACATACCGCGGTCAACGACACCCTGGTCGCCCTGGTCCGGCAGCTCACCGCCGGGCGCGGCATCACGCCGATGCCTCGCACGCCGCATGTCCGTCCCGCGCTCGTTCGCCTCGGCCAGGCGCTCGCGTTCGACAAGGTCCTGAGCGGCAACCACGACATCTCCTGCATGAGCTGCCACCTGCCGGGCTTCGCCACCGGCGATGGCCGGAGTCTCTCCATCGGGCAGGGAGGGACGGGTCTCGGCCCCGACCGCGTCCATCCCGATGGTGCGTTCATCCCAAGGAACTCACCGGCGGTCTTCAACATCACCACGGTCAATCCACTCTTCTGGGACGGGCGAGTGTCGAGCGACGGGAACGGCGGCTTCCACACGCCAGCCGGCGCGCATCTCAGCCGGAAGATGATGAAAACCTTCGAGTTCGGCGCGATCTCGGCGCAGCCGCTTTTCCCGGTGCTGAGCCGCGAGGAGATGCGCGGCCAGAGGGGCAATGAGCTCGCGCGGATCGCCGACGACCAGGAGCCGAGGATCTGGGCCGGTCTGATGACCCGGCTTGGAAAGATTCGCCGCTACCGGCAACTGTTCGAGGCAGCGTACCCCGGTGAGCGCTTCGAGACGATGACATTCGCTCACGCTAGCAACGCGATCGCCGGTTTTCTCATCTCGGAGCTGGCGTTCAACGACTCGCCGTGGGACCGCTTCCTGGCCGGCGACGATCGAGCGCTCACGTCCAAGCAGCTTCTCGGCGCAAAGGATTTCATGAGCGCCAAGTGCTCGGTGTGCCACAACGGCCCCGCGCTCACCGACAACAAGTTCCACAACGTGGCGGTGGCGCAGATCGGACCGGGAAAGGGAGGCGCCGCCGGGCATGACGACTTCGGGCGGATGGAAATCACCGGCAATCCCGCGGACAAGTACGCCTTTCGTACGCCGCCGCTCCGCAACGTCGAGCTGACCGCGCCCTACGGCCACGATGGCGCCATCACGACGCTCAAGGGATTCGTGGACCACTACAGCGAGTCCGACCTGAAACTGCGGGCGTACAAGAAGCACCAGCTCGAACCGCTGCTCCGCGGCACCGTGCAGCCGACGACCGACGGCATCCTGGCCACGCGAGACACGCTGCTCGACGGGGTGGTCTTTCCGGAGGAGACGATCGTCGAAGTGACCGAGTTCATGCGTGCACTGACCGATCCCGCCGCCCGGAATCTGCGGCGTCTGGCTCCTCGAACGGTGCCGAGCGGACTACCGATCGACTGATGATGCAGAGAGGGCGCGCGGTATCGCAGCCATGCCTCTCATAGATCCCGATCGCTGGCAGGTACTGGAGCCACTGCTCGACAAGGCGCTGGAGCTCGAGCCTGCCGAGCGGGGCCGGTGGCTCGACGAGCTGTCGGCCGAGTCGCCGGGGATCGCGGCCGACCTGAGCGCCCTCCTCTCCGGCGAGGGCCTGGCCGACCGGGGTGGGTTTCTCGCCGACCGGATCGACGTGGATCTCGCAGGGCTCGAGGTAGGCGCGTACACCATCGAGTGCGCGCTCGGAAGCGGCGGGATGGGCAGCGTCTGGCTGGCCCGCCGCACCGACGGCCGGTACGAAGGCCATGCGGCGGTCAAATTCCTGAACTTGGGAATGCTGAGCCCCACCGGTCAGGCTCGCTTCCGGCAGGAGGGATCGGCGCTCGCCCGGCTGGCGCACCCCGGCATCGCCCGCCTGCTCGACGCGGGCGTGAGCACAGGCGGCCAGCCCTACCTCGTGCTGGAGTACGTGGACGGCCAGCGCATCGACGCGTTCGTGCGTGAGCACGAACTTTCGCGCGACGAGCGAGTCCAACTCTTCCTCCAGGTCCTTGCCGCAGTCGGCCACGCGCACGCCAACCTGATTGTCCATCGCGATCTCAAGCCGTCGAACATCCTTGTTACGGGCAGCGGCTCGGTCAAGCTGCTCGATTTCGGCATCGCGAAGCTCCTCGACGGCGAGGACGGCACCGGCGCGTCCCTGACGATGGATGGGCGACACGTCCTCACCCCTGACTTCGCGGCGCCCGAGCAGGCACGTGGCGAGCCGGTCACCACCGCCACTGACGTCTATTCGTTGGGCGTGCTGCTCTACATTCTCCTCTCCGGCCGGCACCCAACGGCCGAAGGCCGCCGAACTCCCACCGACGCCGTTCGGATGCTGCTCGAGGTCGAGCCGGGCCGCCTGGGGCTCGGAGATCTCGATACCATTCTCGCCAGGGCGCTCAAGAAACCGCCGGCCGAGCGATATCAGACCTGCTCCGCGCTGGCAGACGACCGCGAGCGGTACCTGCGGCACGAGCCGGTGAGTGCCCGCCCCGACTCCCTGTCGTACCGTGCCCGGAAGTTCCTCAGGAGGAACCGACTCGGCGTGGCCGCGGGGACGCTCATGTTCGCCGGGCTGCTCAGCGCAACGAGCTTTTCGCTGGTACAGATGCGGGAGCAACGGCGGCAGCGAGACGCCGCGATCGCGGCGGAGCACCGCGCCGATGCGCAGGTGGAGTTCCAGGAGCTCCTGATGTCGGAGATCGGCGACAAGCCGATCACGATGCGGGAGCTTCTCGATCGGGGCCGGGCAATGCTGGAGAACCAGTACTCCGGCACCCCCCGGGTCCTGGGCCCACTGCTGATGCAGCTGTCCAATCGCTATGAAGAGCTGGGCGACAGCAAGGCGAGCAGGGCACTGCTGGCCCGGGCGGAAACGCTGGCGATCGCTGAGCGGGACTTCCCGGGACTGGCGGAAGTCCACTGCTACAAGGCCCACAACTACCAGGGTGAGGGAAGATTCGCGGAAGCCTGGAGCGCACTCGTCGCCGCCGATTCGTTGCTCCGAAAGACGCCGGACTCCGAGGCCGAGGTGACCTGCCTCCAGAACACTGCGATGCTCGCCCAGGAGACGGGAAACGCCGAGCTGGGCATCGCCTCGATGCGCCACGCCATCGCGATCGAAGAGAAAGAGGGACGGACCGCGGACGCGACATATCCGGACCTTCTCGGCCTGCTCGCCTCTGCACTCAACGCTCCGCACCACCTGCGAGAGAGCGCGGACGTCTTTCAGCGCGCCATCGCCGCGCTGGACAGCGGCGGCCGTGGAGGGATGATTTCCGCCGCCATTATTCAGCACAACTATGCCCGGACGCTGGTCGAGCTGGGCCAGACGGCGGAGGCGGAGCGGATCTTCCATCACGTGTTGCTCCGCGTCGCAAGCGCCGACACCTCGGGTCGCCTTCCGTGGCAGCCGCTCGTCCACTACGCGGAGACGGCGTTGTATCAGGAGCATGCCGACTCGGCGCTCAAATATTTCGGCGCGCTCCTGGCGCTGGCGGTGGCCGACACCAACAGATACTGGATCGGGCGCGGCTCGTTCGGACTGGCGCGCGCGCAGTTGCGCCTGGGCAGGGTTCCCGAGGCGAAGATCACGATGGCCACGTTTCGGAAGGCGAGCCAGGGCTACCCGCACTTGCGGCACACCGACGACCAGTTGCCGGTGATCGAGGCCCTGGAAGGATGGCTGGCGCTGTCACGCGCCGACACCGCGGCGGCACATGCGAGCTTCACGGAAGTGCTCCGGTCGAATCACTATTTCGAGGGGAAATTGCGAAGCCAGCTCCAACCGGTGGCCGTCGTTGCCGCGGAGACGGCGCTGGCGCTGGGCTTCACCGACGAGGCGATGTCGCTCGCGCACGACGCCCGGGACGCCGTCGCGGTGGACTCCCTCGCCGACCCCTGGAGTGCGCTGGTCGGCGAGACAACATTGATCGAGGGGCGGGTGGCGCTTGCCAGGGGCGACACCGCTGGGGGGCGGAGGCTCCTAGAGCGCGCGCTGGTCGCGTTGCGGAGTGGAGCGGGAGAAGCGCATCCCCGGTCCCTGCAGGCGACCGAACTGCTTCAGGCCTTGAACGGGCCCGCTTCGTCCCCCAGGCGATGATGCAGCAGCATGCGGGCCTTCCGCCAGTCGCGCTGGACGGTGCGCTCCGATACCCCGCGTTCCGACGCGATCTCCACGAACGAGAAGCCGCAAAAGAAGTGCAGGTCCACGAGCTGGGCGAGACGGGGATCGAGTAGAGCGAGTTCATCGAGCGCGTCGCTCAGTCGTGACAGCTCCTCGGCGGTTTCCGTCCTGCCATGTCCGGCATCTTCCTCGACCAGAGTGATCTCGAACTCGGGGCCGCGCCGTCGTGCTCTCCTGCGACGGGCGTAATCGATGACCAGCCCACGCATCGCACGCGACGCGTAGGCCAGGAACCGGCTTCGATTCTCGAATGCAAGCTCCTCGCGGCCGGAAATATTGAGATAGGCCTCGTGAAGCAGCGTTGTGGTGCCGAGCGTCAGCGCCGAGCCGCCTCGCCTGAGGTGGTGCTCGGCGAGGCGATGGAGCTCGTGGTAGAGCATGGCGAACAGCTCTTCGGCGGCCGGGTCGGCGGGGTCACGCGACTCTTCCATCGATTACAACGATAAGCGGTTCAGCCGGACGATTCACGGGCTGCCTGGCTGCTGATAGCTTTCTCCGATGAGCGTCAACGAAACGAGCGGGATCGAGGCCCATGGGCGCGCCCCCGAGGCCGTCGCCACCGCCTTTACCATCCTCGCGGCCATCAGCTTCTGCCATCTGCTGAACGACATGATGCAGTCGCTGCTTCCGGCC
>JBDTTA010000202.1:0-5270 GCA_039930845.1 Gemmatimonadales bacterium
TGATGACGCTCATCGCGCTCGCGATCTCGGTCGCCTTCGTGTTCAGCGCCGTCGTCACGCTCGGCTATCCCGGCATGCCGCTTTGGGAGGAGCTGGCGACGCTGGTCACGATCATGCTCCTCGGCCACTGGATCGAGATGCGCTCGATTGCGCAGGCTCAGGGTGCGTTGGCGGAACTGGCGAAGCTGCTACCCGACACCGCCGAGCGGATCACCGTCGTGAATGGACAGGAAGCGGTCGCCGTGATCCCACTCGGCCAGCTCGTCGAGGGTGATCTCGTCCTCGTCCGCCCCGGCGCGAGCGTGCCGGCCGATGGCGAGATCGTCGAGGGACGCAGCGCAGTCAACGAGTCGATGGTCACCGGGGAGAGCCGTCCCATCACGAAGGCGCCCCCCGACCACGTGATCGCCGGGACGATCAACGAGACCGGGGCCCTCCGTCTTCGGGTGACCGGCACCGGCGAGCGCACCGCGCTTGCCGGCATCATGCGGCTCGTGGCGCAGGCGCAATCGTCGAAGTCCCGGGCCCAGCAACTGGCCGACCGGGCCGCGTTCTGGCTCACCATCGTCGCGTTGGGTTCCGGCGCCGCGACGCTCATCACGTGGCTTGCCCTAGGGGCGGAGGTGTCGTACGCCGTCGAGCGCCTCGTGACCGTGCTCGTCATCGCGTGTCCGCATGCGCTCGGACTCGCCGTTCCGCTCGTGATCGCGATCTCCACGACGCTCGGTGCGCGGAACGGTCTCCTGGTGCGAAATCGCCGCGGGCTGGAGGAAGCGCGACTGCTGCAGACCGTCGTGTTCGACAAGACGGGTACGCTGACGCTCGGGCAGCATCGGGTCGTCGCGCAGAGTACGGTGGACGGGGGCTCCGGGGACGACGCGCTCCGACTGACCGCCGCCCTCGAGCGCGACTCGGAGCACCCGGTGGCCCGGGCGGTGGTGACGACTGCAACAGAGCGGGGCCTTCCGGTTCCCCGCGCCACCGATTTCGAGGCGATCCCCGGCTATGGAGTGCAGGGCAAGGTCGAGGGCCGACTTCTCGCGGTGGGAGGGCCCAATCTTCTGGTGAAGCGGGCCGTCACCTTGCCGCCCGAGCTCACCGACTTCACCGAGGCGGCCGCGGCCCAGGGCCAGGGCGTCATCTACCTCGTTGAAGGGAGCCGGTCCCTGGCGGCCTTCGCGGTCGCCGACGCCATTCGACCGGAGTCCATGGCCGCTGTGCAACGCCTGCACGAGCTCGGCATCGAGGTCGCCATGTTGACGGGCGATGCGCCAGCGGTGGCCAACGCGGTAGCGCGGCAGCTGGGCATCGACACGGTATTCGCACAGGTATTGCCCGAGGCCAAGGCCGCGAAGATTCAGGAGCTGCAGCGGCAGGGGAAACGGGTGGCCATGGTCGGGGACGGGGTCAACGACGCCCCGGCCCTGGCGACCGCCGACGTGGGCGTGGCCATCGGAGCGGGAACCGAAGTGGCGGTCGAAGCGGGAGACGTGGTGCTCGTCCGGAGCGACCCGCGCGACGTGGCCAGTATCATCGCGCTCTCCCGGGCCAGCTACCGGAAGATGCAGCAGAACCTGGCGTGGGCGGCCGGCTACAACATCGTGGCGATCCCCTTGGCGGCCGGCGTGCTCGCCTCACGGGGCATTCTTCTCAGCCCGGCCGTCGGAGCCGTCCTGATGTCGCTCAGCACGGTGATCGTCGCCATCAACGCACAGCTGCTCAGGCGAGCTTCGCTGTAGCCACGCCTGCGAGACTCCTTGGCCGGCCGTTGCGCTCGCAGCACTCCGTCACCGCTAGCCGGTGATCTCGCCGGCGAGCCTGTCGACCCAATTCGTCATGCTCCGTCCTGTTGCCAATCCAGCATCATACTGAAAACTGCCAGTTAGTCGCATAATCACACAAACGTATTGACAAAGTATGATAACTATTATAACATGTTGATATTGAGCTGCGTACCCCTCGCCTCCGGTGCCGGATTATTTCACGATCCTTCAGTTACTCGCTCGACGTACCACTCCGCCTCGCCGATCACTCGCAGTGCATCGCGGTGTCTCGCGTGTTTCGCGGGAAACTCTGCGCGGAGCTTGGCCGGCGGCCGGCACGCGGAGTGGAGGCGGGAGGGTACGTCTACCACATGGGCGAGCCCTCCCGCAGCGTCTACCTGGTGCGAAGCGGACTGATCAAGACGAGCATGGTGTCACCTGGCGGCCAGCAACTCACGTTGCACGTCCACAAGTCCGGCGACATCTTCGGCGAGCTGTGTCTCTGCCTGGGCGAGCGGCGTGAGCAGGCGGTGGGACTGGAGCGGAGCGAAGTCGTCGAGATCCCGGTCGACCTGCTGATCGTCCGGCTCCGGGAGGATCCCGACGCTGCCCTTGCGTTCGCCTCCGCGGCGTGCGAACACCTGGCCCAGGCGTACGAGCGGCTTCGAAGTCTTTCCGTCGAGCCGGCGATGGGCCGGCTCACCCGGACTCTGCTCGACCTGGCGGAAGACCTCGGCGAGACCACGCCGCTGGGGACGCAGATCTCCCATCACATCACGCAGGAAGAGCTTGCCCGCCTGATCGGCGCCCGCCGCGAGGTCGTCTCCAGCCTGCTCAACCAACTGCGAATGGCGGGCCTCATCAGCTACACGCGACGCGGCCTGATCATCGTGAATCGCCAGGCGGTGCGGGAACTCCTGGACTCCATCAGCGAAACATGATGCGATCGAATGTTAGCTGGAGCACAGACGCCCTCGACCGCGCGGCCCATATTGGGCCGCGGAGTTACGACAGCATACGTGACTGACGCAGGCTCGCGTCCAGCTTGAGTGTTCACCGAACGGAGGATCGATGACGGGCCTCGTCCGTGCAGGAATGGTCGCTGCGTCTCTCCTGGGCAGCGGCATGGCGCTTATGATCGCATGCAGCAACAACGTCCCCTCTGGTCCCGAGCCGCCCGATCCTGCTTTGGCGGCCGAAGGGAAGGATATCTTCCGTTTTGACACCTTCGGCGACGAGACGTTCTGGACCGACACGCTCCGCATTCATGACGTCATCACCAGCGCGGTCGATCCCGCGACTGCTCTGAGTGTGGGGCTCAAGGTGGATGCCGAGGCGCTGCCCGCGGCCGTGGTGCAGGGCATCCAGGACGGCAGCATCAGTCTCACCGATCCGGCGACCACGGTGGCGCTGCTGAAGCTGAACGCAGTGCTGGGGTTGAAGGGCACAGTCGAGACGGTGAACGGGAAGGACACCCTCACCGCCGTTGGGACCACGTGCGCGTTGTGTCACTCGACGGTGGACAACTCCTTCTCCGCGGGCATCGGGAAGCGGCTCGACGGGTGGCAAAATTCCGATCTCAATCCGGGCGCGATCATCGCCCTCTCGCCCGCCCTCTCCGCCGAGCGGAAGGCAGTGTACAATTCGTGGGGCCCCGGCCGGTATGACCCTCGCTTCAATTTCGACGGCATCAACGGGCCCGTCGTCATCCCGCCCGCCTATGGGCTCCTGGGCGTGAACAGCATCATCTACACCGGAGACGGCGCGGACATCGAGTACTGGAACCGCTACGTCGGTGTCACCCAGATGCACGGGCACGGCAGCTTCGTCGATTCGCGTCTCGGGGCTGACGTGCAGAACCCGCCCGACATGATCTCGTCCAAGCTTCCGGCGCTCCAGGCGTACCAGCTCAGCATCCACGCTCCAGAGCCTCCGGCGGGCAGCTTCGACGCCGCGGCCGCCCAACGCGGCCGGGCTGTCTTCCAGGGCGCGGGCACCTGCGCGACCTGTCACGTGGGGAACCTGTTCACCGACGCGAACGAGCGACTCCACGACCCGGCCGACGTGGTGAGCGAACCGGAGCCGAACGGGGTACCGAGCTACGCCTCCCGCAGCGCCACCAAGCAGTACCGCACGACGCCGCTTCGCGGGCTCCTGCAGCACCCGCCGTACTTCCACAACGGGATCGCGGCGACGCTGGACGCCGTCGTGGAGCTGTACGACTCGAGGAAAGGACTCAATCTCACGACGGAGCAGAAGGCGGATCTCGTGCAGTATCTCAAGTCGCTCTGAGTCCAGGGCCTCGGGGATCACGGCCACGCGGCCCGAGTTGGGGGCCTCCCTATCCCTGACTTGCGCCGCGTGTTACAATCTCGGTCGTGGCCAACAATCCGCTGGTGCTGGTAGTGGACGACGAGGCGCGGTTCCGGGAGGGCGCGTGGCCCGGGGGCTGGCCGACGCCCAACCGGGCCCTCGGCCTGATACCGCCGCACCAGCGACGCACGGTCGTCGTACGGAGCCGCGATGAGTGATTTTCCCGGTCGCGAAGCCAGGCTGAGGCCTCAGTTTGCCCATCTCTATCCGGCGATCACGGCGGGGCAGTGGGAACCTGCCGCCGTCCTCGCCGATCGCATGGTTTCCTGGCTGCTCCGCAATCCCAATCCGAAGATCATCTCGACGCTTCGCATTCTCCCGCCGGAACACTTCGAATTTCGCGGGGAGGCCCCCCGGCCCGATTCGCCGTCGGAAGGCCGCTCCCGACGTGAGGATCAGGGGTGACAAAGGTGGTACACGCTCCGGGTCTTCCCGTTCCCGCGCAGAGTGTTACACTTTTCCAATGCCCAATGCACCGATGGTACTCGTCGTCGACGACGAGGAAGGGCTCCGGAGCCTCGTCGTTCGTGCGCTCACGGAGGAGGGCTATCGAGTCCTCGAAGCGAACGACGGCATTGCCGCGCTCGAGGTGCTCCAGGCGCCCGATTGCGACGTCCGCCTCATCATCAGCGACATCCGCATGCCCCGCATGGACGGCTACGAGCTGGCTGACCAGGTGGTGGCGCGCCCCAATCCTCCTCCCATGCTGTTTATCTCGGGATACGGCCAGGCAGGGGTCTGGCTACCCGGCTCCGTCTTTCCCAAGCCTTTCTCCATGAGCGGGCTGCTCGCCGAGGTGCGGCGCCTCCTGGTGCCTCCCAAGCCCGGCTCCGAGCGCAGGCGCAAGACCCCCGTCTGAACGCAGCGGCGGGGCCCGGACTCACTCGTCCGAGGGCCCCAGCAGCCGGGCACTGAGCCCCGCCAGCCTGCATGCCTCGATGACCCTCGGATCGTCCACCACGAAGAGTTTGTCGCGTTCCAGCGCCGCCTTGAAGGCCGCGGCGGTCCGGAGCTCGCCGAGATCGATGGCCAGCCGTAGCTCCGTGATTCGATTGGCCAATCGTGCACGAAAGCCGGCACTATCGCCGGTGGGGGAGGGCATGGAGGGGCCTCGGGCTGGTTGACGCCCGGGGG
>JBDTTA010000203.1:0-5233 GCA_039930845.1 Gemmatimonadales bacterium
CGGAGTTGCGAAGTTGACCGGGGTGTTGCAGCTTCCCGAAAGCCTTTGCCCCAGAGGCGCCCTTTTGGACCACAAGTCAACTTTCATCAAGAGATTCGGCGATCTGGTCGCGCTCCTCCGGTACGAGCCGGGGAACGACGCGGCCCAGGATCTGGCGCTCACGGCCTCCGTTGCGGCCGTCGCCGACCTGCCGCTGGAAGTCGAGGCGGGTGTCGAATGGTCGGTCATGACCGCGGAGTTCACGCTCAAAAGCCGGCTCCTCGCCCGGCAGGTCGAGAGCGTTCGGGTGGCGGCCAGGGCGGAGCCGCACGAGCTGCTGGCGCTCGCCCGTGCGCTCTCGCACGATGCGACGCCCATCCCATGCACCCCGGGGGTTCACGTTGACCTCGTTCATTCGCTTGCCGCCGTTACTCCGGGCGCGATGTCTCTCGACATCGGAGCCGGCTTCCAGGTGAGCACGCTCGCTCCCGAGAGCCGTGGAAGCGAACGCCGCCGGCAGGACGAGCGCCGCGGTCTCCGCCGGGTGCGCTGGGCGGGCACCGACCGCCGGCGGGTAACCGACCGGCGATTTACCGGGGAACGGCGGCTGCAGGCCATCGCCGAGCAGCGCGCCACCATCGCCGAGCTTCACGACAGCTTCAGCCGGAGCGCAAAGGCCGCCGCGTGGGACGCGGCACTCCACGCCACGGTCGCGCTGGTCAACACGACGCCCAGGGTTCCCTCGGTGGAGCGCCGGACCTACGCCATTCAGGTCCGGAAGGCCATCTCGAAGCGCGCACTCGCCGCTTTTCTCGATCTGGCGGAGCGCGATCCGGTCTCCCGCGCGCCGGTCACCACAGTGGTTCGCTACATCGGCCTCAATGCCGCGGAAACCATCATCGAGCGCCTCCGCCAGGGAGACGCGGTGGGTGTCCGCGGCTTCTACTATGATGTGGTCGGCGGTATGCCGGACAGCTATCCGCTGGTCACCCCACTGCTGCGAGGCCGCGAGGCGCATGAAGCTCGGCACGCGGTGGCGCTGCTCGGCCGCATCGGGCGGCCGGAGGGCGTGGCCGAGCTCGAGCCGCTCATCGGTCACCGCGATGAGCGGATTCGAACGGCGGCGGTTCGAGCGCTCGGTGAAATCCATCATGGTCCGTCGGCGGAGCCGCTCAGGCAGGCGCTCCACAACCCCGATCCGCGCACCCGGTCCGCCGCGGCCGATGCCATTGCGGTGTGGAGAGGTGGGACGCTGGCGCTTCTTCTCGTGAGCGCGCTCGAACTCGAGCGCAATCGGGACGTATGGCATGCCGACGTGGCGGCACTCGGGCGGATCGGCACTCCCGAGGCGGTCACCGCGCTCGGTACGGTGGCGCTGAGCGCACGGAAGTTCATGCGGCGGGGCGGCTACACCACCTGGCAGCGGCTTGCGGCGGTCACCGCGCTCGGCCATTCCGATACATCCCTCGCTCGCGCCACGCTGGGGCGGATTGCCAGGGAGGCTGAAGGGCCGGTACGCGATGCCGCCGCGCGCATCCTCCACATCGAGGAGCAGCCTCCCGCCTGACCGCTAGCGGTGCACGTCGAACCCCGCCACATGCACGTCGAGATTGTGATTCACCCGGAGCCCGACGATCCCGTCGAGGTCCATCGTGCCGGCGTCGGCGGTATGCACGGCCTTGCCGTTCACGAGGAAGACCACCTTCGACGCATCCCGCTTGTGGTCGATCTCGAGCAGATTGGTGGCCGCGCCCTTCGAGTCGGGCTTGTGCACCGCCGGATCGGCCACCCATCCCTTGCTGATGTCGCTCGTCTTGTCGCCATCACGGCGCTTGATCAGGTAGGTACCGTCCTGCCGCACGAGGAAGTACACGTACGATTCGGCCGGTCCCGCGAGGTCGTGTCCGCCGGCGAAGAGCCCGTAGCCTTCGGCGTGCTCGGTCGGCCTGGTTTGCGTGAAGGTGGCGAGGGTGTGGAATGGCCCTTTCCCATCGGTGCTCGCCTTGTAGAGAATCACCGCAGGGCCAAGGGTGACATGGATGCCGTCGCCCATGCTGACGATGTGGGCGTTCGTGAGCTTGCCATCGTCATCCGGGCGGGCGGTCCAGCCAGCGGGCAACGCCTGGGCGGAGATGACGGCGGGGAACGCCAGGAGCAACGCGGTGATCGTCGACAAGCGCATGGTCTACCTCGGTCCTTGGGGTCGGGGATTGTACCGTCCGCGGGTTGCGCTCAGCGGGCCGGCGCGAGTAACCTAGTGGCCTTCGGCATTCCGAATCTGATCAGGAGAGACAACATGTTCTGGTACTGGATCGGAGTCCTGCTCGCGGGCATCGGGGCGACGCTCATCATTGGCGCATTGGCGTTCGTCTCGGCGTTGATCGGGGGCATCGTCAACGGGATGATCGTACTCATGTGCGGTCCGCTCATCGATAAGCTGCTCAAGCGAGGAGGAAGCGCCGTTGGGATCTGATCATCCTACCGCCCTTTCCGTGCTCCCCGTGCTCCCCGTGCCTCCCGTGCCTTCCGTTCTCCCCGTGTTTTGAATCTCTCAGAAATGCGTTTCGTAGGGCAACAGGCTATCCAGGTCAGGCAGAGGTTAACCATGTTGGTATGCGCCGCTACCACTACGTGAGTCGCCCATGAAACTCTCCGATCTGTCCATTCGCCGGCCTGTGCTCGCGAGCATGATCAGCCTCGCCCTAATCCTCTTCGGCGTCATCGGATACACCCGCCTGGCCGTCCGGGAATTTCCCGACGTCGACCCGCCGATCGTCTCCGTCAGCACCGAGCTCCCGGGCGCCAACCCCCAGGTGGTCGAATCGGCCGTCACTGACATTCTCGAAGAAGAGTTGAGCACGGTGGAAGGGCTCAGAACCCTTACGAGCAGCAGTGCCGAAGGGTTCAGCAACATCACGCTGGAGTTCAATCTGGAGCGGGGCGTGGAGGCGGCCGCGCAGGACGTGCGCGACAAGGTGGCGCGGGTGCGCGGACGGCTGCCCGAGGAGGTGCGCGAGCCGGTGGTGGCCAAGCAGGAGGCCGACGCGCAGCCCTTCTTCTGGCTTGCCCTTTCGGGCGAGAACTACGACCTGCTGCAGCTCTCCGACATCGGCGACCGCCTGGTGAAGAGCCGGCTGCAGACGCTGCCCGGCGTGGGCCAGGCGCGCATCTTCGGCGAGCGCCGCTTTTCCATGCGGGTTTGGCTCTCCGCCTCGGAGCTCTCCGCGCGCGGGCTCACGGTGCACGACGTGCAGGAGGCCATCCGCTCGCGCAACGTCGAAGTGCCGGCGGGGCGCATCGAGTCCCAGCGCCGGGAATTCACCGTGCGCTCGCTCGGTGAGCTCAAGACGCCGGAGGAGTTCTCCAACCTGGTCGTCTCCAACACCGACGGCGTGCTCGTCAAGCTCAAGGATCTCGGCCGCGTGGAGCTCGGCGCCGAAGATGAGCGCAGCGCGCTCCGATTCAACGGCACGCCCTCGGTGGCCATCGGCGTGATCCGCCAGTCGAAGGCCAACATCATTCAGGTGGCCGACGGCATCCGGTCGGAGCTGCCCCGGATCCAGGAATCGCTCCCGCCGGGCGTCAAGCTGAGCGTGGCGTTCGACGAATCGATTTTCGTTTCCCGGTCGATCAGGGAGGCGGAGGAAACGCTGATGATCGCCGCGGCGCTGGTGGTGGTGATCATCTTCATCTTCCTGCGCAACCTGCGGGCGACGATCATCCCGGGCCTGGCGATTCCGACGTCCATCATCGCGACGTTCGCCATCATGTACTTTCTCGGCTTCTCCATCAACAACTTCACCCTGCTGGCGCTGACCCTCGCCATCGGCATCGTGGTGGACGATGCGATCATCGTGCTGGAGAACGCCTACCGCCACCAGGAGGAGCTCGGCGAGACGCCGATGGACGCGGCGATCAACGGCACCAGGGAAATCGGCTTTGCCGTCATCGCGACGACCATCTCGCTCGTGGCCGTCTTCACGCCGCTCGCCTTTCTCAAGGGCTCGACCGGCCGGCTCTTCAACGAGTTCGGCATCGCCGTCGCCGGATCGGTGGTGCTCTCGGGATTTGTGGCGCTGACCCTCACCCCCATGCTCTGTGCCCGGGTGCTCAAGGTGCCGCAACGCCACGGCGTGCTGTACCGGACGCTGGAGAACGGGTTCAACGGCATCGCGTCCTTCTACTCCCGCGCGCTCATCGTCGCGCTGCGCCACCGGTACGCGGTGGTGGGGCTCGTGGCGGTGCTCAGCGTGGGGGCGGTGCTCGTCTTCAAGACCCTCAAGCGCGAGTTCGTGCCGCCCGAGGACAAGGGGTGGTTCTTCTCCATCATCATCGCCCCCGAGGGCTCCTCCCTCGCGTACACCGACGGGTATCAGCGGCAGGCGGAAGCGGTGCTCGACAAGACGAAAGACGTGGAGAGCTACTTCAGCGTGGTCAACATCGGTGACGGCGTGAGCCGGGGGATGATCTTCACCAACCTCGTGGACTTCAAGGCGCGCACGCGCTCGATGAACGACATCATCGGCGGGGTGCAGGGCCAGTTCTTCGCGATTCCGGGAGTCTTCGCCTTCGCGAACAATCCGCCCGCGTTCGGCTTCGGCAGCCCGGTGCAGTTCGTCATCCAGCACCCGGACTTCGCACTGCTCTCGCAGGCCAACGACACCATGCTCGCGCGCGCGCGGCAGGTGAAGGGGCTGATCAACGTCGATAGCGACCTGCGCGTCAACAAGCCGGAGCTCACCGTCAACTTCGACCGTGACCGCGCGGAAGATCTCGGCGTGCCTGTGGGTGACGTCGCCACGACGCTCCAGGTGCTCCTCGGTGGCAACCGGACGAGCACCTTCACACGAAACAACAAGCAGTACGACGTCATTCTCCAGCTCGACCCGCGGGCGCGCGCCACGCCGAGCGACATGACCGGCCTGTACGTACGGGGTCGCGGCGGCGAGCTCGTCAAGCTCGAGGCGCTGGCAGACGTGAAGGAAGGCGTGGGCCCGCGCGAGCTCGACCACTTCCAGCGGGTGCGCGCATCGACGCTCACCGCCGGTCTCGCCCCGGGCTTCACCCTCGGCGAAGCGCTCGATTCGCTCAACCGGATCGCGAAGGAGGTACTGCCCAAGGGCAGCAGCACCGCGCTGGCCGGCGAGTCGCGCGAGCTGGAGGAGAGCGGCTCGTCGCTCTACTTCGCCTTCCTCCTGGCCCTCCTCGTCGTCTTCATGGTCCTGGCAAGCCAGTTCGAATCGCTGGTGCACCC
>JBDTTA010000204.1:0-5186 GCA_039930845.1 Gemmatimonadales bacterium
TTCCCCGTTTCCTGTTCCCCGTTATTTCCCCGCTTTCACCTCGTTCCAGATCTCCTGGTACTTCTCCCGCCGGGGACTCCACTGCCAGAAGTTGACCTTGGTGCCGTAGTCGGAGATGTCCCGCTGGCTCGCCGCCTGCTCGGGCGTCATGTAGCTCTTCGCCGCTGGATTCGCGACGATGTACGCCGTCACGTCGTACAAGAGCTTCTGGGTGAACGGCTGCGCCGTATACTCGAGCCAGGCGTACGCCGCGTCGAGATTCTTGGCGCCGCTGGTGAGCACCCAGTGGTCGGCCCACGCCGTCGTCCCTTCCTTCGGGATCGTCTCGCCGGCGGGATACTTCGCCTGGCGGAGCTGATTGGTCATGAGCGGCCACCCCTCGCCCGCGACGATCTCGCCGCTCTGGAAGAGCTGGGTCATGTCGCCCGCCGTCACCCAGTATTTCCTGACGTTGGGGCGGAGCTCCAGCATCTTCGCCTTGACCTTCGCCAGCTCCTCGTCCGAGAGGTTGTACAGCTTGCTCGGATCCTTCGGGTCGTCCATGCCCAGGTACTGCGCCACCATGTACAGCGTCGCGATGTCGTCCTGCAGGGACAGCTTGCCGCGATACTTCTTGTCCCAGAGCGCGCCCCATGAGTCGGGCGCCGGTTTGATCTTCGTGGTGTCGTAGATCAGCGGATTCGGGCCGAACGCCCACGGCACGCCGTACACCGCCGTGTCCTTCCGTGCCACCTGGAGCTTGCGGAAGCCCTCGCTCAGATCGGTGTAGCTCGGAATCCGCTTGAGGTCGAGCGGGCTCGCGAGATTCGCCTCGATGATCGCGGTGGCCGCGTCGCTCGACGGCGAGATCAGATCGATCGTCTCGGCGCCGCCGGCCCGCAGCTTGGCCACGAGGTCGTCGCTCGACCCCATGTACGTCGCGTTCACCTTCACGCCGCACGCCGCCTCGAACGGTTTGGTGAAGAGGGTGTCGGTGTACCCCTCCCACACCATGAAGTTGAGCTCGCCGCCGATGGGCTTGGCGCACAGCTTGGCGAGATAGGTGCTCGCGTCCGCGCGCGCATCGCCGGTGGGCGTGATGGTGATCTTCGTTGCCGCTGTCGCCGCTGTCGCCGCCGTCGCGGCGGGCTTCTCGCCTCCGCCGCAGCCAAGAGCGGTAAGTGTCAGCAGAACGGGCAGGGTGGACCCGGCCAAACGCGTGCGTCGGACGGTCATCGCGGTGCTCCTGGGGGATCGTCGGTGGGAGATCGAGAGTCTCTGCGCCCGCGCGTCAATGCTACCTCTCCCTGTCACAGGTCCGCTAGAGGACACGGCGGGGGTGGCGGAGCGTGCCGCCGTTCCTAACTTCCAGTCAGTCTACTCATCCACCTCGAGGCCTCAATGTCCGGCGTCATCCACCTCCAGACCGAGATCCCCGGTCCCAACAGCCGCGCCCTCCTCGCCAGGCGGGCGCGGGCGGTGCCCCGAGGGGTCCCCGCCGTCACGCCGATCGCCGTCGTGCACGCGGAGGGCGCGGTGGTCACCGACGCGGACGGCAACCGCCTCATCGATTTCGGCGGCGGGATCGGCGTGGTCAACACCGGGCATCGGCACCCGGGGGTGGTACAGGCGGTCCGCGAACAGCTCGATCACTTCGCCCACGTCTGCTTTCCGGTGTCTACCTACGAGCCGTACGTGGCACTCGCGGAACGCCTGAACCGGATCACCCCCGGCACGCACGACAAGCGGACCTTCTTCGTCAACAGCGGCGCGGAGGCGGTGGAGAACGCGGTCAAGGTGGCCCGCTGCTTTACCGGGCGCCAGGCGATCCTCTGCTTCGAGCACGGCTTCCACGGCCGCACCAATCTGACGATGGGGCTCACGTCCAAGGTCATGCCCTACAAGAAGGGGTTCGGGCCCTTCGCGCCGGAGCTCTACCGTATTCCGTATCCGTACTGCTATCGCTGCGGGGAGGAGCGGGGAAACCGCGGCTGCTGCATGGCGGACCAGTCGAGGCTCGAAGGGCTGCTCGCCGCGATCGTCGATCCCGATTCGATCGCGGCGGTGATCATGGAGCTCGAGCTCGGCGAGGGCGGATTCGTTCCCGCGCCCGTCGAATACGTCCGTATGCTGGCGGCCTTCGCGAAGCAGCACGGGATCCTCTTCATCGCCGATGAAATCCAGACCGGCTTCGGGCGCACCGGGAAACTCTTCGCCTCCGAGCACTACGATCTCGTTCCCGACATCATCATCACCGCCAAGTCACTCGCCGGCGGACTGCCGCTCGCCGCGGTCACCGGCCGGGCCGACGTCATGGAGGCATCGCAGGTCGGTGGGCTCGGCGGCACCTACGGCGGCAATCCCCTCGCCTGCGCCGCGGCCATCGCGGTGATCGACGCGATGGAAGCGGAGCGGATCCCCAAGCGCGCGGCGCGCACAGGGGAGCGGATAAGCCAGCGATTCCGCGAGTGGGCGGCGCATCATGACTGCATCGGTGACGTCCGCGGGCTCGGCGCGATGATCGGCATGGAGCTGGTCACCGATCGCGAGAGCAAGGCACCCGACAAGGCGCTGACCGGTCGCCTGCTGGCGGCGGCGCTGGAGCGGGGAGTCATCCTCCTCTCCGCCGGGACGTTTGGGAACACCATCCGGGTGCTCGCGCCGCTCACCGCTGACGATTCGGTCATCGACGAAGGGCTCGACGCGCTCGGTGCGGCGCTCGAGGCGGTCACGGGACGGGAGCGCGTCGCGGCGGTGTGATCGAGCGCTGCCTCTGGACGGACGCCGCTCCCCATCCCACCCGCGCCGTCGGCGACCTTCCCGAGCACGCCGACGTGGTGGTGGTCGGAGCCGGCTACACCGGTCTTGCCGCCGCTCGCGCGCTCGCTCGGCGAGGCGCCTCGGTGGTCGTCCTCGAACGGCACGTCATCGGCTGGGGTGCGAGCGGGCGGAATGGCGGGTTCGTGCTCCCGGGCTACAAACCGGACATCGAGCTGCTCGCCCGGAAGCTCGGACTCGATGCGGCGAGGCGGCTCTTCCGGCTGTCGCTCGAGGCGGTCGCGTATCTCGAAGCGCTCGTCGCGGACGAGAAAATCGGCTGCGACCTGGACCGCTCCGGCGGCGTCACGCTCGCGGCCAGGCCAGCGCACCTGCGCGCGCTCGCGAAGAGCTCGGCGTTCCTCCGCCGCGAGCTGAATTACGAGACGACCGTACTGAGCGCCACCGAGCTCGTCGCCGAGCTCGGCTCGAGCCGCTATCAGGGCGGGCTCCTCGATCCGGGCGCCGCGTCGCTGCATCCCGCGCGCTACGTCCAGGGGCTCGCCGCGGCCGCCGAGCGGGCCGGTGCGAGAATCATCCAAGGTGCGGAGGTCACGAGAATACGAAGCGAGGGCGCCGCGCCGCGTGTATCGCTCGTCGAGATCTCGCGGGGAGTGGTGCGGGCGGGAGAGGTGCTCGTCGCGACGAACGGCTATACCGGCGCCGCCTTTCCCCGGCTGCGGCGGCGTGTCGTGCCCGTCGGCAGCTACCTGATCGCCACCCGCCCGCTCGACGAGGCGCTGGCCGCGCGGCTCATCCCGCGCGGGCGGGTACTCAGCGACACGAAGAACCTGCTCTACTACTTCCGGCTCTCGCCCGACCGGAGGATGGTCTTCGGCGGGCGTGCGGCGTTCACGCCCACGCCGATCTCCCGGAGCGCGGAGATTCTCGCGCGCGCGATGGTCGAGGTCTTTCCCGAGCTGGCGACGACAGAGATCGAATACGCCTGGGGCGGACAGGTCGCGTTCGCACTGGACCAGATGCCCCACGCCGGACGGATCGGCGGGTTGCACTACGCGATGGGCTACGCGGGACACGGAGTCGCAATGTCCACCTGGCTCGGCGCGCGCGTGGGCGAGAAGCTCGCCGGCGGGGCGGAGCTGCCGGAGATCACCGGCCCCCTCCGCGCCGTGCCCTTCTACGGCGGATGCCCCTGGTTTCTCCCGCTCGTCGGCGGGTACTACAGGTTCAGGGACTGGATAAGCCGGGTGTAATCGGGGAGGACCCGTGGCCGCATTCGATGCGATCGTGCTCGGTCTCGGAGGGATGGGCAGCGCCACGCTCTTTCACCTGGCGCGCCGGGGCCTGCGGGTGCTCGGGCTCGAGCGCTTCGATCTGGTGCACGAGCACGGCTCGTCGCACGGGCTCACTCGCATCATCCGCCTCGCCTACTGGGAGCATCCGACATACGTGGCGCTCCTGAGGCGCGCCTACGAGTTGTGGCGCGAGCTGGAGACCCTGGCGGACGAGCGTCTCCTGCACATCACCGGAAGCGTGGACGCGGGCCCCGAAGGCGGCGCGATCTTCGAGGGCGCCCTCCGGTCGAGCGAGTTGCACGGGCTGCCGCACGAGGTGATGGACGGCGCGGAGTTGCACCGGCGCTTTCCGGGATACCTGCTGCCCAGGGAGACGCGGTGCCTCTACCAGCCGGACGGCGGATTCCTGGTGCCCGAGCGTTGCAACGTGGCTCACGTGGTCCAGGCGCAGGTGCATGGTGCGGAGGTCCGCTGTCGGGAGCCGGTGCTGGAGTGGGGAGCGGCGGCGGGCCGTGCATGGGTGCGCACTGCACGGGGCCGCTACGAAGCCGGCCGGCTCGTCGTCTGCGTGGGGGCATGGGCCGCGCAGCTCGTCCCCGAGCTCCGCGGGCTTGCCGTTCCCGAGCGGCAGGTGCTGGCGTGGCTCCAGCCGGCACGCCCCGAGTTGTTCAGGCTCGGCGCCTTTCCCGTGTTCAATCTGGAGGTGGAGGAGGGACGCTACTACGGCTTCCCCAGCTTCCTCGTGCCCGGTTTCAAGTTCGGGAAGTACCATCACCGCGGGGAGACGGTGGACCCGGACGCAGGGAATCGCGAGCCCGAGCCGGAAGACGAGGAGCTGCTGCGGTCGTTCGCCCGGCGCTACTTCCCCGAGGGCGCCGGGCCCGCGCTGATGCTCAAGTCGTGTCTCTTCACCAACAGCCCCGACCGCCACTTCATTCTCGACCGGCATCCCGTTCATCCGGAGGTGGCCATCGCCGCGGGCTTTTCCGGTCATGGCTACAAGTTCTGCAGCGTGGTCGGGGAGGTGATGGCCGATCTCGTCCAGCACGGCCGAAGCCGGCACGACATCGAGTTCTTCCGGGTCGGACGGTTCGTCGAGAGGTAGCTCAGCACTCCGTCACGTTCACCGGGATC
>JBDTTA010000205.1:0-5166 GCA_039930845.1 Gemmatimonadales bacterium
CCGATCTTCCGATGCCGGATATCGATCCCAACCAGATCCAGCAGGTGTTCGTCAACCTGATCAACAACGCCATGCAGGCGATCGCCTCGTCGGGACGGCCGGGCACGATCGTCGTGCGGGCCCGGCCCTGGCTGGACGGCATCGCGATCGACGTGATCGACGACGGCCCCGGCATGTCGGAATCACTCGCGAGCCAGGTCTTCGAGCCGTTCTTCACCACCAAGCCCGAGGGCGAGGGCACGGGCCTCGGCTTGTCCATCAGCCAGGGCATCGTGCGAGAGCACGGCGGCCGCATTCTCCTTTCGAGCGAAGAAGGCCGCGGCTCGACCTTCACCGTTCAGTTGCCCCTGGCCGTGCTGGCGGCGGTCCCGCCACCCGATTCCGCCGAACACACGCCCCCGCGGCGGCTACGGGTGCTCGTGGTGGACGATGAGCCCCACATCCTGCACTACATGCGCGCCACACTCGAGGCGTGGGGACACATCCCCGTCATCGCGCGGGACGGCGTGGAGGGACTCGCGTTGATGGAGGATGACAGTTTCGACCTGGTCATCTCCGATCTCCGGATGCCGCGGCTCGGCGGACGGGACTTCTACGAGGAGATCGCGCGGAGGAGTCCGGAGATGGCCGACCGCATCGTCTTCAGCACCGGAGACACCGTGCGTGGAGACACCCTGGCGTTCCTCGAGACACTCGATCGTCCCTACCTGCACAAGCCGTTCAGCCTCGCCGAGCTGCGCACCCTGCTTGCAGACGTGACGCGTCGGGGAAGTGCGCCGGCCTTCGGGAAGGCTGCCGACGGCGCCGCGGCGGAGGCAGTGCCCGGTTCGTGAGTGTCCGGGTGGTGCACGTCGCCTCCGGCCGGGAATGGCGCGGTGGACAACGCCAGGTCTGGCTGCTGGCCCGCGAGCTCGCCCGCATGGAGGAGATCGGCCAGACGGTCGTGACCGGCGCCGGAAGCGAGCTGGCGCGGCGCCTTACCGAGAGCGGGGTACACGTCTGTCCGGTTCGCTGGACCGCGGGTCTCGATCCGCGAGTGGTGATCGCCGCGCTCGGCGCGCTCAGGACCGGCGGCGTCCTGCTTCATGCCCACGACGCGCACGCGGTGACGCTCGCGGGGATTGCGGCGCGGATCGCCGGCAGACCCCTTGTCGCGACGCGCCGCGTGGACTTTCCTCTCCGGCGCCGAGGATTCTGGGGACGCGCCGACCGGGTAATCGCCATCTCCGGCGCCGTCGCCGAGGTGCTGCGGGCCGACGGGATCCCTCCGGCACGCATCACCGTCGTAGCCTCGGGCATTTCCCTCGACGATGCCCGCGCCGCCGTTCCGCTCGGCATTCGTGCACGGCTCGGGCTGCCTGCATCCGCGACGATCGCCGCAAACGTGGCGGCGCTGGTGGGGCACAAGGACCACGCGACGATGCTTCGAGCCGGAGCCATGCTCCGCGATGCGTTGCCGGAGCTGCATTGGGTTATCGCAGGTGAGGGACCGCTCCGCGCGGAGATCGAGCGCCAGCGCCAGGAGTCGGGACTCGCGGGACGCGTGCACCTGCTCGGTCATATCCCGGAGCCGGTGCGACTCATCGCCGATGCCGACGTCTACGTGATGAGCTCGAACCAGGAAGGACTGGGCACCTCCGTGCTCGACGCGATGGCACTCGGCATTCCCGTCGCGTCCACCGCCGCCGGAGGTTTGCCCGAGATCCTGAGCGACGGCAGCGGATTGCTGGTGCCGACTGGAGACTCCGCCGCCCTCGCGGATGCGGTACGCCGCATCGTGACGAACCGGGCGCTGGGCGCCACGCTGATCGGCCGCGCCAGTATCGCGGTCCAGCGCTTCACCGCCAGGCGCATGGCAGATGACATGGTAACGGTTTATCGTTCGTGCGCCTCATTTCCTTGACGGGTCATGATTTACGTTTGCATACCAAGCCATAATGAAGCCCCCACCGTGGGGCTGCTCCTCTGGAAGATCCGCCAGGTGTTCGCCGCCTTTCCCCGTGAGTACCACCTCCTGGTGCTCGACGACGGTTCGACGGACACCACGGTGGAAGTGCTCGAGCCGTATTCGAGGGTTCTGCCCCTCACGGTCCTCAAGCACCCCGAGCGGCTCGGCTATGCCGCGTCGGTCGAGACGCTCCTCAGGCGGGCGGTGGAACTCACCGACCGGCCCAAGCGCGACGCGGCTGTCCTCATGCATGCCGATTTCGCCCACAACCCCCAGACCATTCCCGATCTCGTTCGCCGGATCGATAGCGGCGCCGATGTCGTGGTCGCGGAGGGCCGCGTCGTGGGCGAGTCGTCGAGAGGCCAGCGACTGCTGCGGCGGTACGCGCCGTTGCTGCTGCGTGGCGTCGTCACCGTTCCGGGCATCAAGGACGTCGTCTCCGGCTTCGCCATCTTCAGGCTCGTCGTCCTGCGGAACGCCATCCGGAGCCAGGCGGGACCCCTTCTCGTCTCCGAAGACTGGGCGGCCAATGCGGAGCTCTATTGGCGAACCGGCCGGTACGCCCGTCGGGTGGAGTCCCTTCCGTCGGTCGAGCGCCATGACCTCCGCGGCCGCACGTCGCGAGTCGAGAGCTGGGGTGTTGCCCGCGAGCTCTGGTCTGCGCGCGCAAAGCTGCGCGCCACGCCCATCGCCCCCGCGCCGCCGGAGCCGACGCCCCGGAGAGAAGCGGAGCGCCAGGCGGAGGCCGTCTCGTGATGAAGGTGGCGATGGCGCTCGCGCTGCTGCAGGGAGGTGCCGCGTCTCCCGACAGCACGGTCTATCCGTTCGCCGTCGGCGAGAAGCTGACGTATACGGCCAAGCTCGGGCTGATCTCGCTCGGCTCCGGCACGCTCGAGGTCGTCTCGAAGGATTCGGTGCGGGGTGTCGAGACCTTTCGTTTCAAGTTCAGACTGCAGGGCAAGACGGTCTTCTATTCGCTCGACGATGTGCTCGAATCGTGGGTGGGAACGCATGACTTCGAGTCGCGCCGGTTCGTCCAGGACTTCGTCGAAAACGACAAGCCCAAGCATCGGACCTTCGAGATCTTTCCCGACTCGGGCTTCTTTCGCGAGCTCGGCAAGGACAGCGCCGAGGCCACACCCGCCGATCCGCTCGACGATGCCGCGTTCTTCTACTTCGTGCGGATCACCCCCCTTGAGGTGGGCAAGAAGTACGTGTACCAGCGGTACTTCAGGAAAGAGAAGAATCCGGTGACCATCGAGGTCGGCAAGCGCGAAAAGATGGAGCTGCCGGATGGGGGTGAGGTCAACTGCCTGGTGCTTCACCCGGTGATCGATACCAAGGGGATGTTCTCGAAGCGCTCCGATACCCGGATCTGGCTGACGGACGACGCGCGGCGGCTTCCCGTCCAGATTCGAACCAAATTTCCCTTCGGCACCATCACGCTGCGCCTGAGGGAGATGATCCTTCCGCCCGGCTCCCCGGCCCCCGCCTCGAGCAACTGAGCGTGACCTATCGGGAAGCGGACTTCAGCCGCCTCAAGACCGTCCCGGTCGCGGGGCGGCGCAACAAGGTCGATTCGTCGCTCCTCGCGACCCCTCCCGGGTCAGATCACTCCTTCAGCGCATTCTACTCGAGCCTTCCCGACGTCCTCGCGGCTCGGGATCTCCGCGCGGTCATCGACGGGGTCGCCTCCGCCGCCCGCGCGGGCCGGGGCGTCGTGCTGCTCCTCGGCGGTCACGTCATCAAGGTGGGGATGGGGCCGCTTATCCGCGCGCTCATCGAGCGCCGCGTGGTGGCGCACATCGCCATGAACGGCGCCGCGGCGATCCATGACTTCGAGCTGGCGGCGTACGGGGGCACGAGCGAGGACGTGGAGAGCGGGCTGGCGGACGGGTCGTTCGGCATGGCGGAGGAAACCGGGCGCGAGATGAACGCCGCGATCGTCGAGGCGGCCCGCGCCGGCCAGGGAATGGGTGAGGGACTCGCTCGCGCGCTCGGTGCCCGCTCATCCCTTCCCGGAGGGGAGGCCTCGGTGCTGCTCGCGTCGCTCGCACACGACGTCCCCGTGACGGTCCACGCAGCGATCGGCGCCGAGATCATTCATCAGCATCCCACGTCGGACGGGGCGGCGGTCGGAGAAACGAGTCACCGTGATTTCAGGCGCCTGGCCGGCTCGCTGCCGCTGCTGGATCGGGGGGGCGCGGTAATGAACTGGGGAAGCGCGGTCGTGCTGCCGGAAGTGTTTCTGAAGGCGCTGGCGGTGGCACGGAATCTGGAAGCGGGGCGACCGACCCAATTCCTCGCAGCCGACTTCGACATGCAGCGACATTACAGGCCGGCAATGAACGTGGTGCGCCGCCCCACCCTCGCGGGTGGAGCGGGTTACATGCTCACCGGGCACCATGAAATCATGATCCCGCTGCTGGTCTGGGGGGTCCTGGAGCGACTGGGAAGTTAGGCGGCCCGATTCCCCGCGATCGTCTCTCTGACTCTGGCCGCGGTTTCGGGAGCGATGATCTTGAGCAGCATGTAGACCAGAAATCCGATGAACGCGAAGAAGAGTACGGTGCTGAGCAGCCCGAGCAGCAGGCCGAAGAGACCGAAAAAGACCTTGAGCAGGAAGATCGCGAGGACGGCGAAGATCGCGAATCCCAGCAGATTGCGGATCATGTCAGTTTCCTCATGGAAGCGGGTCGCCCATCCTACGCCCCGACGTTTCAAAAAGTTTCGTCCAAATATAAATGACGTCCCTCCCGGATGTTGCGATCATCGGTGGCGGGGCGATCGGCGCGGCCTGCGCCCGGGAATTGGCCGCCACCGGTCGGCGCGTCGTGGTACTCGAGCAGGGGGGAGAGCGGGGCCAGGCCTGGAAGGCGGCGGCGGGAATGCTGGCGCCCCAGATCGAGGCTGGACCCGACGACCCGGCGCTCGAATTGGGGTTGGCCGGCCGTGAACTGTACTCATCGCTCGCCCAATCGCTCAAGGAGACGACCGGACTGGACATCGGCCTCTGGCAGGAGGGGATCGCGTCGGTGGCGGGCAGCGAAGCGGAAGCCGGCGAGCTCAAATCCCGGGTCGCCTGGCAGCGGCAGCGAAGCCACGTTTGCGACTGGCTCGATGCCGACGAGGTGAAAGTCCGCTGGCCGTGGCTGGGTCCTACGAACGGCGCGCTCTGGGCCCCGCACGAAGGGGCGCTCGAGCCCGATAAACTGGTT
>JBDTTA010000206.1:0-5155 GCA_039930845.1 Gemmatimonadales bacterium
ACGGTGTACCTGGCGCAGGACCTGAAGCACGACCGCCAGGTCGCGATCAAGGTGCTGCGGCCCGAGCTCGCCGCCTCCCTCGGCTCCGAACGATTCCTCCAGGAGATCCGGCTCGCCGCTCGGCTCCAGCACCCGCACATCGTCGGCCTGCTCGACTCCGGAGTGATACCCGCGGTCGGCGGAGGCGACCCGCTCTCCTACTACGTCATGCCGTTCATCGAAGGTGAGACGCTGCGCGACCGGCTTGCCCGCGGCGGGCCGTTGCCCATCGCGGAATCCGCGCGGATCACGGGTGAGATCGCCGACGCGCTGGCCAAGGCCCACCGGGCCGGCATCGTGCACCGCGACATCAAGCCGGAAAACATCCTCATCGCCGACGGCCACGCGATGGTCATGGATTTCGGCGTCGCCAAGGCGGTGAGCGAGGCCACCGGCCGCCACGGCCTCACCACCGCCGGCGTCTCGCTCGGCACGCCCGCGTACATGGCGCCGGAACAGGTGGCTGCCGATCCGCTGACCGATCATCGGGCGGACCTCTACTCGCTGGGTATCGTCGCGTATGAAATGCTCGCCGGTGGAATGCCCTATGCGGCGACCACGCCAGCCCAACAGATGGCGGCGCATGTCACCCAGCCACCGCTCCCGATCGCGCAGAAGCGTCCCGACTGCCCGCCGGCTCTCGCCGCGATCATCATGCGCTGCCTGGCGAAGAACCCCGCCGACCGCTGGCAATCGGCGGACGAGATCGCGGGTGCACTCCGCTCGGTAAACATCGCGGCTCCGCACAGCCCGCCGTGGCCGAGCAATTCTCTATTGGCCGCAGCCGCAGGCGTGGTCGTCGTGCTGATCGCGGCCGCGCTCGGCATCCAACACTTCGCCGGGCGCGCCGACGCGACGGTGACTGGCGACAGCACCGTCGGCGTGATGCTCTTCGACAACATCACCCACGACAGTGCCGACGCGTATCTGTCGGACGGGCTTGCCTCCGAGATCGCCACCAGTCTCGCCCGTGTGCCGCGACTCGAAGTGAGGAGTCCCGGCGCTGTCCGCAGCGCGCAGCGCGGCGCCGAATCCGACCCGCGCGAGATCGGGCGCCGTCTCAACGTACGTAACGTCGTGGAAGGCGAGTTCCAGCGCGGCGGCGATCGCATCCGGATCGCGGCACGCCTCGTATCGGTGCCGAGCGGTACCCAGCGGTGGAGCGAATCGTGGACCCGTCCGGTCACCGATCTCCTGGCCGTGCAGGAGGAGATCGCGCGCGCCGTCGCGACCGCGATCGGTGGCGCGCTCCAGCCGCAGGAGCGGACCATGCTGGCGGCGCGCCCGACGACCGATCCCGCGGCATACGATCATTTCCTCCGGGGAAACTTCGAGCTGGCGCGACGGACGCCGGCCAGTGTGCGCCGCGCCATCGAGGAGTACGGCAATGCCAACCGGCTGGACCCGTCCTTCGCCAGAGCAGAGGCGCGGATTGCGCTGGCCTACGCGCTTTTCGCCGAATGGGGATGGGACTATCCCGGCATGTCGGGAGACAGTCTCATCGCGCTCGGGTTCCAGGCGGCCAACAAGTCGCTGTCGCTGGACTCGACCCTGGCGGACGGATGGATGGCGAAAGGGCAATTGCTCTACCTTAGCAACCCGCGCAGCCTCGAGGGCGCTCTCCCCGCCCTCCGGCGCGCGACCGTACTCGACTCGAACAACGCCGAGGCCTGGCACCAGTACTCGTCGACGACCATGGTCGCCGGACATTTCGAGGAATCAATCGCCGGGCTTCGCCGTGCGCTCGCGATCGAGCCGGGCCGCGCCATCTCCTGGGCCAACCTCGGCGACGCGTACTGGGCGCTCGGCCGCGACAGGGAGGCGTTGGCGGCATTCGACAGCACCGTCTCGGCCGACCCGGACTTTCACATCGGATATTTCTCGCGGGTTTGGATCCGTCTGCGGCGGGGTGATCGCGCGGGCGCCCGCTCCGACGCCGAGGCCGCGCTGCGAACCAGCCCGCCGGGCGAGGAGTATTTCGGCCTGGCCCCGGAGGCGGCCGTCGCCGCAGCCGATGGTGACAGCGCGCGCGCCCGACGTCTGATGGCGCAGGCGGTCGCCCGGTTCTCCACTCGGCCGCTGGGAGGCATTCCCGCACAGGCGATCGTGCTCGGGTTTCTGGCCGCGGGCCAACGCGATCTCGCCCTCAGATGGCTCGAGCGCGCCCGGCCGCGGGGCAGGCTGGTGTGGTGGGGTATGCAGGTTCCGGAGACCGCGGCGCTGCGGAACGATCCGAGATTCAAGAAGGTGATGGACGAGAGCGGGCCGCCGGGCGCGCCATGAGGGGGCCGGATCCAGGATTTGCCGCGGCGCTCGCCGACCGATACCGCATCGAGCGGAAGCTCGGTCAGGGCGGCATGGCCACGGTGTATCTGGCGCAGGACCTCAAGCACGACCGCCAGGTCGCGATCAAGGTGCTGCGGCCCGAACTCGGCTCGGTCCTCGGCGCGGAGCGGTTTCTCCAGGAGATCCGCCTCACCGCCCGGCTCCGCCATCCGCACATTCTGCCGCTCTACGATTCGGGAGCGGTCGACGGGACCCTCTTCTATGTGACGCCTCTCGTAGAGGGCGGCTCCCTCAAGGACCGGCTTGCCCGCGACGGCCGCCTGCCGGTGGCCGAAGCCATCCGGATCGCACGGGAGGTCGCGGACGCGCTGGCGTACGCCCACCAGCACGACGTAATTCATCGCGACATCAAGCCCGACAACATTCTGCTGGAATCCGGCCACGCGACCGTCGCCGATTTCGGAATTGCGCGGGCCATCTCGGTGGCCGGCGCCAATCGGCTGACCGAGACGGGTCTCGCCGTCGGCACCCCCGCCTACATGAGCCCCGAGCAGGCCGGCGGCGACGCCGTGATCGACCGCCGCGCCGACATCTACGCCCTGGGTACGGTGCTCTACGAGATGCTCGCCGGTGAGCCTCCCTTTACCGGTCCAACCCTGCAGGCGCTGATGGCCGCGGTCCTCACTCGCGCGCCGGCCCCTCTCCCGATCGGCGGCGCCCTCTCGCCGGCGCTCGCGAACGCCGTCAGCAGGGCGATGGCGAAGTCTCCCTCCGAGCGCTTCGACACGGCCGTCGAATTCGGCGAGGCACTCCGGCTTGCGGAACCGGAGACGGACGTCGGGGGCGGCGCCGGCGGATCGCGCAGGACTTCCCTTGTTGTCGCGGGACTCGCGGTCCTTTCGTTGATCGGGGTCATGGCCTGGATGCTGGGCCACCGCGCGGAGGCCGCCGGAAAGCCGCTCGCGACACGGCTGGCACAGGTGACCTCCAACGAAGCGGTCGAGGAGTGGCCCGCGTGGTCTCCCGACGGAAGGCAACTCGTATTTTCGCGCACAGTCGACGGCTATCGCAACCTGTTCGTGAAACAGTACCCCTCGGGCGAGGAGCGGCAGCTCACCCACGGTGCCCGGGACGACATCCAGGCGGCATGGTCCCCTGACGGCACGACCATCGCCCTGGTCCGGTCCACCCTGCAGAACGGGAAGCTCGAGCCGGGCGACGTCCTGGGCTGGTACGCCGAGGGCGGCGACGTGTGGACGATCGCGCCGGAGTCCGGCAGGGAGACTCAACTGCTCTCGGGCGCCTTCAATCCGAGCTGGTCGCCCGACGGTGCGCACCTCGCGGTGGATGCCGCCCTTGGTGGCGCGCATCGTATCTGGATCACCGATGCCAACGGGCGGAATGCTCGACAGGTCACCAGCGACAGTTCCGAGGTCGTGGTGCACATGTCGCCGCGCTGGGCACCCGACGGGAAGCATCTCGTCTTCCGCCGAATTCAGCAGCAGAAGTCCGATATCGTGGTCGTGGATGTTGCCACGGGAGCCACACGGTGGGTGACCGATGATGACGTGGTGGACCTCAACCCCGCGTGGTCACCTTCCGGGCGTTCCATCTACTTCTCGTCTCCCCGCGGGGGAGGGCTCAACCTCTGGCGGATGCGGGTCGCAGCCGACGGCGCTCCGACATCGGCGCCGGAGCAGTTGACCACCGGCGCAGGCGACGACCTGGAGCCGGCGGTCTCGCCCGACGGCAAGCGCCTCGCGCTCACGATTTCCCGGATCGAGGCGGACATCTGGCGGGTTCCAGTCGCGCCGGCGAGCGGGAGACCTACCGGCGCCGCCGAATCCGTCATCGCCACCACGCGCGTCGAAAGTCGCGGCGCCTGGTCTCCGGACGGAACGAGCATCGCGTTCAATTCCGACCGCCTCGGCGACATGAATCTGTGGCTCCATTCGGCCGACGGATCGGACCGCCAGCTCACCCGTGGCCCCGGGGGTGACTACCAGCCCAACTGGGCGCCGGATGGCAGGACGATCGCCTTCTTCTCTTCCCGGAATGGGCAGAACGATATCTGGTCGGTGGACGTCGCCAGCGGGGCGCTGCGCCGGCTGACCACCGACGCCGGCGTCCACATCAATCCCTTCTACTCCCCGGATGGCCTGCGGATCGCGTATCAGGAAGACCGGGACGGACGATTTCAGCTCTGGGTCATGAACGCGGATGGCTCCAACCCAGGGCAGGTGTCAACCTCGGGCGCGGCCGGCCACTTCATGCGCTGGTCGGCCGACGGCGAGAGCATCGTCTTCCGCGGTGAGCCGCCGGGAGGCAGCCAGATCCTCTCGGTGAACGTCGCCACCGGCGTCGCGACTCCCGTCCCGGGCATCGCGGGAGGCAGTCACATGTCGTTCTCCCGCGACCACTCCCGCGTGCTCGACGTGACGGGGCACAAGGTGGTGTGGGTCTCGCCGCTGCGCGGGGACTCCGCCTACAAGGTCTTCGAGTTCTCCGATCCCGCGATTCGCATCGATTATCCGGTGTGGTCACCCGACGGGAAGTTCATCCTCTTCGACCACGACGTTCCCCATGGCGGGGACATCTGGGTGCTCGAGGGGATTGAATGATGCATTTCGCGACTGTGGGCTGCCTCAATCGCGGGGCCTGGTCAGCGCCATAAAATCTGCGCGGCCGCGCAACGGCGCGAGCGCCGGCTCCTGGTGGACCCAAGTCGGCCACAACCCTTCGTCAAAGGCTTCACGGAGACGCGCGACCGCATCGCCAACATGGTGCCCGACAATCCCGGCACGTGGCTGCTCCACTGCCACGTCTCCTT
>JBDTTA010000207.1:0-5133 GCA_039930845.1 Gemmatimonadales bacterium
AAGGAGGTGATGGTGAACCTGCTGGAGAATGCGCGGAATGCCGGCGCATCGCTGGTGGAGGTGTCGGTCGGGCCAGGGCGCATCATCGTGGCCGACGACGGCGCCGGGATTCCCGCCGAGCTGCTCCCACGCGTCTTCGAGCCCCGTTTTTCGACGACAACCAGCGGCTCCGGCCTCGGACTGGCGATCGTCCGCCGGCTGGTGGAAGGGTGGGGTGGGCAGGTGGAGGTGGAGAGCGAAGTCGGGCGCGGAACCCGGATCGAAGTGAGCCTTCCTGCCGGGTGAACGCGCCCGTCAGGGCGCGACGGCGGCCAGCACCGCTTGCTGGGTCCTGGCCCCCCGCAGCACCCGCAGGGCGCCCTGAAGCTGGCGGTCACTCTTGGCCTGCCGGCGCTGGACCGACTCGGTGCCGAACATTTCCCGCGCGATCTCACAGCCAAGCTGCTCCTCGATGTAGTCCTCGGCGCCATCGTACGTGGCGCGGTCGAGTGGAATACCGCCCTCCTCGAGCCGCGCGTAGAGGCTGTCCCGCATCGCCGGCGTGATCGCGAACGAGTCGTCCACCAGCGTGCCGGAGGCGCGCAGCTCCGCGGCGTAGGCCAGCAGCGTTGAGCGGAAACGGTCCATCTCCTCACCGAGCGCAGTGGTCAGCAGCCGTTCACCCTCGGTGTGGGGGAGTGTGCGGATCAGCAGGTCGGGCATGATCCCGCTCGCGTCGGCGATGGGCCGGCCACCGTCGGAGTGGAAGGTTTGGGGACGCGACGGCGGGATGAGAAAATCTCGCGCGGCGAGCGAGTCGAGGGGCGGACGCTGGACGGTGCGACCGCTCGGGGTAAACCACCGCGCCGTCGTGAGCTTGATGGCCACCTCTTCGCCGAGCGGATAGGTGGTTTGGAGAACACCCTTGCCGTAGCTCGCCGTGCCGAGGATCGCCGCCCGGTCATGGTCCTGGAGTGCGCCGGCGACGAGCTCGGCCGAGCTGGCCGTGCCCCGGTTGACGAGCAGCACCAGCCGGAGCCCGTCCCATCCACCCGATTCTCCGGCGATGTAGGTCTTCGAATGCTCCGGCGAGCGCCCCATCGACGTGGCGATGGTATCGCCGGGCTGGAGGAACAGGCTCGCGACGGCGACGCCCTCACGGATGAGACCGCCAGGATTGGAACGCAGGTCGAGCACCAGTGATGTCATACCCTCACTGACGAGCCGGTTCACCACCGCCTGAAGCTCCCCCGCCGCACCCTCGCTCATCCGCCGGAGGATCACGTAGCCGACCTTGCGCTCGACCAGCAACCCACGGCTCGCGGCAGGCACGTGCACGGTCGTCCGGGTGAGGTGGCGGACCACCTCGCGGTTGGAGCCGTGGGGTCTGACCACCACCGTAATCACGCGGCCCGCACCCCGGCGAAGCACCTCGGCAAGGCGCTCGGCGGACCATCCCCGGGTGCTCCGGCCGTTGACGCTCAGCACCTCGTCGTCGGGCGCCAGCCCGCCACCGTGAATCTCCATGCCCGATTCCGTCGGACGATTCTCCGGTCCGAGGTCGACCTCGGTGCCGCTCATCTGTCGCTGGTATTCCCGGAAGCCGTCGTCTACCAGCAGGTCGGCATAGGGATCGTGCAGGGAGGCCACCAGGGCACCGGCCGCACGCTGATACAGGTCGCCTTCACCCAGTGAGTCGATGAAATGGCCGTGTATGGCGGAGACCACGTTCTCGAAGAGGCGAGCCTGCTGGTAGATGCCGCCCTCCATTGCCGGCGCTGGGCGCATCAGCCACGCCCCACTGCCGAAGGAGAGCGCAACAACCGAGGCCAGCGCGACCCATCGCGCTCTGGGAAAGCGATCCATCATGAGATTGGCTCCCGCACATTGCGAGAAGGTTGAGCCGGATGCGTCAATCAATATGGAGAGACTGCGGAGGAGTGCCTCTCGACAAAAGTTGCAGCAAAATAGGGGCCGTATCGAAGCATCACGCTCGCGGAGGAGGGGCAGTCCAGCGACCCACGGCCGCCGCCAGCGCAAAGCGGCTAACCGGCTTGCTCACATAGTCATCCATTCCTGCCGCCAGGCATCGCTCCCGGTCTCCCTCCATGGCGTTGGCGGTCATCGCGATGATGGGCGTCCTGCGACCTCCCGACTCGCGCCGCCGGATCTCTATCGTCGCCTCGTAGCCGTCCACCTCCGGCATCATGCAGTCCATCAGAATCAGATCGAACTCCCCTCGCTCCATCAGCCGCAACACCTCCGTGCCGGTCTCCGCGAGCTCCACGTGGCAGCCGAGCAATCCCAGCATTCGGATGGCCACGAGCTGATTCACCTTGTTGTCCTCAGCCAGGAGCACTCGGCAGGACGCCGGCAGCGGGCGCGCTCCGTTCGAGACCCGGGTGTCCCCTGAGGGCGACGGGGCACTGTCCCCCAGCGGGGCGAGGGGGAGGGCCAATGCCACCGTAAACGTGCTGCCGCGTCCCACCCGGCTCTCGATGCCGATGGTGCCTCCCATCAGCGTGACGAGCTGCCGGCAGATCGCGAGACCGAGCCCCGTGCCTCCATGCTTTCGCGTCGTGGAGGAATCTGCCTGCATGAACTGCTGAAAAACCAGTGCCTGCTTGTCGTCGGAGATCCCGAGCCCGCTGTCGACCACGGCCAGCCGCAGCCCCATCGACTCCGGTGGCTGGTGCTCCGCCGTAACCTTGACGACCACCGCCCCTCGCTCAGTGAATTTGATCGCATTATCCACGAGGTTGACGAGCACCTGTCGCAGCCGCAGCGGATCGCCCAGCAACCGCGGCAGCGCCGGGGCACACTCGGCGCTCAGCGTGACCCCCCGCTTCGAGGCGCGAACATCCAGCAGCCGGACGACGTCGTCCACGATGATGCCGAGGTCGAAGGGGACGGACTCGATGACCAGTTTGCCGGCCTCGATCTTCGAGAAATCGAGGATGTCGTTGATCAGAGTGAGCAGGTCACGGCCGGAGCGGTCCACGATCTCGGCATAACTCCGCTGTTCCGCGGTCAATTCGGTGCCGAGGAGCAGTTCGGTCATTCCCAGCACCCCGTTCATCGGGGTACGGATCTCGTGGCTCATGTTGGCGAGGAAGTCGCTTTTGGCGCGGCTCGCGGCCAGGGCTGCTTCTTTGGCGGCCTCGAGCTCGCGGGTCCGCTCGGCGATCATCGCCTCGAGATTTCTGTTGTTCCGCTCGAGCTCCTGCCAGAGCCGCACCCCGTCCAGCCGGTCGGCGCACCGCATCAGGAGAATGGACACGAGTTTCTGCGATGCATCGGGAACGTAGGCGTTTCGTTCCCCAAGCCGGCCTACGAACATGCCCACGACCCGTGAGCGGGTAGTCAGCGTGTGGAGCAGGAGACTTCCACCCGAGTGCTGGGCCGGCACGATGATTGGATGATTGCGACCGAGCGCCCAGCCGAACACTCCCTCGGCCACCTTGGCGTCGATGTCCCGCTGAAGGATGTCCCACGTTTCCGGAGGGTCGCACTGCATCAGCGGGAAATCGAGCCGGTCTCTGTCCGCTTCGAGGAAAGCCAGGCTCTCGAAGGTGATCACGCGGCGAAGCGCCGCCCTGGTCAGTGCCAGCACCTCCGCCGAGGAATTTTCTCCAGCCGCGTCCTGCCGGAAGGCGCCGAGGGAGACGACCACGTCGAGGCATTCGACGAGCCAGCGGTTCATCTCACGGACCGGATCGGTCGAGCCGGCATGGCGGGTGGCCACAGTCACGGAGGCTGGCACCATGACGATCAGTTCTCGTTCCCAAGGACGGCCGTCACGGCGTCCGAGAACTGCACTTCCATCTGTCGGAGGACATCCGGGATGACGGTGGGGGCCAGGCCGAGGCCGTCCCATCCCTCGGCGAGGAGGGGAGGTACGAGCCGCTCGCCGCTGCTCCCGAACTGCAGGGCGTTCGCCTGGTGGTCGGCGACGTGGACGATGGCGGCCTCGACGGGATATCGGGCGGCATACCGTGGCTGATGGTGCCACGCCACCGCTTCCTGAAGCGGCGTGGGCAGTTTCCACCGCTCCAGCAGTGCGGAGCCGACCTGTCCATGGTGAAAGCCCAGCGTGGCCGTCTCGATCTTGTAGAGCAGCTCCCCGCTCGCGCGGGTGCGCTCGAGTGCCTGCCGCGATTCCCCCGGCATTTTCTGATAGATGATCGGCCGGCCGATGTCATGCAGCAGTCCCGCCACGAAGAACCGCTCGGCGTTGATCTCGCGCCGGTGGGTGGCGAGGATCCGCGCCCCGACCGCACAGGCCACGCTGTGCTTCCAGAACGAGGTCATGTCCACGAGATCCTGTGGAACCGACGCGAACAGCCGGATGAACGAAGCGCCCACCGCCAGGTCGTGAAGCTGGTTCACGCCGACGATGTTGATGGCCTGACTGACCGTCGAGATCCGGCTGGGAAAGCCGTAGATCGGGCTGTTGACGAGACGGAGGAGCCGGCTGGTGAGATCGGGGTCGTCCGAGATCACCCTGCCGATGTCACTGGACGAGCTGAGCGGGTGATTCATCACGTGCGCCAGCCGCTCGTACACCGGCTGCACCGTGCCGACATGGACGACGCCGCGGATCAGCTCCTCGATCTCAGGCATCACTGGGCACCCTGGCGGTGGCGAGCCGGCGGGCTTCCCGCGCGACGCAATGGCGGAGCACCTGCGACACGATGGGGTGGTTGGTGTCGGCGTGCCGGAAGTGGGAAGCCATGTGGGCTTCGGCTTCGGCCAGAATGGCGGGGTCGACCGTCTCGGCGTCCACGCCGGCCCCGTGCGCGTCGTCACCCTCGATTTCCGCACCGCTGACGCCCCACATCTGGCAATACCGCAGATGGCGATCGGTGAGCAGGGTTGCCGCGGGCAGCAGCAGACGGCCGCCAGGCTCCTGGAGGTCGGCGGCGAGCGTCATCCCCGGTCTGAGGTCCTCGATCGTAACTCGCATGGGTGGTGAGGACACTATCGGCCGGCGGGGCGGGGAACCTTAGAGACAACGCCGGTGGACGTCCGGCGGTTGAAGAGGTGAATCCGCGCCGCCTCGTACCAGGGAGCGTGGGAACGGTTCGGATCGGCTGGCCGGGACCGCGTACGATGCACCGGTTGGCCCACCGGGAGGGACATGCTCGCACGCGT
>JBDTTA010000208.1:0-5030 GCA_039930845.1 Gemmatimonadales bacterium
GCGGCCCCCGGTGCGCTCACCCGAGGTGGAGGATGCTCGCCGCCCCGTGGCACGCCGAGATCGTACCGACCAGGACATCGACCTCCGCGCGCTGCCCCGCCTGCGCGACGAGTGCATCTCCCGCGCGCACCGCGGCGACGTCGAACATCCCCACCCCATGCACGCGATGCCGGCAGACGAAGAGCGCTGGACCCGCGGCGCCCAGCCGGGCCGCCAGCCGCTCAACCGTCTCCGACATCTCCCATGTCCGGGGGGCCCGGATGATCGGACAGATCGCGGGCTCGATGCAGTGCACCGGGCAGAGCCAGTCGGCGTGCGAGAGGTATCGCGTGCCGTCAGGATGCAGCACGTCGTACGGCGTTCCCGCCTCGAGGGTCACCGGTCGCGACTCGACCGTGCGGCCCGGCCACCGCGCGCGGGCGCGCCGCACGAGCCACTCGTACATGAGGTGCGGCATGAGGGGTGACGGGACGATCGCGTCCGGTGCGGCGGCGTCGCCTTCGGGGCCGGCGAGAAAGCGGTCGAAGAACGCGCCCCACTCCTCGACGACGAGCTCGCATCCAGCGGCGAGCTCGGCATCCTCCGCAACCTGACAGCCGCCGTCACGATCGACCACGAGCAATCGCCGCCAGCGCGCCCTGCCCCGCTCGCGCGCGCGGAGGAGCTGTCGCGCGTAGAAGGAGCCGTAGCAACCGCCGCCGACGATGACGACGTTGCCGAGCATGACGCTATCGGAGGTGCCGTCCGCCATCGACCGCCAGCACCTCTCCGGTGACGAAATCGCCGCCCTCGAGCAGGTAGAGCAGCGCGGCGACGGCATCGGATGGCGCCCCGAGACGCCGGAGCGGCGTGCTTCGCGCCAACCGGTCACGCTCCGCGTCGTCATACGATTCGGGCACGAGCACCGCGCCTGGGGCGATGGCATTGACCGTCACTTCGGGCGCGAGCGCGAGAGCCAGGACGCGCGTCAGCATCACGACGCCGGCCTTGGAGATCGAGTGAGCCACGAATCCCGGCCACGGCTCGATCCCGCTCAGGTCGGCGATGTTGACCACCTTGCCGTGCGCCGCGCGAAGCGCCGGGGCGGCGCCCTGTGTGCAGAAGAAGGCGGCCCGGAGGTTGAGGTCGAAAATCGCCTCCCAGTCCCCGGGGGTCGTCTCTTCGAGCGTGAGCTTGCGCATGATCGCCGCGGAATTGACGAGCACGTCGAGGCTCCCCAGCTCCGCGACGACTCGGCGCGGCAGCTCGATGGCGGCGGACGGATCGGTGAGGTCGGCGGGAAAACACGCGGCCCGCCCCCCCGCCGCTTCCACTTCGCGGCGCAGCTCGTTTGCGCCCGCCGCCGACGCGTGGTGATGGATGGCCAGGGCCATGCCGCGAGAGGCCAGCGCCCGCGCAAAGGCCAGCCCCAGACGGCGGCCGGCGCCCGTGACGAGGGCCACGCGGTCGTGAAGTTCCATCAGCCCTTGCCGGCAGCGCCTGGAGCGATAGGAAGGATGTGGCCGGTGATCCCGGCGGAGGCGGGGCCCACGAGCGACATGACGCCGCGCGTGATGTCGCTCAGCTCGACGTATTCGGCGGTCTCGCCGGAGGAGGCGACGTTGTCGCCGGTGCGAACCATGCCGGGCGCGACGGCGTTGACGCGGATCTTCCGGTCGCGCAGCTCCACGGCAAGGCTTTGAGTGAAGCCCGCCACCGCTGCCTTGGCCGCCGAATAAATGGCCAATGGGCTCTGCGGCTGGAAGTACGCGATGGACGCAAAGTTCACGATGCAGCCCTGGGTCTTCTCGAGCGCACCGATCGCGGCCTGGGACACGAGCACCGTGGTCTTCACGTTGATCGACAGCTCGCGGTCGAGCGCGTCGACGGTCAGCTCCTCGATGGGACCATACGTGGTGAGACCGCCTGCCACGTTGATCACCGCGTCGAGGCGGCCGAAATGCCGGAGGGCGACGTCGACGGCAAGCGCCGCGAGGTCGGGCTGGGTGAGATCCCCGGCGCAGGGCCGGGCATCCACACCGGCCGCGGCGAACTCGCGGACACGCTCCGCCACGCCGACCGCGTTGCGATCGCAGGCGACGATTTTGGCGCCCGCCTTGCCGAAGCCGAGGGCCACGGCGTTGCCGATCTGCCCCGCGCGGCCCACACCGGTAACGAGCACGACCTTGCCGCGGAAGTCGAACGCGTCGGTCATGATCCGCCCACCGATGCCGGCGGCTTGCCGCGCACCGCCTCGAGCCGGTCGAGCCACTCGATCGGCACCTCCTGCGACCCGAGCGCACCGTGGGTCTCGCCCGGCTCCGGATCGCCGTGCCAGTCACTGCCACCGGTATGAAGGAGGCCGAGCCGCACGGCGATGTCCGCGAGGCGGGAACGGAGCGCGGGATCGTGACTGGGATGCCGCGCCTCCACCGCATCCAGCCCCTCATGCTTGAGCCGTTCGAGGAACGACCGCGTGCCACGCTCCTTCAGGTGGGCCGCCGAGACCAGCCCGCCAACCGAGTGGACGATAGCGGTGATTTCCCGAAACTCGGGCAGCGTCTTCTCGACAAATGCCGGGCGGCCGCGACCGATGTACCGGTCGAACGCGTCGCCGACGTCGATGGCGCCGCCCCGGCGGACGACCGCGCGCGCCACGTGCGGCCGCCCCACGGCGCCGCCGCGCGACTGGCGCAGCACATCCTCGAAATCCAGGTCGACGCCGAGGCTCCGGAGCCTGTTGACCATCTCGCGCCCGCGGCGAACGCGGTCGGCACGGCACCGTTCGAGGAACGTCTCGAGCTCCGGCGATGCCGAAGGCAGGAAGTACCCCAGGACATGCATCTCTCCCCAGGGCGCGGCGGAGGAGAATTCGCACCCTCCGATCACCCGGAGCCCGAGCCGCTCTCCCGCCGCGACGGCCTCGGGTACGCCGGCCACCGTATCGTGGTCGGTCAGTGCGATCGCGCGCAGGCCGGCGGCCAGCGCGCGCGCGACCACCGTCTCGGGAGACAGGCTCCCGTCGGACGCCGTCGAGTGGACATGCAGATCGACCGTCGCGCCGGTGGGCGCGGAAGGGCTCTGGGTCAGCGGCCGTACCCCATCTCTGGCGCGGTCCACGAGGGTTGCGAGTGCGCCAGCAGCTCCGTCAGCTCCCGATCGCTCAACTCGCGAAGGGAGAGCTCGCGGCTCTTGGCTCCGAGCGGCGAGTAGCGCGAAATGCGGCGCTCGCGTCCGGGCCCCGTGCCTCTCGTGAACACCAGGCCGAACTCGTCCTTGGTGTACTGGGTGTTGCGCCCGCTGACGGAGACCAGCCACTGGTCGCCGTTGACCTCGATGACACGACGTGGCATGTCCTAGTTCCTCACTTCTTCCCAGAGATCGGAGGCGCCGGCATCGCGAGTCCCGAGCATCCGGAGCCGTGCCTCGAGGCGCCGCTCATCGGGCGGCCGCTCGGCGAGGGCGGGATGGCTCTCGGCCGACCGGCTTTCGATGAATTCGAGAAAGAGACCCGGCTCGCCGGCGGAGCGGAACACCCAGAGGTGCCAGCCCCGGTCCTGCGCCAACTCCGCCAGCTCCCGCACCGTCGCCAGGTAGTCCGGCTCCGCGTCCGGCCGCACGCTCACCCGGGAGACGGTGAGCGTGCGGGCCATGTCAGACGGCGCCTTCAGGAAACTCCTGCAGATGTTGCTTCACGTCGGCCATGAACCGATCGGCGTCCGCCCCGTCCACGATGCGGTGATCGAACGCGAGCGAAAGCATGCCGCGCGTCCGGATGGCCAGCATGTCGCTGCCATCCACGGTGACGACGGCCGGCTGCTTTTCGATCGAACCGACGCAGAGGATGGCCGCCTGGGGCTGGTTGATGATCGGCGTGCCGATGACCGAGCCGAAGACCCCGGGGTTGGTGATGGTGAACGTGCCTTTCTGCACTTCATCGGGGCTCAGCTTCTTGGTGCGCGCCCGCTCGCCAAGATCGTTGATGGCCCGGGCGAGGCCCAGCAGCGACAACTCGTCGGCGCGCTTGACCACGGGGACGATGAGCCCCCAGTCGAGCGCCACCGCGATGCCGAGGTTGATGTCGCGTCGGAGGATCGTGCTCTCCCCCGTGACCGCGGCATTGACGACGGGATGTTTGCGCAGTCCGTCGGCGATCGCCTTGGCAATGAAGGCCAGATAGGTCAGGTTGACACCACGCGTCGCGTAGTCGGCCCTGGCCCGGGCCCGAAGCTGCGCCACACGCGTGTAGTCCACCTCGAAAATCGTATTCACATGCGGCGAGACCCGCCGCGACATCACCATGTGCTCCGCGGTGAGCTTCCTGATCCGCGACCAGGGTTCCACCCGGTCTCCTTCCCACGGTTCGACCCCGGCCGGCGCCGATCTCGGCGCGGGTGAAGCGGCGGCCGCCGGCGCCAGATGCGCGGGCGCCGGAGCGACCGCCGGCCCGGGCTCGGCCTGCGCCGACTCGAGGTGGCTCAGGATGTCGTTCTTGGTGACGCGGCCGGCCAGTCCGGTGCCGGAGATGGCGGTGAGATCGAGATTGTGCTCTGCGGCCATTTTCCGGACGAGCGGGGTCGAGCGCCGGCGCAGTCGCTCCTCGAGCGATTCGCCACCGCCATTGTCGCCGGTGGCGTCGGCCGCCGGCCGGGCGACCTGAGGCTCGGGCTCGCGAGCCGGCGCAGGCGACGATTTGGGAGCCGCGGCCTGAGGTGGCGGCGGCGGTGCGGGAGCCGGCGCGGGTGTCGCCGCCTTCGGCGCGGGCGCGGGCGCGGATGCCGGTGCCGGTGCCGACGCCGCGGCGGCGGCATCGGTTTCGATCCGCGCGACGATGGTCTGCACCGCGACCGTCTCGCCCTCGTTCACGAGAATTTCGGCGAGCACGCCCGCCGTGGGCGACGGAATCTCGGCGTCGACCTTGTCGGTCGAGATTTCGAAGATCGGCTCGTCGCGCTGGACCGTGTCGCCGGCCTTCTTGATCCAGCGCGAGAGGGTGCCTTCCGCGATCGATTCGCCCATCTGGGGCATGATGACGTCGATTTTCGACATGC
>JBDTTA010000209.1:0-4994 GCA_039930845.1 Gemmatimonadales bacterium
CGCCGAGAGCGTCGAGACGCATGTAGCCACCCACCGACGCGGCGAACCGGGTACTGTCGCGCCACGCCACCGGCCCCTCGTGCTTGTAGATGCCGGCCCCGCTCACCAGCAGATAGCGCGCGGTCGTGCCGGTAAGCACCTGCAGCCCGTGGTCGTGGCCCGAGGCGTAGACCAGCGGGTGGTGCGACCCGAACGCCGATTCGATGGCCGCGCGCATCCGCCGATTCGCGCCGCCCGACAGGTCCTGCGACGACGCGCCGTGCTGGCGCGCGAGGGGATAGATCGAACCGATGACCGGGAGGGGAAGCCAGAGCCACCGCGCCACCACCCGGAGTGGAAAGATGTGGTCTTTCCAGGTGAAGTGCCCACCGTGGACCCCGCCGGACGCCAGTGGATGGTGGCCCGCGACGATCACCTCTCGATTGCCGGCTCCGTCGATGGCGCCGCGCAGCGAGTCGGCCACGCCGCCGGGGGTGCTCGGCGAGCAGCTCGAGTTGTCGGGGCCGGGCTTGGGCCCCTTGTGGAGCCACCACTGCGTGTCGAGGAGTACCACACGGAACCGGCTGCCGACGTCAGCGACGGAGGGACCGGGACAGCCGCCTTCGGGCAACATCACCGTGGGACCGCTGTCGGCGGCAATCAGTGCCCCTTGGCGCCGGATCGCGTCCCATCCGCTCGCAGCGTGTTTGGCCCAGTCGTGATTGCCGGGGACGAAAATGCCATGTGCCCCCGCCTCCCGTACCACCGCGATCTGGTCGCGCAGCCTTCGCTCGGCATCGGGGCGAGCGGGCGACGCCGAGTCCGGCACCCCGCGCGGATAGACGTTGTCACCCAGGAAGACGATCGTGGTGCGCTCGGGCGCCACGGCAGCATCGCGCTCGAGCGCACGAAGCACCGGCTCTCCACCGCGAGCGGGGCTTCCCGCGTCACCAATCAGGAGGAGTGTGGAGGCAACTTCCGCGGGTCCGGGAGCCGCCACCGGCTGGGCCAGCGGATGCGCGGCGCTGCAGGCGGCAAGCAGCAGCAGCGCAGTGGTTGTCCTGACGGGGTGAATCGCGCTATTCCACCCTGGCATACGTGGTGAGCGTCCCCCGTTTTCCTCCTCCCTCGTCGGCAATGAGCAGCGACCCGTCCCGGTCGATGGCGATCCCTTCGGCCTGCCGATGACGGCTGCTGCGCAGCTTCGCGATCCGGACGACTTCCCCGCTCGGCGTGATCTCCGCAATCGCATGCTCGCGCGACGCGACGAGGAGCAGGTGGCCGGTTTCGGTGTCACGCGTCAGATCCGAGGGGTGAAATCCGCGCTCGCCGATCGCCTTGGCGATCGGCCCATATCCCACCAGCACCGCGGGCCGGGGAAACAACTCCCGGTGGTCGATCGACCAGCGATAGATCGCGAGCCGATGCTGAAGCTGGCCGCTGCGTGCCTCCTTGCACGCGAGCAGCAGCGACGGATCGGCGGGGTCGTAGGCCAACCCCTCGATTTCGCAGAGGCGGCCGAGACCGGTGGCATAGGTGACGAAGTCGACGTGCTCGCCGGAGGCGCCGATCCGGCCAGCGTAAATCACCCCATCGCTCGTTACCAGGTAGATGCGGTTCCGGGAAACGGCGATCCCCTCGAAGTCTCCAAGCACCGCGGGGTTCCCGAAGGTGAAGCTCCCGATGATGCGGTGATCGCGGCGGTCGAGCTCGAAGATTTCGGCACGCTCGTCGCCGTGGGCGAAGAGGCGGCCCGCCGAATCGACGGCCAGGCCGCTGATCTCGGCGAGCTCCTTCGGCAGCTCCCACCGGTCGGCGGGAGGCCGGTCGAACTCATACCGGGTCAGGATCCCATCGCCGGCCAACAGAGCGGAGCACACCGCCGCGAGCACGGCGCCGATGAACTGCAGGGAAACGGGCACGGACACAATCTGTCACGTCCACCCTTCCGCCGCGAGGACCAGGGCGGAGACACGGCTTTTTGCCGGGCGAGTCGAAGAATGCCATCCCCGGGCTCAGAAGACCGGGTCCGGAATCGTCGCAACCGCCGCCGATGACGGGGCTTGCGCCCCATTTACACCCGGCCCGGTTTGTGCAGCTACGATACAGTGTCCGCAGCTTTTCCACGTACCCTTTAGCCTACCCGGAATGCATCGACGGCTAACCCTGTGCAGCGCGATCGTGGCTCTCTCGGCCTGCGCGACTCATCTGCCACCCGCCCCCACCGTACTCCCGGTCAGTACGGCGCCCGATTCAGCGGTGTATTCGCTGGACGTGTCGCCCCAATCCGCCGATACCGCCACTGCCGACGCGATCGTGCTCAACGATCTGGCCGCCGCCTCGCCTGACGAGAAGGTGGTCCCGGCGTTCGACGGCGAACGGGTCCGCTGGGACATCGATGTCGAGACCTACTCTTCACATCCACGTGTCCAGTATTATCTCTCATACTTCGATGGGCTTGCGCGCAGCCGGATGGAGGTCTTTCTCCACCGCGGTGCACGCTACGAGTCGATGATCCGGCGCCGCTTCGAGGCCGAGGGGCTGCCCGGCGATCTGGGCTACCTGGCACTCATCGAGAGCGGGTACTCGAACGAGGCCGTCAGCCGGGCGTATGCCGTGGGAATGTGGCAGTTCATGCGGGCCACGGGGCGCGGGTATGGGCTTCGGGTCGATTCATGGGTGGATGAGCGCCGCGATCCGGTCAAGGCGACCGATGCCGCCGCGCGCCATCTTCATGACCTCCGCGACCGGTTCGGGAGCCTGTACCTGGCGGCGGCGGCCTACAACGCAGGCGCCGGCAAGGTGTCGCGCAGCCTGGGCAAGCTCCAGTGGGACGTGCCGGCTGAGCCGCTGACCGAAGCAGCCGTGGCCGATTCGGTGGCCGTTGATGAGGACAGCACCATCGTCACTTCCGACACGACCACCGACACGGCAGAGGACAGCACCGACTCCGCGCCCGATCCGAATGACGTCACCAGCGACGCCGCGTTCTTCCGGCTCGCCTCGAACGACCTGCTGGCCGCCGAGACCCAGGATTACGTGCCCAAGCTCATCGCCTCGGCGCTGATCGCCAAGGCGCCCGGGCGCTACGGGTTCAGCGCGGACACGGCGGAAGAGTTTGCATACGATTCGATCGTCGTGACGGACGTGACGGGGCTCGATGTCATCGCCCGGCTGGCCGACACCGATCTCGACAAGATTCGCGAGCTCAACCCACAGTATCTCCGGCTGGCGACTCCGCCTCGCTCGGTCTCGGTGGTGCGATTGCCGCCGGGGACCGGCGCGACGGTCGCCGAACGCTATGCCGACCTCCGGCCGTCGCAGCGGATACGTTTCATTACGTATCGCGTGCCGGCAACGCAGCGTCTCACCGCCATCGCCGCGCGCTACCATCTGCCGGTGGCGGAAGTGCGGGCGGCCAATCCGAAGCTCAAGACGTCGCGGCCCCGCAAGGGCACCGTCCTGATCATCCCGGCAGTGGCGGCTCCGTCGGCGCTCGCCATGCGGGCCACTGGCGAAGTCGGCTCGGCGAGCCGGCGGACGCTCCACGGCAGGATCCACCGCGTCAGGCGCGGCGAAACGTTGTGCGGGATCGCGCGGCATTACCGGGTCTCGGTGCGGGCCCTGAGCCACGCCAACTCGCTCGCGAGCAGGAACACCATTCGCACGGGGATGCGGCTTCGCATTCCCCGCTGACCTTCCACCTTCAACACGGAACCTCGAGACCTTCACGTGTCCGCTGAACCCGGCAGCGCCGCACCGACCATGATCGCCCACGCTTCTCCCGTCTTCGGAGGGGCCGCACTCGCCGTCCTCGGCGCGATGCTTTTTCTGATCGTCGCCCTCACGGTGCTCCTCGTTCAGACCACCTGGGTCAACCCGGCCAGCGCCTCGGATGTGCCGCCCGCGCTGCACCAGGGCGGGCTGGTCATCCGCTAGGGCCCCATGCGCGTCCTCTCCCTTCTTACCGTTGCGACGCTGGTCGCCGCCGGGAGCAGGCTCTCCCCGGCCGGCGCGATCGGCCCGGCGCACGCGAGCGGCTATGCCGCTTACGGCGCGATGTCGGCGGAGGAAGAGGACACGCTGAGGCCGCGCAACATCGCCTATTCGGGCGCGCCGCGCTCGGCGATTCTCGCCGGCTCGCTCGTGGTGGGCTATCTCTCGCAGCGGGGACTCCCGCCAGTGTCCGGGGCGTTCGCCGTGACCGACTCGGGTCTCGTGTTCCATGCGGCCAACGGAGCGTTCACGACGATGTTCCCGCTCGTCGGTCCGCTCAGGAAGACGGGCGGCAAGACGTGGCGCGCGTCCGCGGTCACGCTCGCGTACACCCACAAGGAGCGCGACCGCACCATCTACCTGTTCCGGGTGGACAACGGCCTCTTCGAGACCGACGCTCCGGGACCGCTGCTCGACGTGGCCGCCCACCCCACCTGGCTCGATAGCCTGGGATCGCGCGAGTGGTCTGTGGAAACGCCGCTGGTCAGCCCCGGCAACAACGCTGCCGCCAGAAATCTCATCCGGACGCTGGTAACCAGCCGCTATGCCGACTCGCTGTTCATGCTCTTCGGACGGCCGCGGGCCCCGATCGGCATCGTCGGCGATCGCGGGCGCGAGGCCGGCCGGCTCGGCGAGTACGTCGCGTCGCGCGACTCGCTGGCGCTCGATCCATCGCACATGAGCACACGCGCGCAGCTCCGGCATGCGCTGGCGCACGAGCTGGCCCACCGGTGGCAGGCGCGCGCTCCCGCGCAGATGGCCATGCTGTGGGCCGGCACCGCGCCGATCCCTGATCCGAAGCGCTACGGCTACGGCAGCGTCTCCGAGCACCAGGCGGAAGCGGTGGCGTTCGCGATCCACTTCCTTCAGTTGACGGCCTCATCGTCCCCGTCGTCCGATCAGACGGACCTGCTCGAACACTACGAAGTGCTCGTGCCGGGCACCGGAATGATGACCCGATACCTGGCGCTCCAGCCCATTTACGCGAACCATCCGCTGCGCCGGTTCCTGACGACAGG
>JBDTTA010000210.1:0-4984 GCA_039930845.1 Gemmatimonadales bacterium
CGACACGCCGTTTGTCGGAAGCCTCTCCAGCGCCGGCGGGGATCGGTCTCACCGGCCTCCTTGCGGCAGCCGCGTCGGCGATTAGCTATAAGGTGTAGGTCGTTCTGGCCGGTAACCAAGCCGCCGGCCGAGGGCAGAGTGCCGCTTCCACAGGAGGGTCAGCCGTTCGACATCTGGTGTGAACAGGAGCGCCCATGGTCCGTTTGGTGTGGCCGGGGTGGTGGCTCGGACTGCTGGTGGGGATCGGGTCCCCCGTGGCTGCGCAGGCGAACGTTGACCCGCCGCGTGTCGAGCTGAAGGAGAACTACCCCAATCCGTTCTTCCCGGCGACGACCATTCCCTTCGAGATCGGTCAGGCATTGTGTGCGAGGGGCCGCCAGCCGGTGGTAAGTCTCAAGATCTATAACGTGCTGGTGCAGGTGGTCGCGATTCCGGTGCTGGCCCAGGGGTCCGATGAACGGGTGGACAGTCTCAGGCTCAGATGTGGGCTGTATCATACCTACTGGAACGGGAAATACCTGGACGGCGTCGGCGAGGCTACGCCGGGAGTCTACTACTACCAGTTGAGTGTGAACGGCGAGCGGTACACCCGGAAAATGATCGTGCAACGGAAGGTCACCAGCCGACAGTAGGGGCGACGCAGCCGTCGCCCCTGCTGTGTTTCGTGCTGCTGCCATATCGGCAGAAGCTTTGGGAACGCCGCTTGCCCATCGGCGGGCACTCACGAGGCTTTCCCAGCGATGGTAACCAGAGGAGCTGATGATTCGACCCGAGCGACTGACGATCAAGGGGCAGGAGGCCTTTCGAGACGCGGGGGAAGAGGCCCGCCGTCGCGGCAACCCAGTCATTAATGACGCCCACCTGCTGGCGGCGTTGCTTGCGCAGCCCGAGGGCGTGGTGCAGCCGCTCCTCCAGAAAGCCGGCGCCAACCTCGCGGCGCTCGGAGAGGCCATGGAACGGGAGCTCGCCCGATTCCCGACCCAGCAGGGCGGGTCCGAGCCCACCTTCAGCCGCGAAATCACCCGGGTCTTCGATCGCGCGGAAAACCTGGCCAGAAAACTGGGAGATGCCTATGTCTCGACGGAGCACCTCCTCGTCGCGCTTGCCGAGGAGAAGGGAACCGCCGCACGCGAGCTGCTCTCCGCGCAGAACATCTCGGCCGACGCTCTGCTCACGGCACTCAAGGAGGTGCGTGGATCGCATCGCGTCACCGACCAGTCGCCTGAAGGACAATACCAGGCGGTCGAGCGTTATACCCGGAATCTCACCGACCTCGCCCGCGACGGAAAACTCGACCCCGTCATCGGCCGGGATGAGGAAGTCCGCCGCGTCATGCAGGTGCTTTCCCGCCGCACGAAAAACAACCCCGTCCTCATCGGTGAGCCCGGCGTCGGCAAGACGGCTATCGTCGAGGGACTCGCGCAGCGCATCGTCAATGGCGACGTCCCCGAGTCGCTCCGCGAGCGGGAGCTCGTGGCGCTCGACATCGGCCTGTTGCTGGCCGGCGCCAAATTTCGTGGCGAGTTCGAGGAGCGGCTCAAGGCGGTGGTCAAGGAGCTGACCGAGAGCGAAGGGAAATACATCACCTTCATCGACGAGCTGCACACGATCGTGGGCGCGGGAGCGGCGGAGGGGGCGGTGGACGCGAGCAACATGCTCAAGCCGCCGCTGGCGAGGGGCGAGCTGCACGTCATCGGCGCCACGACGCTCGACGAGTACCGCAAACACGTCGAGAAGGATCCGGCGCTGGAGCGCCGATTCCAGCCGGTCCTCGTCGGCGAGCCGACCGTGGCCGATACGATCGCCATCCTTCGCGGGCTGAAGGAGAAATACGAAGTCCATCACGGCGTGCGGATTACCGACAACGCCCTCGTGGCCGCGGCGACGCTTTCCGACCGCTACATCGGCGACCGGTTCCTCCCCGACAAGGCCATCGATCTGGTGGACGAGGCGGCCAGCCGGTTGCGCATAGAGATCGACAGCCTGCCCGTCGAGATCGACGAGGTGGAGCGCCGGATCATCCAGCTCGAGATCCAGCGTCAGGCGCTGCTCAATGAGAAGGACCGTGCAGGCAGGGAACGACTCGCCACGGTCGAGCAGGAGATCTCCGGGCTTCGTGAGCGCAGCGCCGGCATGAAGGCCCAGTGGCAGGCGGAGAAGGCGGTCATCCAGCAGCTCCGCGAGGTCAAGGCGGAGGTCGAAGGCCTGCGGGCGGAGGTGGATCAGGCCACCCGGCGGGGCGATCTCCAGCGCGCCGCCGAGCTCCGATACGGCAGGATCCCGGAGCTCGAGCGCCGGTTGGAGGAGGATGAGCACCGCCTCCAGGAGACCCAGTCGAAGGCGAAGTACCTCAAGGAAGAAGTGGACGCGGAGGACATCGCCGAGATCGTCGCCAAATGGACGGGCATACCGGTGAGCAAGATGCTCGAGAGCGATCGCGAGCGGCTCACGCGGCTCGAGGAGGAGCTCCGACAGCGCGTGGTCGGCCAGCCGATCGCGCTCACCGCAGTGGCCAACGCCGTCCGCCGGAGCCGGGCGGGTCTCAGCGACCCGAACCGCCCGACGGGATCGTTCATTTTCCTCGGTCCCACCGGCGTCGGCAAGACAGAGACCGCGCGCGCGCTTGCCGAGTTCCTTTTCGACGACGAGCGGGCGATGGTGCGACTCGACATGTCCGAGTACATGGAAAAGCACTCGGTGGCGCGGATGATCGGCGCACCACCCGGCTACGTCGGCTATGAAGAGGGCGGACAGCTCACCGAGGCGGTGCGCCGCCGGCCCTACAGCGTCCTCCTGTTCGACGAGATCGAAAAGGCACACCCGGACGTCTTCAACGTCCTGCTCCAGATTCTGGATGACGGGCGGCTCACCAACAGCCAGGGCAGGGTGGTGGACTTCCGCAATACGGTGATCATCATGACGAGCAATATCGGCAGCCAGCTCATCGTGGACGCGGGCGCGCAGGCGGACGATGCGGCCTGGGGCCTCATCGAGACGCGAGTGCGCGACGAGCTCCGCAACCATTTCCGGCCGGAGTTTCTGAACCGCGTGGACGACATCATCGTCTTCCGGCCGCTGAGCCGCGAGGATCTCGGCCAGATCGTGGGCATCCAGCTCGCGCATCTCGAGGCGCAGCTCGCGGCGCGTCATCTCGGGCTCGAGGTGACTCCCGAGGCGCGCGAGCTGCTGGCGCTCAAGGGATACGACCCGGTCTACGGAGCGCGGCCGCTCAAGCGGGTAATCCAGCGCGAGCTCCAGAACGCCATCGCGCTCGAGCTGCTGGAGGGCACCTTCGTCGATGGCGATCGCATCCGCGTCGAGCGGGCGGGCGAACACCTCCGGCTCGTGAGGGCGGACCGCGTGACGGCCAAGGCCAGTGCGTAGAGGCACCCCTTCCCCGAGCGACCTCACGGGGATGCAGGCGGCGCTCAGACTGGCTCGTGCTGCGTCGGTGCGCGAGGAAGTGCCCGTCGGCGCCGTGGTCATGGCGGACGGCCAGATCCTGGCGGAGGCGCACAACGAAACCATCGAGCGCCGCGATCCCACCGCGCATGCCGAACTGCTGGTGTTGCAACGCGCGCTGCACCTCGCGGGCGCCGACCGACTGTCGCTCGCCACGCTGTACGTCACCCTCGAGCCATGCGCGCAGTGCGCCGGGGCGATGGTCCTGACCAGGATCGGCCGCGTGGTGTTCGGGGCCTTCGACGCGCGGGCGGGAATGGTGGGGTCGGTGTACGACCTGCTCCGGCACCCCCGGCTCAATCATCGGCCGGAAGTGCTCGGCGGCTTGCTGGCGGAAGAGTGTGGTGAGCTGCTGAAGCGCTTCTTTGTCAGCCGTCGTTAACTGGCAGAGCGTTTGCCGTCCGCCCTGCGCTCGCGGCGCGCCAGCAATCTGGTCACGGAGCGGACGAGCTGGGTTGGCGTGAACGGCTTCTGCAGAAATGCGGCTCCCTCGGGAACGAGCCGGCGGAGCACGACATCGTCGCCGGCGTAGCCGGAGATGAAGAGCACCGGCAGATCGGGCTCCAGCGCCGCCGCCGTTTCGCCGAGTTCGCGGCCTCCGAGGCGGGGCATGACCGCGTCGGTCAGGAGCAGGTCGGGTACGCGCTGTCCGGCGTGAATGACATCCAGCGCCGCCTTCCCATCCGCCGCTTCGAGCACCGTGAACCCGGCCGACTCGAGGCTTCGCACCGCCAGTTGTCGTACCGCCGGCTCGTCCTCGACCACCAGAATCGTTGTCGCCTTCTGCGGCCGCGAGACCTCGCTGACCGTCTCACCGTCCGGCGCTTCGAGTCCCGGAGTTTGGAGCGATGGCACCGCCGGCCAGTACAGGCGCATCGCGGTGCCCTGGCCCGGGTGGCTCTGGGCCCAGATGTAGCCGCCGTGCTGCTTGACAATACCATACACCATGGAGAGTCCCAGGCCCGTCCCCTGGCCCACTGGTTTGGTGGTGAAGAACGGCTCGAAGATGCGGGCGATGGTGTCGGCGTCGATGCCGGTGCCGCTGTCCGCGACGGTGAGCACCACGTACGGACCTGGAGCCATGCTCGAGCTCTGTCCCGCGACAGGCGCCTCACTGACCTCGGCGTCTTCAACCGAGATCGTCACGCGCCCATCGGTGCCGGTCGCGTCTCGCGCATTGGCGACCAGGTTGATCAGCACCTGCTCGACGTGCATCGGGTCGGCGTTTACCCGGCGGCGCGGACGTGTCGGCGTGATCTCGAGCTCCTTGTCGCTGCCGAGGAGTTGCTGGAGGACTGGTCGGAGCCGGTCCGCCAGCTCCCCGAGCTCGATCACGCGCGGCTGGTTGATCTGCTGGCGCGTGAAGGCGAGGAGCTGCTGCGTGACCCGAGCGGCCCGGTCGGCGGCCAGCAGCACCTGCCGCTGGTCGGGAGCTTGCGGATGGTCGGGGCCGAGGGCCCGGAGCACGAACTCGCCGAAGCCGAGCACCGCGGTCATCTGATTGTTGACCTCGTGCGCCACA
>JBDTTA010000211.1:0-4965 GCA_039930845.1 Gemmatimonadales bacterium
TGCAGCGCTGGACGCGTGAGGATCGGCACGGCTGGACGACGCTGGTGACGGCGAGATACACCCGGCGATAGAACGAGGCCGGAACGGCGGCGGGCCAACCCCCGCCGCCGGTAGTTGAGTACATTTTCCCACCATGTCGAGTGACATCGCCGGCTGGCAGTACCTGCCCACCCTCCTGCAGCTCGCGCTCGCGCTCGCCATCGGCCTCTTCGTCGGTATCGAGCGCGAGCGGCGTCAGAAGGAGGCGGGGCTTCGCACCTTCGCCTTCGTCTCGGTCCTCGGCGCCACCGGCGGCATGCTCGGCGAGCCGTTCGCCCTGGCGGCGGTCGGGCTGGTCGGCGTGCTCATCGTGCTGCTCAATCTCGAGACCATCCGTACCGGCGAGGGCGCCGAGATCACCACCTCAGCCGCGCTCGCGGTCACCGGATTTGCCGGTGTGCTGGTGGGTCAGGGGCACACCTTCACGCCCACCGCGCTCGGCGTGGTGACGGCCGCCCTCCTCGCGTGGAAACAACCGCTCACCGGATTCAGTCGCGCACTCACCGAGGGCGAGCTGCGGTCGGCGATCCTCTTCGCCATCCTCGCCTTCATCGTGTACCCGGTGCTGCCCAGCGGCACGGTCGACCCATGGGGCCTCATCGAGCCTCGCGCGGCGTGGGTGACCGTGATTCTGGTGGCCGCGCTGGGCTTTGCCAACTACGTGCTCCTTCGACTCTACGGTGCACGCGGCATCGAGCTGACCGGCTTTCTCGGCGGACTCATCAACAGCACCGTCACCGTCACCGAGCTGTCCGATCGCCAGAGCACGTCGAGCGACCGGTTGCTTGATGTGACCTTTCGCGGTGTCGTGCTCGCCACTGCCGCGATGCTGGTGCGCAACGCGATCATCCTGGGCCTCATTGCGCCGTCCGCGCTGGCGAGCGCGACCCCGACACTCGTCCTCATGCTCGGTGGCGCCGCTACCGCGACCCTCATCAGGCGGGAGAGGACGGAGTCGCGTGGCGCCGACATTCCGAAGATGTCGTCACCCTTCTCGCTGACGGCGGCACTCAAGTTCGGCGTGATGTTTCTCGTCCTCGAGATCGCCGGTGTCCTGGCGCAACGGAAACTCGGTCACGGCGGCTTTTACCTGGTGAGTTTCTTCGGCGGCTTCGTCTCCAGCGCCAGCGCCGTCGCCTCCGCCGCCAACCTCGCCGCGGCGGGCACCCTCCCTCCGGCGGTGGCGGGCACCGGGGCGATCATCGCCTCGCTGGCGAGCGCGGCGGTGAATCTCCCCCTGGTCGTCCGCATCGGCCGTACCCCCGCCCTCACCCGTCGTGTCGCGATCGTGATCGTCCTGATCATTCTGCTGGGTGTCGCCGGCGTCCTCATTCCGTCGTGGCTAAGGAGATGACATGAGGGTTTCCCGACTCGGGCTCCTCGCGGGCATGGTGTGTACCGTCGCCGTCCCGCTTCACTCGCAACAGACGCAGAAGCCACCGCTGCACGCGAGGCATTGGCTCGCCATCACCGGCAAGCCGCTGGGCGCCACCGCGGGCGCGCTCATGTACGCCAGGGGCGGCAATGCGGTGGACGCGGCCTGTGCAATGCTCGGCGCGGTCACCACCATGTGGGACGTGCTCTCGTGGGGCGGGGAGACGCAGGCGCTCATCTACCATCCAAAGCTCAAGAAGGTGATCGGCATCGACGCACTCGGCGTCGCACCGGCCGGCGCGACGGCGGAGTTCTACAAATCGAAGGGCTATCGCTATCCACCGGAATACGGACCGCTCGCCGCCGTCACACCCGGCACGCCGGGCGGTTTGATGACGATGCTTGCCGAGTACGGGACGCTGTCGCTGGCCGAGGTGCTGGCGCCGGCGATTCAGATGGCGGACGGCTATCCGATCGAGGCGGAAACGGCCGACGGCATCGAGCGGGAAAAGGCGGAGATCAAGAAGTGGAAATACTCGCGTACCGTGTTCCTTCCCCATGCCGGCGAGTCGCGCGAGGCGCCGGCGGCGGGAGAAGTATTCGTGCAGCGCGATCTCGCGGCCACGCTCCGCAAACTGGTGGCGGCGGAGCGCACGGCCCTCAAGGCGGGGAAGAGCCGCAAACAGGCGATCTACGCCGCCTACGACCGCTTCTACAAGGGAGACATCGCCCGGGAGCTGGTGCGCGGCGTTCAGGAGGAGGGCGGACTGATCACGCTTGGCGACCTGGCCACCTGGAAGGTGCGAATCGAGGAGCCGCTCAGCACGACCTACAAGGGAATCACCGTTTACAAGCTCCCGATCTGGCAACAGGGACCGGTCATGCTCCAGGCACTCAACATCCTGGAGAATACCGATCTCAAGGCGATGGGATACAACACGCCCCGGTACATCCACACCTTGTACCAGACAATGAATCTCGCCTACGCCGACCGCGACTTCTACTACGGCGACCCCTATTTCCCGCCTGAGGAGCCGGTCAAGGGACTGCTCTCGAAGGAATACGCCAAGGCGCGTTACGCTCAGATCGACTGGACGCACAACGACTCGACGGTCAAGCCGGGCGATCCGTATCCCTTCCAGGGCGGCACCAACCCATTCGCCGCTCTCCTCGCACGATGGACGCCCGTTCCCGCCGACTCCATCGAGAAGCTGGGGGTCAGCGACTCCGCCTTCGACGCGCAGTTCTATGCGGGGACGACCTCCATCGAGGCGGCGGACGAGGAGGGGTGGGTGGTGTCTGTCACACCGAGCGGCGGATGGATTCCGGCGGTCATCGCGGGCCGCACCGGCGTGGGCTTGAGCCAGCGGGCCCAGAGCTTCGTGACCAGCGCGGAGGACGGACCCTACAACGTGATCGAGCCGGGAAAGCGACCGCGGGTCACGCTCACACCTACGCTGGCGATGAAGGAAGGCTCACCCTACCTCGCCTTTGCCGTGCAGGGCGGTGATTCGCAGGACCAGAACCTTCTTCAGTGGTTTCTGGATATCGTCGAGTTCGGCATGACGCCGCAACAGGCGGCGGAGGCACCCAACGTCAACAGCGATCAGATGCGCTCGTCCTTTGGCGACCACGCGTCGCGGCCCGGTCGGCTCCTCGTCGCCTCGTCCACGCCGGACAGTGTGCGCGCCGCGCTGCGGCAGCTGGGCTATATCCTCGTGTTCCGGGACCGTACGTCGGGGCCGATCAACGGGATCATGTTCGACCGCGCGCACGGCACGATGTGGGGCGCCTCGAGCAATCACGGCGAGGACTACGGTATCGCATGGTAGTCCGTTCTCCGCGTGTAATCGCGCTCGCCGCCCTGGGGTACTTCGCGGCGTGCTCGCCCGACTCCCGCCCGCCGAAGGCCCCCGCGGAGCCCGCCGATCTGGTGCTGCTCGGCGGGGCAGTGTACACCGTTGATGCCGCGCGAAGCTGGGCCACGAGCGTCGCCGTCCGGAAGGGCCGGATCGTCTACGTCGGCACCGAGCCCCCTGCGGCCGAGCTGATCGGCCCCGCCACGGAGGTGGTGGAGCTGGCGGGACGGATGGTGCTGCCCGGCTTCCAGGATGCACACGTTCATCCGGTGAGCAGCGGCACCGATCTCGCCGAAATCCAGCTCGACACCTTCACGACGGCGAATGCCGCGGTCGCCGCGATTGGCCGCTACGCCGAGTCTCACGCCGAATCGAAGTGGATCCGAGGCGCCGGCTGGCAGCTCCCGCTCTTTTCGGAGGCGAACCCGTCGAAGGAGCTCCTCGACCGCGTCGTTCCCGATCGCCCGGCGCTCCTGTGGGCCGCCGATGGTCACTCGGCCTGGGTCAACTCGCGTGCGCTGACGCTGGCGGGGATCACTCGCGACACCCGCGACCCGCCCAACGGACGCATCGAGCGCGACCGCCGCACCGGGGAGCCAAGCGGCACGCTCCGCGAGACCGCGGTGGATCTGGTAGCGGACAGCCTGCCCGAACGCACCGCGGGGGAGCGGTCGGAGGGATTGGCGCGCGCACAGAAACTGGCCAACAGCTTTGGCATCACGACGGTGTTCGCCGCCGACGAGGGCGAGTCTGAGCTCGAGGCCTACGCCAGGGCGGACAGCGCCGGCACGCTCTCGTTCCGCGTCGTCGCGGCGCTTGCCACCGGAGGCGACACGGGCATCAGCACGCTGCTGACACGGCTCCGCGAATGGCGCGCGCGCTTCACCTCGGCGCATGTTCGCCCCATTGCCGTCAAGCTCTTTGCCGATGGCGTCATCGAATCGGGCACCGCCGCGCTGCTTCAGCCCTACCTCGATCGGCATGGCGACGCCGGCAGTCCCAACTACACGCAGTCGACGCTCGATCGCCTCGTGACCGACCTCGATCGGGACGACTTCCAGGTGCACGTGCACGCCATCGGCGACCGTGCGATCCGCATGACGCTCGACGCCTTTGAGCGGGCGCGCTCGCGGAACGGCGTGCACGACAGCCGCCACTCCATCGCCCATCTCGAGTTGATCGACCCCGCCGACATCCCGCGCTTCCGGTCACTCGGCGTGATCGCCAACTTCGAGGCGCTGTGGGCCAATGGCGACGACTATCTGACCAGGCTTACCGAGCCCGCACTCGGGCCCGGGCGTTCACGCTGGCTCTATCCGATCGCAAGCGTGGTACAGACAGGCGCCATCGTCACCGGCGGGAGCGACTGGTCGGTCTCGTCGCTCAATCCGCTCGACGCGATCGAAATGGGCGTCACCCATCTCGATCCCGCGAGACCGGGCATGGCGCCGTGGCATCCGATCGAGCGAGTGGATCTGCCGACCATGGTCGCGCTCTATACCATCAACGCCGCGTACGCGCACCGGCAGGAACGGGAAACCGGATCGATCGAGGTCGGCAAGCTGGCCGACCTGCAGATACTCGATCGGAACCTCTTCGCTGTCCCGGCGGACAGCATCCACCTGGTGCACGTGATGCGAACGTTGCTCGCGGGAAAGACGGTGTACGAGCGGACGAAGTAGCCGCATGGCCG